>CAZRKW010000014.1:0-34848 GCA_964600355.1 uncultured Acidobacteriaceae bacterium
GTTGTATTGAACGTTACGCCGCTGGGTAAGGCCCCTGATTCAGTCAGAGCCGGTGCGGGAGTCCCCGTAACGGTCACTGTGAACATTCCCTGTGTTCCGGCGATAAATGTCGAGCTGTTTGCACTGGTAATCGAGGGAGGTTTCGGCCAGCTGTTCACTAAATTATTGGCATTGACCGACCCGATCCCGGTAGCAAAGTCCCACCCAGTGCTGGCGCCATAAGCGTGTTGGTATTGCGAATTGGATTGGGAGAGCACGCCATACGTGCCCGATGGCAGGTAGCAATCTGGTGCCGGAACCATGAGCCCCGCCTTACAGCTGATATCCATGTCGCCTTCGGTAACGTCGTAGAAAATGCAGGTGCTCTCTGCCTCGTTCCCCAAGCTCGAATTGCATGCTGAATTGCCACTGGCGCCATATTCGCCATTCGCAAGCGAGTAATAGGTCGGATTGGGGTTTCCCGCACTACCTCCACTCGCCTGATTTATAAGCGCCTGCGTCGCCGCCATTATGGGGGACGACACGGAGGTGCCACCGAACCCAGACCATGTATTCGGAGCGCCGGTGCACGGACTCCCTCCGCGACCCGAGCCGTTATCGGAGTAGCAGACCACGTAGTAGTGTCCCCAGGCTCCGTTCGCGGCGAAGAGTGCGACGTCAGGAATATCACGAACGCCGTCTCCCGGATTCCCGAACACCGATTGCCAGCTAGGCTTCGCATATCCGGCGCAGGTTCCACCAACCACCCCGCTTGTCGCTGGCACTCCGGTAGCACACCCGCTCGGGCCTCCACTGCCAGCCACCGTCGTTAGAAAGTAAGACGAGCCGGTCGAACTATTGCAAAAGCCAGCCGATCCATAGGTGACCGAAAACCTGAAATAGGTCGCCAGCAGCTGGCTCGCGCACGAGTTATTCCAGGGAATTTCGGGAACGTAGGATTCTGCGGAACCATAGGTGGATGTATTCGATGTGGCCCAATAAATATTATTGCTTCCGGTGACCGTGTCGCCGAAATCGGTTCCACCCACCGAGACGTTGTAGGGCGTAGAGGTGAATCCGCTGACGGCGATGCCATGGCTCGCATAAGGAAGGCCAGCATCGGAACTGGCCGCTCCTTCATCTCCTGAGGAAACAAATATGGAAGCTCCCTCTGCTGCCGCCTGTTGATAAAGTGAATTGATGTATGCGTTGCCGGCTGTTCCGAGTTCTGGCTCGGACCCTCCGTAACTGATGCTTACAATCGCCGGGGGGGAAGTATTCAGCAGATTCTGGAGCGCGATGAAACCGCCGAAATTAGTGGTATCGGTGCAAGACGCCAGAACGATAGCAGCGCTCGGCGCCGCGGCGCTCGCCCATTCCGCGTCGAGGATCGCTTCGGCGTCATTCCCGTTAATGCCTGGATCGCTACAGTTATTGGTCCCGCTTGGTGGTGCTGGGTGAACCTGCGTGAATGACACCGACGAGTAAACAGACAGGCCAAGAACGCTGCGAAACGTGGTCCAGTCCGCTGTGCTGTAAACGTCGGAATCCTCAACCACGACAACCGTTTGTCGTTGTCCTGAGACTCCCCTGGCGAATAGAGGATTAAAGTTATAGATGGTCGCTAAATCCGCAGGGACTACAGTGTAGTAACCGCCTCCGATTGTATAATTCATCCGCGGATGGTTCATCGCGTGGGGCATGAAATCGTTCATCGACACAACGCCCACTACCGCGGGCGCCAGTGCGGCGGGAAGCTGCGGATCGCTCATGTTGGCGAAGTGCTTTAAGCCACCGACCTCAAGGTTATGAATTTCGGTCCCAAAAGCTTTGCGAACTTGTTCCGCCGTGCCGGAGAAATCGATCGACCTCGGATACACCACGTTGACCGTAAAGCCGTTGGACTGCAGCCACGACGTTATGACATCAACGTCTGCCGGCGCCGGGGCAAATCGTTGTCTAAACTGGTCGGGCGTGAGCCATCTGTGGTAGCTGGGAGAGAGGGGGTTTATCAGATCGATGTTTAATTGCTCAAGATCCTGCTCCTTCTCCGCAGGAAGCTTCAACTGAAGCTGCATATGCTCCAGGCGAAAACCCACCGGGACGGGACCGCGGTCATTTGTCGCATTTGCTTCAGGCCGTGTGTTGCCAGCGAGCATAAGGCGATTGCCTTCATCAATTGGCTGTGTAATCAAGCCCCGCGTCGGTGATGGTGCTAGGAACTGGGCATGAGCGAGGCGGCTATCGGAAACTACCGCTGAGATCAAGATAATTGAGAAGAAGGCGAATCGAGATCGTCGACGCATGCGCCCTGCACTCCGCTGGCTGGTGAATGAAGAAGTCAGTACATGAAAGTACAGATATGCGTTTAAGTTAGTCAAGTTAAACATGTAGAGCCACCCGTCGACATCGCACCGAAACGCCGCTGCGTGTTCATTTCGTGTTCGAGACCACTAGAACCAGGACACGAACTGACTGTGAGCTTCGAGAACGCTGCCCGTTTCGAGGGCGTTCCCCGCCGACAATAAGCGGCGGTCGTCCTGACGGAGTGATTCGAGAAACGCTTGACGCTCCGGCTCGCCCTACTCACCCGCCAAACCGAGCGGTCGCGTAACCGGCCGCATCCCGTGGCCGTTTGTGTAATCTGGCTGTACGAGCCGGCCTCGGTTGGAGCACGGCGACTACCTGCGTTGCCTATTGCGCAAGAAGTTTCACCTGAGACTGTGGGTTGGAAGTTGCGCGGGCTGGCCCTGCGGACCGACTTTATAACGACGGCCGAACAGTCATTGGGGAGCGCGGAAGATCCGGGGAAAATTACTCCGCCGCTGGGCCCGAAAATTAGCGGGTAGGTAATCCTGGTTCCGATTCCTTCCGATTAACCGCACCACCGCGATGCTGAGCGGTCTTCTGGCCACCTCGTCTGCTCCCCTCTCACGCGGCGGCCTCGGCGCCCCGCATCTAATGCAAAATCATTGTGAACTTGGTGGGGTTTCTGGCAATATAGCGGACTCGCGGCGGTCTGCTTGGATCGTGTCCAGTCCGTTCGCAAAGGCAGAGCGGCTCGATGTGCTTTGCGCCTTGCCGGGAACCTGAGAGCGCGCGCGTGAATCTTTCACGACTGCTGAATGCCGGCTTTGTGACCGTTACTCTCGCTGCCTGCATAGGCTGCGGCGGGGTCAACGCGCCTCCCGCACCCCAACAAACGACGCAGGTCGCAACGTTGTCCTCGACAGATGTTCAAGCCGTGGTGCAAGCGACCGCCAGCACCGTTTCCGATCCCCTAGTGATCGCGGTTGTCGATCGAGCAGGCAGAATTCTCGCCGTTTACAACAAGGCGAGCGCCCCGACGACGGCTGTGGGAAATTTTGGCGCCGTGCTCAATGCGAATGAAGTTGCGGTTGGGCTAGCCCGCACAGCCGCGTTTTTCAGCAACAACGAGGCGCCTCTGTCATCTCGCACGGTCCGCTTCATCAGCGGCATTCACTTTCCGCCCGGTGTATCCGATACGGCGAGCGCCGCGCTATACGGCATCGAAAATACGAATCGCGGCTGTGGTTTCAACACTACTTTTATTCCCGGTCAGGCTGTTCCGCCGGCGACCTTGATCAACGGCAGTAGTCCGGGCGTCGGAATCATTACGGGGAAAGCGGACCTGTTTGACAGTGACCCGACCGCCGTAAATCCGGGTGGTTTCCCTCTTTTCAAAAATGGCGAAGCCGTCGGGGGGATCGGGGTCGTGGCGGCGAGAATGGATGTAGCTGAGTTTGCCGCCTTCATGGGAGGCAGCGTTGCTGGTCTCATACCGCCACTTTCTTCTCTTCCTCCTCCCGGTTTGGTAATAATCAACGGGATCACGCTGCCTTTTGTCGTTCAAATGACGCAACCATCGGGGACCACGGCCGGTTCGACAAACGGCAGTTACTCGATGGGTCCGATTTCCAGCCCCGGGCCGGTTCCGGAAGGCGATTTAATTCCTGAGCGTTCCGGCCTCGTCGGAGGCCTGTCTGCCGCGGAAGTCGGATCGATCGTACAAAATGCGATTGCCACGGCCAATGTTACGCGCGCCGTTATCCGTTTGCCTCTTGGCCAGCGAACTCGGATGGTGATTTCAGTGGCGGATCTGGATGGGAGCCTGCTTGCGTTGTATCGCATGCCGGATGCGACCGTGTTCAGCATCGACGTAGCCGTCGGCAAGGCTCGCAACATGATTTACTTTAACAGCCCCTCGGTGAATCCAAACGATCTGCCTGGCGTTCCCGCGGGGACCTCCGTCACCGCCCGTACCATCAGCTTTGGCGCGCAGCCGTTGTTTCCTTCCGGCATCGACGGCACCACGCCCGGGCCGTTTTTCCCTCTGTTTGTGAATGACGTTAACCATCCCTGCACGCAAGGTTCGCAGCCCACGAATCTGAATCAGAATGGCATCGTCTTCTTCCCTGGGAGCGTGGGGCTTTATCGCAACGGGAAGCTGGTTGGCGGCCTGGGAGTGAGCGGAGACGGCGTCGATCAGGATGACTACGTTACGGCCGGGGGAGCCGCGGGATGGGAGTCGGCCCCGTCGACACGCGCGGACCAGATCGTTATCAACAATGTGCGCTTGCCCTACCAAAAATTCCCGCTAAACCCGACTCAATAATCGAAGTTATTTTCGTAGAAAAGAAGGGAAGGGCTGGTCGTTTCGCCTGATCCGCAACCCGCCTGTGACCCACAACGCATACGAATAAGTGGACGACAGGGGTGCGAATGCCGACTGGACAGATAACTGGCTGTCGCATCCGGCCGAACCGGCGCATCCCGCCGCGCCCAGCCCGCCTGAAAAAATCTCAGCGCCCGCCTGCCACGCGGGCCTGACCGCGTGGCACGAGTGTCGCGACCTTCTGCAGTTGCATGGCAAACCTGGGAGCATTGTACGCCGAAGGATTATCCAGCTGCTGAAACAGGTCCGTGATAGCGGCCCGAAGCTCCACTTGGTTTGCCGTTTGCTCATTCTTGGCGTAGGCCAGGGAGAGCGAATCGAGGGCCATCGTCGCCTGTTCGGCGGAGCGCTCGCCTTCCATGGAGATTGTTTCCGAATCGTCGCAGATTTGCTGCAACAGCCGCGCCGTCAGATCCCGATCATAGGGCTGCGCCTTTACCTGCTGCGCAATACGATCCGCCAGGCTGGCGGCATCCTTCGCGCGCGCCGCCAGTTGGTCTTTACTGCCCGGCTTTCCCGAGAGTTGCTCGATATTTTCCAGGGCGGACATGAGCTGGTTTGTGGTCGCTGCATCCACGCCCGCGGCGATGTGCCGGAATACCGCATAGGTCGACGGATTCCAGACGGGCGCGCCAGGCTGCCTGCCGTGATAACCGCCGGCCTGCCTCCAGCTCGTCTCGGGCTTCGTCAGGCTGTGATGGCATGCGAAGCATTCGTACTCCGAGAACTCCGGCCAGTTCGCGCCGGACGACAGCCGGTTCAGCCGATTCAACGCTTCCCTCAATTGCACCGCTTGCCCAACCGCCAACTCCTGCACGCTGAGCCACGCGCTAGCATTTGCCGCCGGTTTCCAGTGGCGGGGCATCGCCGAACTAAACGACTCCAGTTGAAAAGTCAGGTCCGGATGGCCCGCCGCAATCATCGTATGGTCCACCTCTTTTTCTTCCGTCCCGATGTGACACGTGAGGCAGCGTTCCGTCCGCTTGGCGAGGTCGCGGGTATCGTACATCCCAAGCTTCAAGGATTGCTCATGCGTCCAATTCTTCAGTGTGTGCGGCCCCAGCCAGCCGACCGCGGGCCCGTGGCAGCTCTCGCAGCTAACTCCGTCTTCGACATTCTGGAAGGTCTGCGCGCGCAGTTCCGGCTTCACATTTAGGGCGTGGCAATTGAGGCATTTTCCCGACCTGTTGGGCGGCTGATCGAGGCCAAGAATTTTTCCCATTCGAACCGAAACGGGATTTGAGAGTACCGAGTACGAACGCGCGTGCTTGTCCTGAGCGGCCCAGATGCTGTACTCGTTCTGCGCAATGCGAACCACCATCTTCGCCTGGACACCGCCGTGGCAGTTGCTCGCGGCACAAGATCCAGGCCCGCTGTATTTGCCGACCTCCGCCGTCTGGTCCTGCTGGGGCCGCTGTGGCTGAGGTTGTTGTGGAGCTGGAGTTACGTGAGGCTGTACGGTCACCTGAGCTGTTACCGCAGGAGCCAGCGCGAAGGCGGAGAAGAAAAATAAGGGCAGCAGAGACGTTTTCGCTCGCATTGCGATCATCCTCCCAGATTTGCCAGCCGGTACGTGTCTCAAGCTTAAACCGAGGATCAATAATGTACACCCAATTGCCCGTTTTTTCTCCCAGTGGTTCGCGAAAGTTCATCCGGCGGCCCCTGAGGCCTTCCAGTGGAAATTCCCAGCGAAGTTTGGTATCTTGAGCTGCATTTTTACCTTGGACGCTCGGGCCACTCGCAAACGCCAGGAGCTCTTTCTTGTTTGACGAACTTAGGGCCATCCAGGCTACCTACGGGTATTTGCCTACGGAACAACTGTATATATTGTCCGGCAAACTGAAGATGCCGGTCAGCGAGATTTACGCCGTCGCCAGCTTTTATCCCCACTTTTATCTCAAGCCTCCGCCCAAAGTCGATGTTCGCGTCTGTGCGGACATGACCTGCCACCTTCTCGGTGCAACCCAACTAAGAAAATCGCTCGATCAGGCCTTCGCAGGGCGGTCAGCGGCCGAGATTTCCATCCGGGACGTTTCCTGCCTCGGCCGCTGCGACACCGCTCCGGCCCTCTCGATCAACGACCACATCTATTCCGGAGTGAGTGCCCCACTGGCCCTTGAGATGATTGAAGGAGCCGCAGAGGGGAAGCTTCCGCGCCAACCCTCGCCCAAACGTCACCGTCCTGGATTGGAAACCAACCCTTACGAGGGGCCCAGCACGTACAAAGCGGTGCGGCAATTTGTGGAGAATCGCGATTTCAATGCGGTGTTGACCACGCTGAAAGCTTCCACTTTGCGCGGCATGGGAGGCGCTGGTTTCCCCACAGGCACAAAATGGGACATCGTTCGAAACGCCCCGGGAGTGCAGAAATATATCGTTTGCAATGCGGACGAGAGCGAACCTGGCACAATCAAAGACCGGTTCATCATGGAACGGGCCCCCCATCTTGTGATCGAAGGCATGATTGTCGCTGGGCTTGTTACTGGCGCGACAAAAGGCTATCTCTACATTCGCCACGAATACGAAGAGCCGCGGGAAGTTTTGCAGGAAGAAATTCATCGCTGCTACCGGGAACGCATCCTGGGGCAGGGGATACTGGGCTCCGATCTCGACTTCGATCTTGAAATATTCGTCAGCCCCGGCGGCTACATTTGCGGCGAGGAAAGCGCTCTCCTGGAAGCGATGGAGGGGAAGCGCTCCGAACCGCGCAACAAGCCGCCATTTCCCGGCACGAACGGGCTCTGGAACTCTCCAACCGTCATCAACAACGTGGAAACTTTTGCATTCGCCACAGCCATTCTGGTGAACGGCGCCGAATGGTTCAAGAAGCAGGGCATCAACGGGGTGCCCGGATTGAAATTCGTGGGGATTAGCGGCGACGTTTCCTATCCCGGTGTTTACGAGGTCTCGATGGGGGTTTCCTATCGCGATCTGATTTTCAAATATGCGGGCGGGATTCGAGACGGCAGGCGGCTGCTCGGGTTTGCGCCTTCGGGGCCCTCTTCCGGCTACCTTCCCGCTGCCATGGTGGATCTGCCGCTGGATTTTAAGGCTCTGGCGGATGTTGATTCGATGGTGGGATCCGGCGCGATCGTTGTTTGCGCCGAAGGGCGCTGCATGCTCGATATGGCGATCAACTCCACGCGATTTTTCCGCAACGAGTCCTGCGGAAAGTGCGTTCCCTGCCGCGTCGGTTCGCAAAAACTAGTAGACTTGCTCACTCACTGGACACAGGGCGAATCCGGGAAGGACGACATGACCGTCATCCACGAGCTTTTCAAGGCCATGCGGCTTACGTCAATCTGCGGCCTCGGGCAGATCATTCATGCTCCCGTCGCCTCGATCATCAAGCATTTCCCCTCCGTAATCGACGAGCACCTAAAGACCCGCCGCTGCCCCGGCGGCGTATGCTTTCAAGGTCGGGGGTAATCGATGGAGCAAGAACAGGATTTTTCACAAACCTACATTCCCCGGCAGCAGATACAGCTCACCATCGACGGGCAGCCTGTCGCCATCGACCAGGTGCGGGGCGAGACCACCACGATCTTCGAGGCCGCGCAAAAATGCGGCATCGCCATACCCACGCTTTGCCATCAGCAGAATGAAAAGCCTGTCGGCGTTTGCCGGATGTGCGTGGTAGACATCGGCCAGCGCGTTTACGCGGCTTCCTGCGTGCGGCTGATCGAGCCGAAAATGGTGGTCAAAACCGCCACCGACGACATCAAGAGCGTGCGGCGCACACTCCTCGAACTATTGATCGCCGATCATCCTTCCCCTTGCGCGCGCCAAAAGCTATCGGCGGACTGTGAACTTGAACGCCTCGCCGCCGAAGCCGGCATTAAGGCGTCTCCCTACGCTCCGCGCGTCACGCCGCGCGGCCATGACGATTCCTCCCTTTCCATTTCGGTGGACCACGAAGCCTGCATCCTCTGCGATCGCTGCATTCGCGGCTGCAACGAGCTCCGTCACAACTTTGTGCTCGCGAGGCGTGGCAAGGGTTATCAGGCGGGCATCTCGTTTGACGACAACATGCCTATGGGCACGTCCAGTTGTGTGAGCTGTGGAGAGTGCATGGTCTGTTGTCCCACTGGGGCGCTCACGAACAAGAAGGTCATCGATACGAATCTGGGCGAGGGCGATCCAGTCCTGCTACCGGAGTTGCAGGAGGTGGATGTATTCCGCGGCGTCTCCGGCACCTTTCTGAATCTGAACAGCAATGCCATACGCAAGCGCACTTACAAAGCGGGCGAGATCATTTGCAAGGAAGGTGATTATGGCTCGACGGCCTTCTATATTCTTGATGGGAAAGCCGAAGTCTATCTTTCTTCGCCCTTGGCCCACGTCGGCACGAAAGGGCAGAAGGGTTTTTTCAGCAAGCTGAAATCCGTTCTCGAGCCTACGAACCGGGCGCAAGTTCAGAAAGAGCCCCACAAGGGATATATACCCATCGACGGGCCCGTCGATCTGCCCTATGACAGCCGCGTCGCCGAACTGCAGGCGGGAGATCTTTTCGGGGAAATGACGTGCATGAACTACTATCCGCGCTCGGCGACGGTGCGCGCAAAGACCGATCTGACAGTACTCGAAATGCTGCGGAACGTACTCGATATCATGCGGCGGAATCGCGCCTTCCGCGCCCGCATCGAGCAGAATTACCGCAAGCGCGCTCTCGAGTCCCATTTGCGGGGTATTCCCATTTTTTCGTCAGTCACGCCCGATTTCGTCACTTACTTGCGCGATCGCGTCGAGCTGCGCCAATACTCGCCCGGGCAGTTGATTTGCCGCCAGGGCGAGCCTGCGCACAGCTTTTTCCTGGTGCGAATCGGCTTCGTCAAAGTGACCGAAACGCATCCGGGCGGCGACCTCGTGCTTGCTTACATCGGGCGCGGCGGTTTCTTCGGCGAACTTTCACTCCTGGGTGGCGGGGTGCGCACGGCAAACTGCATCGCTCTCGATCACGTGGAAGTGGTGCGCATTCTCGTTGAGGATTTCAATCTCATGCTGGAGAAATTTCCGGACGTGCGGCACGGCCTCGAAGCCGTCGCCGGCGAGCGGGCGGCCGAAAACCGACAGCGCTTCGCCCAGATACAAAGCGTGCCCGTCGATTCATTCCTGGCCCAAGGGCTGATGGAAGCGCAAAGTCTTCTGGTGCTCGATCTGGACAAATGCACACGTTGCGACCAGTGCGTGCGCGCCTGCGCGGACGCACACGATGGCGTCAGCCGCCTGATTCGCGACGGCCTGCGCCTCGACCACTACCTCGTGGCTACATCCTGCCGCCAATGCAAGGACCCGTTATGCATGGTCGGCTGTCCTGTCGGTGCGATTCGCAGGCGCAACACCCTCGAAATCACGATCGAAGACTGGTGCATTGGCTGCGGCCTGTGCGCCAATAATTGTCCGTACGGGAACATCAATATGCACCCCTTCGATGTGCAAACCGACGATCCCGCGCATCCCGGGCGGAAAATTGCCGAAATAAAAACCAAAGCCACGACTTGCAATCTCTGCCCCGATCACGACGAGCCTAACTGCGTCTATGCGTGTCCCCATGACGCCGCTCACCGTGTGAACCCTCGTGAGTTTTTTGCGGATCTCGCGAAAGAGTCCGGCAAGGGAATTGCCCAGCCGTGATCATCAACCAAAGTCACAGAGGATGGTTCATCGGCTCGCTGGCTTTGTTGGCGCTGGGCGGTGCGCTGTATATCCCCTATGCCTTTCTGAGCGTGGCCGGCGTAAGCGGCGGCAGCACGGCCGGGTTGATCTACGCCGGAGCGGGCTCGGCGATGATGATTTTCGCCGGACTTCTGGGCGCGCGGAGAAAATACCGCATCTGGCGCGTGGGCCGCGCGACGTGGTGGATGCGGGGACATCTCTGGATCGGATTTCTCAGCTTTCCGTTCATTCTGTTTCATGCGGGCTTCCGGCTCGGGAATGGGGCTCTAACTCGAGTTTTGATGGCACTCTTTCTGGTGGTCTTCATCAGCGGCATACTCGGCGCGCTGCTGCAGCATTACATTCCTAAGGTGATGACTGAACGCGTCCCCATGGAGACGATCTACGACCAGATCGACCGCGTACTCGGTCAGCTCGTCAACGAGGCGGCAATTATCGTGTCCGATATCGGCGCGGCAGTGGAACACGAGATCGAACGCGAAGAGGCCGCCGAGGAGCTTTTGCAGTTCCCGGTAAAGGGAAAGAAGGCTGCTGCTGTGGCCGTGGCGGACGAGCGCGTGAGCAGGAAGATCACGGTTTTCTTCGAATCCCAGATGAAGCCTTATTTAACCTCCCGGCATTCCCGGCAGCACCTGCTTGGAAATCCGGTTCAAGCAGCCACTGCGTTCCGGCAATTGAAGGTTCTTGTTCCCGAGGCGCTCTGGCCGAAGTTTGAGGATTTGGAAAACATCTGCGAGGAAAAGCGCGAATTGGAGCGCCAGCGCCGGCTTCATAAATTTTTGCACGGGTGGCTCCTCTTTCACATTCCCGCGTCCTACGGGTTGCTTCTGCTCGGAGCGGTGCATGCCGTCGTGGCTCTGAGGTACTGACCCATGCCTCGCATCCGAACCACGAAATCCCTGGCGAAGCGCATCGACCTGCAGTATTTCACGCACCGCGATGTCTTTCGCAAATGGCGCTTCGGGCTCTCGGTGGGAATTCCGCTTCTTGCAGTCGGTTGGATCGTTTATGCCCGCATGGTGCGCGACCAGAATGTCTACACGGAGGGTCCGCTGTCCTCCGCCCACGCCGTGTTGACTACGAATTGCAACCTGTGCCACGTGCGCACCGCGAGCTTCCGGGCCACCGTGCCGGACAAAGCATGCCTGGGATGCCACGACGCGCCGGAGCACAACCACCGGCAGGTTTTCATCCCGCAGTGCAGTTCCTGCCATGTGGAGCATGTCGGGAACATGCGCCTTGCGGAAACCTCTGATTCAGGGTGCATTCAGTGCCACAGCGATCTGAAAACATCCGACGACAAAAACCTGGTGGACCCTCATATTGGCGGCTTCGACAAAAAGCATCCCGAGTTTGCGCCGCTGCGCCCTGGGCAATCCGACCCCGGCACGATTAATTTGAACCATTTTGTCCATTTGCAGCCGACGATTCGAGGGCCTCGCGGGGCCGTCCAGATGGTCTGCGACGATTGCCACCGTCCCGTCAACACGCAAGGCCCGTGGCCCTATTCGGTCGCAGTGGTCCAGCCTGCTTCACAGCAGCCGGTCATAATGGGAGCTACCGACGCCCAGCAGAGGAAGCGCCGCTCGGTGGAGGCCGGCTTCGGGGCCTATATGACCGCCATCAAGTACGTGAACCAGTGCGCGGCCTGCCACGTGCTTCAGTTCGATCGCATCATACCCTCGCCCGCGCCGCACGACAAACCGGATATCGTCCACGCCTTTATCATCAAGCAATACACCGACTACGTCGCTCAGCACCCGGAGGCCGTGCGACAAGCGGTCCTCGAAATTGATGACGGCATGCCCCTTGGCCTTACGGCGTCCTTCTTGCGGCCAACGCGCAATGAGCCTTCGCCGGTAGCGAATTCAGCTTCCGAATGGGTACAACTCCGCACAGCAGAAGCTGAACGCCTGCTCTGGAACAAGAACTGCAAAATGTGCCATATCTCGACCCAGCACGACGGCCCAGGATTGCCGCAGTCTGTCAAAGCGGTGATCCCCGCCCGGTGGCTTCCGCGTTCGGAGTTCGACCACGAGTCGCACCGGATGCTCACGTGCGTGGCATGCCATTCAACGATACCCACTAGCCGCAAGACGGCCGAAACGAACCTTCCGGGAATCACTCTGTGCCGGCAATGTCATAAACAGGCGGGGCACTCGCAGCAGGCTGCGGAGGGGCGCTGCTTTGAATGTCACAGCTATCACGATTGGCGGCAGGAGCGCCGCGTCAACGGCATCATGGATATAGCGCAGCCGAAAGCGGTCCAGTCCAGCGGTAATCCGTCCCGGCAGGAGTAAAACACTGCGAGGGTGCCGCCTGGAAAGATGATTTCCTTTCCTCCGGTTTATCTATCGATTTCCCTGTAGGGTTTGGACTGCAGCAACTTTTTGGGGATTGCCGTCTACTGGCGCGTTCTGCGGATCGTCCGGAACGGTGTAAAGTTGCCCGTCTCGCAGGTAGAGCCCCTGCGTTTCCTGGCGGTTGAGGGGACGGGAACCTCGTCTTCCAAAAACGGCCAACTGGTTGCCGGTTTCATCCACCGCGCGATCCCGATCAATGCCGCGGGATATGGAAAGCGCCGGCCCATGCGTCCGGTAGCTGGCAATCAGCTTCGGAACAGGCTGCGGGCTGAACCCCGCGAATTTGGGCGTGGCCACCGGGGAGAAGAGTTGCACCACCTGCATCCCGTTCTTTCCGTCCGCTACGAATGCAAACAGGCTCGAGCTCACCATTCCCAGCTTCACGTCATTCGTATCGTTCAGTTTTCCGCCGGCGGTGAAGAATTGATCGAGCGCGGGTTTCTCGGGCCTCTCGATGTTGACGATCCCAACACCCTGCTTGCCAGCGGAAACATATGCGTAGGTTCTCGCAAGGTAGATATTGCGGGCGTCTTCCATCGGCACCTGGGCGTCGCGCACAATCACGGGTGACTCGGGCCGGGTGATATTCAGCACCTTCAGGCCGTTCCGGTCCACCACGAATACGTACCGGAACTGAACCGCGATTCCGCGCGCATCGTTCAACGCGGGCGCATCAATTTCCGCCGTTACCTTTGGTTGAAGGGGATTATCGAGATCAACAACCACTAATCCGCGATCACACAGAATGTAAGCGTAGGTTCCCACGAAGGCGATCCGGCGCGCTCCGTGGAGGATGTTGTTGGGATTGAACGCCAGTGCGCGCTTGAGGAAATTGTTCTTCGGGTCGCCATCGAGCAGCGTGCCCACACCCGGAGTCTTGGATTTCAGGTCCGGATTGCCAATCACCACGAGACCCTCGTCGCGATCGGCGACGTATAGAAAGCCGTACATCAGATGGATGGGCTGCTCTTCGTTCTCCGGTTTGTGCGTGCGCAGGGGATCGATTGCAAGCGTGCTCGGAGACGCGATGGCTTGCGCGTATTTCGTCTTGACGTAGAATCGCTGCCCCAGCGGCGATACGGGCGCCGTAATCATCCGCTCGGAAATGTCTTTGTCGTCGATGTTCGCGACGTCGAAGACGCGGATGCCCTCTTCTCCCATGGCCGCGTAGAGATACTCACCTCGCACCTGCACGTCGAGCACATTGCCTTCGTGGCGATAGCTCTGGCCGAGGCGGCTTCCTCCACGCAGGAATTTCTGGTAGTTCGACGGATAGGCAATTTTTTGAAAGTCACTGCCGAAGATCGTGGGCGGCTCTTCGTGTTCGGCCACCGCCACCGCTTGGTATCCGCCCTTGCCGCTCGCTACGTAAATGTAGCGGCCTTCAAAATTCATGAAGCCACCGCCCTGCAGGGTCACTTGCGCGAGCCACGCATTGTTGTCGCCTTTTGCGGAAACGTGGCAGTCCGAACACGTCCGCGTTTCCTTCGTGCGCACCGTATGGGGCACAAAGGGGCTGAACGCCTGCCCGCTGAAGCCCTCGGCGGAGACCGTTTGTTGCTGGTAATATCCCCATCCGCGATCCGCATTCTGCGAACTCACGAGGACCGCGCAAGCCGACCGGATCGGCGCAATCCGGTTGCCCGTAACGGTGCCGTCGACGCCGAGCATGTAAATATCGTCGCGCAGGATCTGGAAGTTGTACGACGTGTAATTCCGGGTAACCAGGCCTTCGTTATGAAGCATGGGCACGCGCTGATTGGCTGTCATCTGCAGGTGGCAGCCGAAGCAAGTGGGCACCCAGGCGGAGTGGCAACTGTAGCAAGTCATCCGGCTATTGGGGTGTGCAAACGCGCTCGTATCGTGGCCACCCCAAGTAGAGCCGTCTTTCTGGATTGTTTTTGCAAAGCGCGCCTTCTCGTTGTAGTTCGGGTTGCCGGGCGTAATCGAGTCCATCACCTGAATGACTTCCCATTCCTTGCCCTGTTCAACCATCGACCGCTGGAAAATCCGGTCGTCTCTCCGGTAGAACTCGCGCTCACCCCAGGGAGTGCGCAGAAGTTCCAGGTTCGTTCCTCCCTTTGGCGCGGCGGGTCCGGACGTCAACAGCGACGCGCGCGCATTCACCTGCCCGTGGCAATCCACGCAATCCACTTCAATGGCATTGCGCGTTTCGCCGTACAGCTTTCCATTTCCGTGGGCATCCTGCGCGAAGTGGCAATCCACGCAATGCATCCCTTTTTCGAGGTGGATGTCCGCCAGGTGCACGGCCTTCCCGAACTTTTCGGGATCGTCAAAGGGAACGATGTTGTTCTTTTCGTCGAGCAGGTCTCCCTGCCGGTCCTTCTTGTAAACTGCGCGGAAAAGCCATCCGTGACTATGGAAGTCCGCAAATTGGGTGTGCTTCAGGGTCTTTTCAAACTCCGGAGTTCCGACTTTTTCCAGGAAATCCACGCTCGACCACAATCCCCGCTGCGCGGCTCGTTCCGGATTTCTCGTTTGCACCTCCAGTTGTTCCTTGGGGCTCGGGTTGCGCTGCTTGGCCGGGTACATTTCCTCGCCATCCATTTCGTTGTCCCACCAGGTGTACCCGTAATAGGTGGTCTCCATGTTGGTGCCCGGATGCATGTGGCACACCATGCACTGGCTGGAGGGGATCGAGCGAGTGAACTGGTGAAGGATCGGATGGCCGGGCTGATTTTTGGGAATCGTGGGATCGGCGGTTGCCGTGAAGCCCGAGTGGCCGTAGATGGAATAGGAGCCTGAATGCTCCGCGGACTTGTCGTTCGCGTACACCACGTGACAAGCGGTGCAGCCGCTGTTGCGATAGTCGCCCGGCTGGTCGTTCGTACCCGGCAGACTGAGGAGCGGATCGAACAATCTCGTCTTTTGCAGGCCGAGGAAAACGGGATCGGTGCGGAGAAGGGTTCCGAACCCGCGCTCGCCAAGCTTCACATCCGGACGGCCCGGCTCTTCATCCAGCGACGGAATTCCAACCTCGGGCTTTTTCTCGCCCCCGCGTTCGAAAATACGGAGGACATTGCCGGGCTGCGAAACCTCCCATCGTTCGATTGGTTCGAGATAGGGTAGAACGCCTTTGAGTCGCGTTTCTTCCGGAGTGGGCGGGGGAACCGTCACCAATCGTTGGGGCTTTCCATCGGGCGAATAACTTTCTCCAAAATGAGGTTGTTTGAGCGGGAATGCTCCATTGTTATAGAGCGCGGCGCCCCAAAGCATGGCTCCGTGAGTCATCATGCTGGTGCGGACCTTTTGGACTTCGGAGGTGTGGCAACCGGACGCTCCGCAGGTCGTGGCGGCCACGCGCAAATCGCCGGGGTTTACGAACTTGACGTAATCCCAATCTTCCTTCAGCCAATCCGTGTATGCTCGAACCGGATTGGCTGTGTTTCCGTTCGCCAGAACTTTCGGCTGCGGGTGCGCTTTCTTCTTGGCGATCAGATATTCGCCGGACGTGGCGGAAAGGCCGGCTGCCACTCGCACGCCCGCATCGCCTCCATGGCAATCCGTGCAGCCCAAGCGCACCGACTGTGACACGTGCATCGTCCGGCTGTCGGTGGTCGTGTGGCAACTCTGGCAGCCCAGAGATTTGGCGTCTACGTCATCCTGCGTTTGCTTCAGGCGGAGGGACTGGCTGTCCAGCGCTTGCATGGTTGAGCCCGTGTCCGGCCGGGCCACTGCGCCTGGGGAACTAGCCGCGACAACCCCGTATAAAGAGATCACACACGATGACGCCAGCAGTCCCATCAGGTAACGTCCGGCTCTGCCTGTGAATCGCATGCCCACCTCTTTAGTATTCCGTACGATCAAAACTGAATTCGAAGGTTCGCAAACCCGGAAACGAGCACCCTTGAGTTATATATATTTCGCAGCCCAAGTCCGGGCACCAGCGACGAAACTCCTGCGGTCAGTACGATGTTCTCGGTTAACGGCGGCCGGTAAGATATCCCGATCCCCGAGTCCGCACCGATGCTGCGGTGTATGTTCGACTGAAATAAGAGGTACGTGAGGGTCTGAGTCCGGTCGAACTGCAAGTAGTTGAAGTTCACAAACCCCCGCAGCTTCGGCGTCAAGTCGGCGTCAATGCCGGCATTGTAGACGCGCACGCCGGGATTCACAAAGTTCGCTTCGCCTTCGTCCTTGCTCGACCGCAGCGATGCCAGCAGACTGTTCGGAGTTACCAGCGCCACGCCCGTTCCCGTTAAACGGATTTGCTCCCGGTCCCAAAAGCTGAACGGGCCGCCCGCGAATTGCGTGTCGTCCAGGATGGAATCGAAGCCGCGCGCGGTTTCTGTCGACCGGCTGGGTCCGACGCGCGACTCCGTATCGCCCGAAGCCCAGAACACGGAAGCGCGATAGCGCAGCCAGTCTTTATCCACGGAGAGTTCCAGTGCGCCCATCTGCGCATTGATGTGCACGGGACGTCCGGCAATGGAATTGAAGCTGTCCGTTCCCAGCGCCTGATAAAAGGCGTTGCTAATATTCAATCGCCGGATATGGCCGTTGCCCGTCCATCCCAGGTAATACGCGCGGATACTGTGGGGATTGGGTATTCCGTTCGCGGCCACGACGCTTCCAATCGGCGCGGGCCGCACCAGGAAGCCGTTCTTGTCGTAGATGATTCCACCCTGGTCGTAGTTGTAATGGAAGCTGAATTCCGTTGTGTATCCCTTGGCGAAGAAGTCCTGGATGTAAACGTTCCCGATCCCGACCTGCTGGTGCCGCGGCTCGAATGTATTCAATCCGCTATTTGTGTCCTTCTCCAGAAGGTAAAAATATGCCAGGTTGTAGTTGATGCGATTGGACCGGAAATTGCCGAACAGCCGGATCCCTGGTTCCTCGGCAGCGAAAATAAACCCTCGAAAATCACTGCTGAAACTTTGTATGCCAACGCGGAGAGATACGAAGTCAAAATTCGGGCTCACGTCATGGATTTTGGCCTCGACGAACGCTTCCTGTATTCCCGTATGCGTGTCAAAGCGATTGGTTCCGGGCCGCGTGTCTGCGCTGACGATCCCTCGCTCACGGGTTTGAAGAAAATTCAGATCAACCTCGGGCGTAAAACGCACCCGAAAATCCACGGGGCGGAACGATGTGTCACCCCGAAACAGATCGAACGACAGTCGGAACGACTGATCGACAAATGCTTCTTCTCCGCGCCCGAAGAAATTCCTGCTTCCCGGCTCTTCCGCGGCCACGTTGCTTGGCGTGGGTAACCGCCGGACATCGGTCTGCGTGAGGCTCGTGCCGGTGAAGTCGAAAAACCACCGCTGCCCGAAGATCGGCGTGTCGCCCTTGAGCCGATTGCGATTAAAAGGATCCCACCAATGTGACGCAACGTACGGAAACTCGCCGCCTTTTCCGTATCTTTGCCACGCGGGCATTTCCACTGTCCATCGATACGGCTCAATCGCGAAATTGTCTTTCTCGGTGGGCAGCACTTCGGGTGCGCCGAGAACAGGCGTGCTTTCGGGTTCCGGCATCCGGAATATCGGATAAGACCCCGATTCATCGGACGGAGGCAGCGGCGCCGTCCGCGCGGCGCCCGGTATCCCGACGGGCCCGGGCGACATTTCGGACGGAACAGCGGTGGACTTCAATTGAAAATCAAGGACCTGCAATTGGGCCGGAAGAATATCGAGCGTGGCGGCAGCTGGCATAAACCCGTTATCGGTAACCGTTACATCGTAATCTCCCAACGGGATATTGCTCAGACGGTAGATGCCCTCTCCGTTGGTTGTCGCCGTGAACGCACCTGAACCCGCGTGCGCCTGAAGGTGGACGCTTGCGTTTCCAACCGGACGTCCATCTTGATCGTGAATCGTGCCCGCGACCGACCCGGCCAACACGGGTCTCTGCCCGGGGATACGCTGGGTTTCCTGGGCGGAAACCGCGGATGAAAATACCAATGCGCAGACGATTGCCACGGACGGACGAATTCTGCTCAAGCGACTGCGACCGATAGATCCACGCTTAACCGATAGCATTTTAGTCATGGGTTCCGTCGATCACGTAGGGATCCCAAACATCGGCCTGTCAGATATTCAATTGTCCAACCGACACTGTCTATTTTGCCTGGAAGGCTCTTCGAGTGCTTTTGATTCCGCAATGAAACATCTTGCCCGTCAAACGCTCTTCAGAGGCGCGACAAAAGATGGACCAAACCCGCTTGGCTTTCAAACGCAGCGACGACGGAAACTCTGCGGGTATCCGCAAAATCCCGTAAACGACCAGTCTAAACCATTCAAAGTAGAGGAAATCTTATCGCCCCATCAATAAATGTCAAGTTTGTTTTGAACCTGATCTGCCTTTGATTCGCGTGCCCGAGATTTCCCCGTTCATCAGCAACTCGGGTGGAAAGAGGCTATTCTTTGCGACAGATTCACACGATGGCGCGCAAGTACAAACTAATTCCGAATGAAGCACTGCACAGGTGCGATTTGGGCAGCGAATAAGTGCTCGCCCTTGCCGTGATCCATGCCATCGTCTTCCCATGGGCATGACGACTCGCACGCCGTGCGAACCAGATTCGCTCGCTGCTGTTCGATTGAGCCTTCAAGGGCAACAGCGTAGTCTGTTCCTGGCAGCTACTCCAGACCTCTGCGACTGGGTCTAACCTCGACGAAACACGGGCCGCCGATCACAGCCGGTTTGGGACAAGAAAACGACAACCAAGCTCGCCGGTCTGAATCAGTGAATGCGAGCGGCTATCCCTCTCGCAATTTGTGCCCGCTGAGATTTCCAAGCCCGTCGTATGCGGCGTACTTGTACATCTCTGAAAGCGTCGGGTAATTGAACACCAATTCGATTAGAGAATCGATCGTTCCGCCGGCCTCCAGCATGATCATTCCCTGGTGGATCAATTCGGTCGCGCTCTCGCCGATAATGTGTACTCCCAGCAGTTTCCGGTCGTTGCGGTTGAAGACCAGCTTCAGAAGGCCGCGTTTGTCGCCGATGATTTGCCCTCTCGCGTTGTTGGCGTAATGCGCTCGGGCCACCGCGTAAGGTATCTTTTTCTCCGCGCACGACTCTTCTGTCTCGCCAATACTGGAAATCTCCGGAATCGTGTAGATCCCGATCGGCAGCATGTGCGGCAGGCGCTTCTTGTACGCGAACCCGAAGGCGTGGCATACCGCAACACGCCCTTGCTCCATGGACGTAGACGCCAGAGCCGGGAAGCCGATCACGTCGCCGGCGGCGTAAATATTGGGCGCAGAGGTTTGGTAAAATTCGTTCACCTCAAAGTATCCGCGTTTGTTTACTCCCAGCCTGGCCTTCTCAAGCCCGAGCCCTTCCACGTTTGCTCGCCTTCCCGCGGCGAACAAGGCCGACTGCGCCTCGATGTACTCTCCCGATTGAAGCTGGATGCGGATGCCCGTCGCATTTTTCTGAAAATGCGCCGAACGGTCTTTGAGATAGAGTTCGACTCCCAGATCCTCCAGCCGCCTGCGCAACAACTCCGATATTTCTGCGTCCAGAAAGGGAAGTAGTCTGTCCCGGCTATCGAGGAGGGCGACCTTTGTGCCCAGCGCGGCAAAGATGGACGCGTATTCGACGCCAATTACTCCTCCCCCCACGACCGCGAGGCTCTGTGGGATAGGGTTCAGTTTCAAAATCGTGTCCGAGTCGAATATGGATTCATCGTCAAAGGGAATGTCGGGCGACCGATACGGGCGGGAGCCTGTCGCAATCAGGAAGACATCGGCGGAAAGATGCGTTTCAACTTCGCCCGCAGAATGTACGGCGACGCTATTGGCGCTCTCAAACTCCCCTTTTCCGATAAACAATTCAATGGAGTGCCCTTCGATGTTCCTTCGTACGATATTTCGTTCCGATTCGACAACTTCATCCTTGTGGTGCATCAAGTCGTGCACCGTCAACCCGTCCCGCAGGGAATAGTCGATGCCATAGAGTCCGCGCTGCCGAAGTCCCGAGAAGTACAGAGACGATTCGCGAAGTGTTTTGCTGGGTAGTGTTCCCGTGTTGATGCACGCTCCGCCCAGTTGCGAGCTTTCTTCCACGAGGGCGACCTTTTTGCCAAAATAGGCCGCCTGCGCGGCTCCTTTTTCTCCGGCCGGGCCGCCGCCGATCACAATCAAGTCATAGTGCTGCATGTGAAATCCATCCTTGTCGTTACTGTCCTGTTTTGCCGCGCGAGTTGGGTAATTGCCCGCAGGATTCGTCGATCAGATTGGCTACCAGGCCTGTCCAGCCCGTCTGATGGCTCGCGCCGAGTCCCATTCCCGTGTCGCCGTGGAAGTATTCGTAAAACAACAGATGATCGCGCCAGTGCGGGTCATCGCGGAATTTGCGGACATCGCCGAAGACCGGTCTCCTACCCGTTGCATCCCTGCGAAACAATCCGATCATCCGCTGTGCGATTTCGCGCGCCATCGTCTTGGGTGAGAGCGCTCTTTTGTCTTCTCCACACGCCGCGACATCGAAGTCTTCCCCGAATGCATCGCTGAATTTCCTCAAGGATTCAATGATCAGGTAGCCGGTTGGGAACCAGACCGGACCTCGCCAGTTTGAATTCCCCCCCTTGATCTTCGCTTCCGCCTCCGCGGGCGAGTAACGCACCTCGCTTCCTCCGAACGAAAACGGAAAGTGTTCATGATGCTTCGAGAGGCTGCGGATGCCGTACGCGGAAAGAAATTCCTCCGGATCGAACAGCCGTTCGAGGATTCGGACCAGTTGAGCGCGATCGAGAATCGATAGCACGTGGCCCTTCACGCCGTCGCGCACTTCGGTGTAGCAGGCGCTGCCCACCGCCTCGGGCCGGTTCTTTATAAACCAGTTCAACGCGTTGCGGAAATGGGGCAAGCGCTCCAGCTCATCTTCCCGCAGGAATTCAACCGCAAACATCGGTATCAGCCCCACCAGAGACCGCACGCGGAACTTGTGTGAATCGCCATTCGGGTGCCGCAATACATCGTAAAAGAAACCGGCCTCTTCATCCCACAACTGATATTCGAGACCTCGCCCGCCCATCTTTTTCATCGCAGCGCCGATACCGACGAAGTGCTCGAAGAACTTAATCGCCAGGTTCTCGTAGGCGGAATTGTCACGAGCCAGTTCCAGGGCAATCCGCATCATGTGCAGGCAGAAAAACGCCATCCAGCCGGTAGCGTCTGATTGCTCGATGATTGCGCCGTCGGACAGCTTTGCGCTGCGGTCGACGACTGTAATGTTATCGAGCCCCAGGAATCCACCTTCAAAGACATTCAATCCCTGGCTGTCTACTTTGTTGATCCACCAAGCAAAATTGATCAGCAGCTTATGAAAGCACTTTTCAATGAACGACCGGTCGGTTCTGCCGCCCTTCTGCCTTTCCAATAAATAGATTCGCCATGCCGCCCATGCCTGCACCGGCGGATTCAAGTCCGAGAATTCCCATTCGTAGGCGGGAATTTGACCATTCGAATGTTGGAACTGTTCGAACAGCAACACCCAGAGATTTTGTTTTGCGGTTCTTGGGTCGACCAATGCCAAAGTGAGGCACTGAAACGCCAGATCCCAGGATGCAAACCACGGGTATTCCCACTTGTCGGGCATCATCAATACCCGCGACGAATTCAAATGCCGCCAATCGCTATTGCGGAGGTCTTTACGGGATTCCGGCAACGGGCGATTCGGGTTGTCGCCGTCGAGCCAGAGATTCACGTCGAAAAGGTAGATTTGCTTGCTCCAAAGCATTCCAGCGAGCGCCTGACGCTGGATCATCCGCTCTTCGGGCGTGGCCTTCGGAGGATGAATCTCCGCATAGAACTCGTCGGCATCTTCGCGTCTCTGTCGAATGATCGATTCAACATCCGCCAGCGGCTTCCATCCTGGGTCTTCTCTTTGCTGGGTCAAGCGCATGGGCAGGATAGCAGACTTTCCCGCGGGAACCTTCATCACGTAGTGGAAAGAAGCTTTCGTGCCAGCAAGTTCGCGGTTGACACAATTTTCTCCGTTTATCACGTAACGGTGAAACGCATCCTTCACGTGCGGCTTGCGGCTGCTGTGTCCCCATCCGAACACACGAGCCCCGTTGGTTTCGTTGTCGGTGAAAAGAAGACTCCCGCCCGGCGGTCCATAGAGGTGCGTTGTTTCGAGGCGGTATTCTTCCGTCAGGTTACTCAGTGGCGCCATGGCGCTCGCATCGGCTTCGATTCCGAGGATGCCACCGTTTCCGCTTGCAGACCCCAGCGGTCGGATCACCGGCTCCGCGCCTTCCGGTTGGGTCCACGCCCAGGTGTTGCGGAACCACAAGTGCGGCATCACGTGCAGCACCGCTTCCTCGGGTCCGCGATTAAAGGCTTCGATCCGTATGCAGATGTCTTGCGGGCCCGCCTTGGCGTACTCGATAAAAATATCGAAGTAGCGGTCATCGTCGAAGATGCCAGTATCGATCAGCTCAAATTCCGGCCCGCGGCCTTGGCGTCGCCGGTTTTCTTCCAGAAGATGGGAATACGGGAATTCCGATTGCGGATATTTGTACAGCATGCGCATGTAACTGTGGGTCGGCGTGTTGTCCAGGTAGAAGTAGCACTCTTTGACGTCCTCTCCGTGATTTCCCTCCAGGGGATTCAACCCGAAAAGTCTCTCTTTCAGAATGGGATCGCGTCCGTTCCAGAAAGCCGGCGCAAACACCAGCAATTGATAGCGATCGCAAATCCCGCCGATTCCATCTTCACCCCAGCGATAGGCCTTGCTCCTCGCCATATCGTGGGTCAAAAAATTCCACGCATCGCCATTGGCGCTGTAATCTTCGCGCACCGTTCCCCAGGCCCGATCGCTCACATAGGGCCCCCACCTTCGCCAGGGCTGGACGCCCGCCTCGTCGGGCGCATTCAATCGCTGGCTCTCTCGAGTCGCTGTTCTAGTTTTCGGAGACATTGTTTGGCGCCGGCGGAAGGCCTTCGCAGTGAATGATCATTTTTATGAGGCCATTCTATGAAGAGCTTTGCCTGGGATCAGGAGATTTCTGAAACGCGTGCCACAATCGCGCTCACGTTGTCTTCCCCGCCGTGCTCGTTCGCCAGGGCAATCAGTTTGTCAGCGCCTTCCTGCGCGCCGGAGGATTCCAGGAGCGTTCTGGCGATTTCGTCATCTTCGACCATGCGGGTAAGTCCGTCTGTACACAGCAGCACGACGTCTTGGTTCTGCAGCACCCACTCGGTCGCGTCCAGTTCGACATTTTCCTGCACTCCCAAAGCGCGAATGAGCACGTTCTGCATCTTGCTCAGATGCGCTTCTTCCGGTTTGATGAGCCCGCGCCGAACCTGTTCCGCCACCAGAGTATGATCGGACGTCAGCCGCTTCAGCACACCGGACCGGAGAAGATAGGCCCGGCTGTCTCCCACGTGAACCAGATTCAAACGGGCCCCTTCCAGCCACGCCGTCACAACGGTCGCTCCCATCCCGCGCAACAGGGGATTGTCCAGCGAAGCCTGGTAAATGCGGCGATTGGCGAGCCGAACGGCGCCGGCCAGCCGGTTGGTCTTTTCCGAAAGGTCGGGACGTAGTACCTCACCGTAAGGAAGAGAAGAGTCTTCCGGAGTTCCCAAGCAATGCGTGGTGATGGTGTCGCCTGCGATGGAACTTGCCAGTTCCCCGTGCGTTTCGCCGCCCATGCCATCCGAAATGATGAGCAGATTCAATTCGGATAGTACCCGGCAAGTGTCCTCGTTGTTCTTGCGAACACGGCCAATGTCGGTTTTGGATCCGATTTCTACCTGCACGCATGCGCTCCCGGTCGACGGCGAAACTTGCAAAGTCTTTTCCTTATCGGTTCAGCGAAGATTTTTTACCGAGCGTCTTCAAAAAGTACCAACGGCCATTTCACGTCTTGGTTTCTTCGTCTTTGACACTCTTCACACGATAGGCAAGAAAGTTTCCTTCGTGTTTTGTTTCGACCGTGGTTGGCTCGATCTGCACGATGCGCCAGACCCGTTCGTGCATTTCGGGGCTGATCACCACATCACCTCCCGCCGCGCCCGCACAATAACGCGATGCCTTGTTCACCGCGTCGCCGATGACCGTAAACTCCATGCGATCTGAAGTGCCCACAAATCCGTGAACGACTTCCCCGCAGTGAATTCCCACTCCTGGTTCGGCGCATGGAAGTCCGTGGGCGAGCCGCCTTTCGTTCACTTTGGCCACGGCCGTCTGCATCTCCATGGCGGCGCGGACGGCGTGTTCGTGTTGCTTCGCATCCGGCTCTGGGCTTCCGAAAACGGCCAGGATTGCATCGCCAATAAACTTATCGACGGTTCCCTGGTAGGAAAATACGATGGGCACCATCACGGCGAAGTATTCGTTCAACATCTCCACGATGTCGTCCGGCTCCATGTTCTCGGTGAGTTTAGTGAACCCCCGAATGTCAGAGTTGAGGATCGTGACTTCGCTTCGTTCTCCACCCAGACGCAAATTGCCGCGATGCTTCAGCAACCGCTCCGCTACTTTTGGCGAGAATTGCCGCAACAGTTTCGCGCTGACGACCGATTCCTGGCGGAGTTTCTCCTGTAGCCGGTGGCTACCCACAGCCATAGCCGCATACTGAGCCATGAAGACAATGAGCCGCAGATCTTCTTCATCAAAGGGCCCTTCCAGGCTCCGCGACTCCGCGCAGATCACACCAAACGCCTCATCTTGCCAAAGGAGAGGCGCATACATACCGGTGAGAATCGCGCTTGCGAGAATCGTCCCGCTGAGGTCTCCGCTGACTGCGTTCCAAATGAACGCCTTCCGCTCTGTCATTGCGCGCCTCGAAAGAGTTTCGCTCAAATGAGGGTCATGCTCGCATCGATAAGCCTTCAAAAGGAGCGCATTGCTCTGAGGGTCGCGCAGCGCGAGCGCCCAACTCTCGGCATTGGGCACCAGATCGACCAGACGGTCGACGATGGTCGGCAAAAGATCTTCCAATTGGGTCTTGGCCGCAAACAGTAATGGAAGCTCGCAAACAAGCTTTAAGCGTTGGGATCCGGCTTCCCCCGTCCCCCGCGGAGACACCAGATCGAGGTTCGTAGCGTCCAGCGCTCTCGCAATATTCACGGCCTCTTCCGTCTCCCGTTCGTCATGCAACAAGGTCGCGCCAAACGCCAGGTAATTGGTCTGCGAGGCGAAATCGGATTCAAGCGACTCCACTCGCAGATTCGTGTCTCCGGCAGCTATTACATCGCCGCCCTGGAGTTTTTGCCTGCCCTTACCCTTGATCTCAACATTATTTAGAACCGTTCCATGCAGGCTCTGGCAGTCTTCGATCCACCACGCGTCGTCTTCTTTCCACACCCGGGCGTGTACGCGCGAGATCTTCTTGTCGGGAGTTAAATCGATCAGCGCCGGGGAATTTTCATGGGGCCGGCCGAGAACGAAATCATTCTCGGCCACATCCCACGTTCTTTCCGTGCCGCGATACGAGCAGAGTATGCGCATAGCGAAGTGAAGATAGCCGGAGAAATTGCCTTCCCGACGTCGAAATCAGATTATTGCGACAACGTTTCCGAATACCTAGAAGCTGTAAGACGCGCCAAACAGAGGCACGGCTCTGCTGCGGAGCCCGCCCTCGTCCAACTTCAGCAGCACGTTTCCGGTCAGCACCAGCCGGCCCCACGCCCGATACTTCAAGCCCAGAGACGCGTCGGTGATATTTACATCCGTAACATTCGTGCCGATGTCTGGATGAGTTGTTCCGGCCGTATACACCTGGCAACCCAAGGCCGCGCCATTGGTGGGTCCGCTGCAATTCCCGTGATCGGTGTACGGTTGGGACACGAGTTCAGGAGTGCCAAACAACCGCTGTCCGTAGATATCGAATGCGACAGTCATCCGCGTGACTACGCGAACATCCACCCCTGCCGTATAGAGGAAACGGTTCGGAAGTCCGCCTTTGGCAACGGGTGTTCCAGTTGTTCCGCCTACGATATTGGTTCCGGCGAGCGTCGAATCGCCATTTACTTCGTAACCGGCCTCGGCGTGGGGGGAAAAGCGCGCACGATAAGAAATTACGCCGAATGGCTTCACGCCCGTCGTCCCGGAACCCAAAAAGTTCAATTCGTCTCCGCTAGGGAGGCGCACATCCAGTCCGCCTGCAATCGAAAGCCTCTCGCCTTTATAGAGTGTGTATTTTCCACGAAGTACCACGTCGCCGAGCCCCACCGCACTGCCCGTATCCGAAAAGGTAGCCTTCAAACATGCGTTACCGCCGGTAGTTTGCGTCGCGCACTGCGCGGTCAATACCGGGTTCGTCGAATTGAAGGAATGCCAAACGTTGCCGGGGCTCCCAAGGGCGGCCGGCGCGGCGGAATTTGGCACGATTTGGGCATTCGAAGTTACCCGCATCCGCACGTTCAAAATCGGAATCGCCACGGAAAAATCCAGACGGTTTGTAATTCCATAGGTTGCGTAAATCGTGTATTGGTGAACCGTCAGATCAATATTATTTGTCGTTTGTATGTAATCCCGAACAAAACAAGGGTCGCCCGCATACTGTGTCCCCGTCAGCGCTATCTGATTGGGGCACGCCGGTATTTGCGGAGGCTGCGGCGTAAAGGGTTGGTGTTGCAGAACGGTTGGGATGCTGCTCATATCTTTTCCGTCGATCGTGTCGAAATTGAAATATTGGTAGCTGAAACCCACGAAAATCTTGTGTTTTCCGATGGTCGTTGCGCGATCACCGAGAATTGGGCCCAGACTCTCATCCGTTGTGGGAGCAAATGTCTTGAGTGTCGGATCATAAGTGAAATTGATGCCCGACGAAGGAGAAGCGATCGGCAATTGCGAGACCTGAATCCCAACGGCTTCGTTAATGGGAGCGAAGGTGGTGAGGAAGTCGCTGGAAAAGTGAGCCTCGTGGCCAAATCCCGTCGACAAGACCGACTGGGTGGGGTTTGACGTATCGCCGAATCCAAACGGCCCGTAGACCTGCGGGATCAAGCAGACCAGCTTGGTGCTCGATGTGCCGTTCAAAGGGCACGTCTGCGCCGAAACGCCGCCCGCAACAAGAAGCATCAGGACCGCAAGACCACCAAGCACGATTCTTTTCATTACACTCCTCCTCAGTTAGAATAACCGCCGCACGTTTAGAATTGCTTGGTCTATCTCTGGCGAGCAGTTTCGCGCCGCTGGTTGTCGCAGCTCTGCGAGTTTATTGATGTTCCCCGGAATGTCAAGAAAGCCTTCTGCTCTTCTATCCACTTCATCGGACATCGGTAATGGCCCAGGTTCCATTAATCCTCGCCAGTTGAAAGGCCCAGGAGTCCGTCCGAGCCATTGTTTTCTGTCCCTTGGGGCTGTATTGCTGCGCCAGCTGGGCGGAGACGGTCGCCGTAACTCCGTCCGGATTTATTTTTACGGTTTCACCCAGGACTTGCATCTGAATGGCGCTTGCCTTGTCGAACGAGCTCTTGTAGCCGGCATATGTCCTTGCCGGAATCGTGGGCCAGACCTGGTTAATGCCTTCGGGATTTCTCTGCTCGAAAGCGCTTATAAACCTTTGCACAACGTCCCGAATGGCCCTTTCATCGGCGGCGGCCGTGTTAGGTGGTTCTGTTTTTACCGCGGGAGGCGGCGGAGGCGCAGGCTGATTCAAGGCATCTAGTTTCCTGTTGATGTCCGTAAGGTACTGTTGCGCATCGGCTGTTTGCGGACCGTTTTCCCTCACAATCGCCTGGAAATCGCCGCGGGATTTCTCGAGTCCGCTCTTGTCCCGGCTGCCGAGGCCGTCGTAAGCCTGCACGGCTTGCTGGAACTCTCTTTGCTGCTGCGACGCGCGGGCTTGGCTTGCCTGTGCCTGGTCGATCTCCTTCAAAAGCGCGGCTGAATCGCCCCCCGCTTGCCGGACTTGTTCCGCTTTCTGCCGCGCGGAGTTCAGATCACCTTGTTGGATATTCAAACGCGCCGCGGCTTCCAGTGTTGCCACCTGCAGCCCCGCGTTCTCCTGATTCAGGCCCGCGAGCTTTGCGTTCGCGTTGCGCTGAAGTTCTTCGGCTTCGGTTTTTCGCGGGCCGTTCATTGCGGCGACTTGCCCGAAAAGTTCGGCCGCGCGTTGCAGCCCCTGCGGGTCGCGGGTGCCCGATTCCTGCTGCGCCTTGCGAAATACGTCTTCTTCCTTCTGCCGTCTCGGAATTAAATCGTTGAGATATCTTTGTGCATCCGCTTTCCGCACTCCGCCGTCGCCCGATGCCACGATTTTCCGGAAATCCCGCTTCGCGGCGTCGAACTCCGCCTTATCCATCTCGGCCGTCGCCTGTTGCCACAAGGCCGCTTCCTGCTGCCGCAACGAGGCGAGCGAAGCGTTCTTCATCGACTCATTCACCGTCAGCTCTTTGCTCTTTATCTCGGCGGACAGAGGGCCGGACAGATTTTCAGCACCCTGTAGGGCTCGCAGCGCACCCTTCAGGTCTCCGGACGCAGTGAGCTTGTCCGAAAGAGCGAGCGCGCTCCGCTGCTGCGCTTCGACCGGATTTGCCGCAGGTTTTGCCGGCACCACCGGTGCGGTCCCCGGATTGGCACCGGAAGGCGCGCTCTTGGGCCGCTCGATAGCAACGCCGGGAGCTTCGGTCTTCGGTGATGAGACGAAATGAGCGGTCGCCCAGACGCCGAGGACGAGCCCGACGGCGATTGCCGCCAGCAGGGCCGTCTTTTTGAACTCGCGGGGTGCTGCCTCGGTCTCGGTGCGCGTTTCAATCTCTCCTGTCCGGCCTGGAGCGCTAGCAGGCGCGGCTGGGCGCTTGGGATCTGCCGGAACAGGCGCTTGCTTTTGTTTGCTCGGCCGAACAACGTCCGGAGTTGCCGCAGGAAGAGCAATCGATTCCAACCGCTGCGGGAGCATCGGAGCGGTTGGCTCCGAGGAAATCGACGGATGGGCGGCGGACGCCTGCGGCATCGCGGCTTCCGGAACCCCAGCGGCATCAATTGGAGGTGGCGCGTCGTCGAGCGGGCGTCCTTGCAGGAAAGCATATTCTTTGGAAAAATTAGCTGGCGCAGACGGCGCAGCTGTGGACGGTGTAACGTTGGGTGGAGCCTTGGCCGCGTCGATTTCATGCGACATGCGGTTTACGCGCGAGTCAAATGGGTTGAGGGCCTCTGTCTCCAAGGCATCGTGCAGAGTTTCAGACGCTCCGTCCACATTTCCGGACTCCATCATCGTCCGGATCTCTTGGATCTTTTGCTCTTGTTGACGCTTCTTTTCCCGAGCCTCAAATTCCACGACGGCCGAATTGAGCAGTCGGGTGAGCTCGGCTTCCGGACCCGTGATCGCAATCGTCTGCTTGGCGAGGTCGATCGCTTCACTCAAGTCCTGGCGGTTGATTTTGAATTTGATCTCGCGAATTCGCTGCTCGATCATCCCGCGCGCGCGTTGCTTCTTCTCCTGACCTTCGGCCTGTTCGCGCAGGTAAACCAATTCACCGTTTCCGGGGAAGTCCTTCAATCCGGCCTGGGCGCTTCGAATCGCGTCCGTGAACCGGCTCGCGCGAATTTGCGATTTCACTTCTTCCAGGGCCGTCCGTAGACGCTTTTCGCCGTCGATCTGCGCCTGCTGGTTTCGCGCAAAATCGACCAGCCGCAGCAGATCTCCATTCGTGGGGAACTCCTCCCTTAAAGGTTCCGCCCGGATGAGAAGCTCGGAATACTTTCTCTCGCTCACGAGTTTCTTGAGGCTCTCCAGTTCGCGCTGCAGGCCTTCGGTGCGGCTCTGCTTCTCGCGTTCGCGCTCCACCAGTACGCGAAGTTTCTTGACCGCGTTATCTTTGGGATGTAAGCCGCCCAGACCATCGAGCAATTCAAGAGCTTCGCTGAATCGCTGGGCCGCCAGAAGGGCTCTGGCTTCAGCGAGTTTTTGCTGTTTCTGTTGTTCGGTCTGTTCCTTGAGGGCATTCGCAAGCAGACGGGGAATATCGCGGTCGTCCGGAAACTCGTCGTTCAGTTCGGTAAGCAGCAAGACCGACTCGGCGTAATTCCGCCCCGCGAGAAGGTTCCTCGCCTCCGCCAAGCTTTTCAGCTTTCGCTGTTCAGCAAGTCCTTCTCGAGCGGTTGCCAGGAGCTTCGGGACTTCCAGGTCGTTGGGGAATTCCGTTGCCAATGCGTTCAGCAGACCGATGGACTCGTCGTAATTTCTTTTCGCGAGCAGATTCCGCGCCTTCGCCAGGCTCTCCTGCTTTCTCTGATCGGCCTCCTCTTCCGTCACGGCCGACTGGAGCTGCAGAATTTCGGGATCGGCGGGGAACTGTTTCTTGAGCTTTGCCAACAGCGCCGCGCATTCCTCGTAGCGTCGCGATGAGAGCAAACTGCGAACTTCCTCCACTCCCTGCTGCCTCTGCTGTTCCGCTTGATCCTTCCGGGCCGTCGCAAGTAGCCCGGCGACCTCCTGGTCATCCGGGTACTCGCCGCTCATCCCCGCGAGCAGAGGGACCGACTCTACGTAGTTCTTTGCGGCGAGCAGGGTCCGCGCTTTCGTCAAATTTCCGGTTTTTCGTTCCTCGGCCTGATCTTGGGCCAGGGATTTCTGGAGCTTGAGGATGTCCGAATCGTCTGGAAACTGTTTCTGTAATTTCGCCAGCAGCGCATTGCAGTTGTCGTACCGTCCGGATGCGAGCAGCGCGCGGGCCTCCGCGATGTCTTGCTGTTTTTGCTGCTGCGCTTGATCATCGAGGACGGCCTTCTGAAGGTCCAAGATCTCGGCGTCCTGGGGAAATTGCTTCTGCAACTTTGCCAGCAGCGCCTTGCATTGGTCATAGTGCCGTGCCGCCAAAAGTTCTCGCGCTTCCGCCACTCCCTGTTGCCGTTGTTGCTGTGCTTGGTCGTTCCGGTTGGCTTTCTGAAGCTCCAAAATTTCCGAATCGCCCGAGAACTGCTTCTGCAGTTTCGTCAACACCGCGTCGCACTCGTCGTGGCGGCCCGCTGCCCGAAGAGACCGCGCTTCGGCGATGCCATTCTGCCGCTGTTGCTGGGCTTGTTCCACGCGAGCGATCTTGACTAACCGGGCGATCTCTTCATCGGCTGGAAATTCCTTGGCTAAGTCCGTGAGGGCCGAAATGGACTCGTCGTGATGTCTTGCGGCGAGAAGATTGCGGGCCTTGGTTAAGCCCTCTTGCCTTCGCTGCTCCGTCTGATCTTCCCGGATCGCCCGTTGAAGGTCGGCAATTTCCTTGTCGTTCGGAAATCGCTTCTTTAACTTGGCCGCCAGCTCCGAGCACTGGTCATACCGCCGGGCGGCCAGCAGATTGCGCGCCTCGGCTAAACCTTGCTGTCTCTGCTGCTCCCTTTGATCTTCCCGGGCCGCCTGGATCAGTTGGGAAATCTCCCGGTCCTCTCGAAATTCTTCCTGGAGAGCGGTGAGCGTTGCAATCGATTCGTCATACTGGCGGTTGGCAAGATAGCTTCTGGCTTCCGCCAGACCCTGGTTTCGCCGGTGCTTCGCGTCATCCAGCCGGATTTCCTCCAGCAGTCGGGGTATCTCCTCGTCGGCCGGGAACTGTTTTTGCAGGTTGAGCAACAGCGCTCTGGATTCCGCATAATTTCCGACCGCCAGCAGGTTTCGGGCTCCCTCAAGGGTTTTCTGCCTGTGTTGCTCGGCTTGATCCTCCCGAACGGTATCCAGCAGCCGCTGAACCTCTTCCTCGCCCGGGAATTCCCTTTGCAATTCGTTGAGGAGTCCAATGCAGCCCTCATAATTCAGTTGAGTCCACAATCCACGGGCTTCCTGCATTCTCTCGAGAAGCAGCAACCGGCGCTGCCGTTCCTCCTTTTCCGCCAGAACCTGCCGCTCCAGATCTTTCGCCTGCTTGTTGGCCGGTTCCAGCTGGAGCACTTTGGCCAGTAGGGTTTCGGCTTCCTCCGGTACTCCCTCGGCGAGGCGCTGCCCCGCGGCCTGGAGCCATTCGGCAACCGTTTGCGCGCGATCAATCTCGCGTTTTACCTGCTCTTCCAACTCCTGAGCCTGCTCGAAAGTCGAATCCAGTTGCAGCGCATTTTCGGCTTCCGTGCGCGCCTCCTGAATCCTTCCCTCCTCCAGCAGGGCGCGCCCTTTGTCGACGTGCTGCTGAGCCTTCGGCCGGATCAAGAGCCGCTTCAGCTCGGTATTGACCTTTTCCAAAAGCGTTCGCGCTTGTGTATTTGCCGAGTCGACCTTGAGAGACTCCCGCAAAAGATCGCGCGCTTGCGCAAATTCGCTCTTGTCGATAAGTGCGCGGCTTTGATCGATCAGTTCCGTGATCGATCGCGCTTGGAGTTCCTTGTACACCGGCTCCAGTTCCAGCAGGAGGTCTTCCATCGACTGGAAACGATCCTCACGGGACTTCCGGAGGATTTTGGCGAGAATTCCTTCCAGCGCGGGGGGGCAGTCGGGAACCCGCTCGGTCAGACTTCGTGGTTCCTGCGAGCAGATGCTGTGCATCAAGCTCGCGGGATTCTCCCCTGTGAAGGGGCGCTGGTAGCAAAGCAATTCGTACAGCAGGACGCCGAAGGACCAGATATCCGACCGTTCATCCGCGTGCTCGCCGTGATACTGTTCCGGAGACATGTAGGCGAATGTCCCGATAAGCATCCCGGTTTGCGTTTTCGACGTGTCCAGAACACGGGCGATGCCGAAATCGACGACCTTAACCACGCCGTCCTTGCTCACCATCACGTTGCCGGGTTTGATGTCTCGATGGACGATGCCTCGCTTGTGCGCGTAGTCGAACGCGCGGCAGGCTTGCAACGCATAGGTAAGTTTCAACGCAAGAGGTACGGTCGTCCGGCGGGCAATTAGCGGTTCAAGGCTTTCACCCTCGATCAGTTCCATCGCGATGTAGGGAAGATTTTGATCTTCGCCCATGTCGTAAATGGTGACGATGTTGGGATGTTGCAATCCGCCCGCCGATTGGGCTTCCCTGTAGAATCGCTGGAGAAGATTCGGATCGTCTGCGAGACCTGTAGTAATTGTCTTCAGCGCGACCATACGATTGATAATCGGATCGCGCGCGCGGTAGACAACGCCCATGGCGCCGTGGCCCAATTCTCCGAGAACTTCGTACTTGCCCAACTTCCTCAAGTGCGTCCTCTAATTAGGGCCCTACCGACGGGACAGTAGCGATATCTGGAAACGAATGCAGACACTTAGAACACTGCCGAGAGGCGAATGGTCGCAAAAATCGTTTGACCTGTCAATATGTTTGCAGATGCAGCCGTCGTAGGGAGAACCATCTGCCTTAGTACGCGTCCAATCGATAAAAGGTTCTAGGTGACATGCCCCCCGTGTTTGATCCAGTCATGAGTTAGCGGTCAGGTCTGGCCCTGAAGCTGCGCTGTGAGGACCACCGTCGCCGAGGCTCGGGAACGTGAGAATCTCGCCGGGTTTGCGGGATACCCCAGGCTGCTGCGCGGTCGTACCGCATTGTAATCCAACCGCCACGTCTCGATGATCCTCTGCGCATCGTCCAAGCTCACGAACCAGTTCTGGTTCGGGCATTCGTCCCGGAACCTCCCGTTAAGACTTTCGATAAACGCATTCTGCACCGGCTTGCCCGGCTCGATGAAGTGCAATGCTGCGCCGTGCGCATAGGCCCACTTGGTTCGCCGCCTAGCTGACGAATTCAGGCCCTTTGTCCACTTGCATCGCTTCCGGATATCCGCGCCGTTGCGCGACTTCTTCCAGCATCCGCACCACGCGCGAACCCGGCAGAGAAGTCCACTTCAATCCGCGGTGATTCTCGCGTGAACCGATCCATCAATTTCAGCGTGCGGAAGTTCCGCCCGCTCGCCAGCCCGTCGCGGGTGAAATCCATCGTCCACAGCTGATCTCCCGTGTAGGCAGCACCAGCGGCAGACGCGCTTCGGCCCGAAATCGTTTGCGTTTCTTGCGCCGCATCGCCAAGGGCACTGTTTTGGTGAGTCGCTGTAGGCGCTCAGTGCTCGCACCTTCTGCCATGAATTGAATTTCTTGACCGATAGAACCCTGCGGATATACGACACTAGCTGCGCTTTCCTGAGCAGCGCAAGAGTCGCAGTTCGTAAACGAATGTCGTCGTCTCCAAACATATGGGTGAATCCGCTTTACGGGCCTTCGCGTACAGATAGTGACAGTAAGGAAATACGGCTCTGCACAAGAATTCGTAAAAGTATGCAATTGGCGCGGGTTTCAGAATGCAG
>CAZRKW010000015.1:0-34637 GCA_964600355.1 uncultured Acidobacteriaceae bacterium
GCTCGATGGTCTCGTTGTAGGTAGCGTGTAAGCGAAACGGCCAGCGATTCTCCACCAGATGGCGAATCACAGCTTTCAACTCGCTCTCCATGGCGGGGATCATGTCCGGGCGCGGCACCAGAAAGTCTTCGAAGTCCGCGGCGGAGAAAACCAGCATCTCTCCTGCTCCGTTGGCACGATAGAAGTCGTCGCCCTCGCCGGGCTTCGTCATTTTCGTCCAGCTCTGAAAATCGGCCAGTTCGTGCTTCGGCTTTTGCGTGAACAGGTTGTATGCAAGGCGAACTGACAGCTCGCCGTTGCGGTGCAGTTCGTTCACCACCCCATAGTCGTCAGGATAGGCCTGAAAGCCGCCTCCAGCATCGATGGCACTCGTGATTCCAAAGCGATTCAGTTCCTGGAAGAAGAGCCGGGAAGAATTAAGTTGATCTTCGCGGGAGAGCTTTGGTCCCTTGGCCAGGGTGGAATAGAGAATATTGGCATTCGGCTTAGCGATGAGAAGGCCTGTAGGATTTCCGTGGCGATCACGCTGGACCTCACCAGCCGGAAAATCAGGAGCGTTCTTGTCATAGCCCAGCACACGCAACGCCGCTGCGTTTAACAATGCCCGGTCATACAGATGCATCACGAACACTGGTGTGTCTGGGGAAACTGCATTGATCTCATCGAGTGTAGGCATCCGGCGTTCGGCAAACTGGAATTCGGTCCAGCCTCCGATCACCCGCACCCATTGGGGCGCGGGCGTCCGCGCGGCCTGTTCCTTCAACATACGGAGAGCATCAGCCAGCGATGGGACACCGTCCCAGCGCAATTCCAAGTTGTAGCTGAGCCCGCCACGGATCGGATGCATGTGTGAGTCGTTGAGACCCGGGATGACGGTTCGTCGACGCCCGTCAATTACCTGCGTTTGCGGGCCCCGCAGGCGCAGAATGTCGTCATCCTTGCCAACAGCGGCTATTCTTCCGGCCGTTACGGCCATCGCTTCGACAAATGAGGGCACCCCGTTCGTGGCAATCTTGGCATTATGCAGTATGAGTTCTGCAGACACGGCGGTCTCCTTTCCGGTTTTGCAACCGGATTGAAAAGGGCGGAGGAGGCTCCGCCCGTGGGTTTTTTACTTGTGCGCTGCGGCAGCAACGGGAACGGCGTACTCAGGAAATTTCGTGGCCGGCGCACCGTGCACCATGGTGTACGCGTACTCGACGCCGATTCCGTATGCTCCGTAGTGATTCTTCACGATATCCATCACTGCATCGTAGGTTCCGCGATGCGCCCAGTCGCGCTGCCATTCGAGCATGACCGACAGGGACGTGACCGGCTTTGCGCCGGCTTGAATGACGCGCTTCATCGCGTTGTCGTGAGCGAGCTGGCTTACGTCGCCGCAGCAATCTTCCACGACGTAGATTTCGTAACCGTCATGAAGTGCCTGCACCGTCGGAAGAGCGACACAGGTCTCCGTCCAGAGGCCGGCAATGAGAATCTTCTTGCGTCCACTTTTTTCGATCGCGGCGACAAAGTTCTTGTCATCCCACGAGTTCATGGAAGAACGTTCAATGGGTTCTTGACCCGGGAATATGGCTCGTAGCTGCGGCCACATATTCCCGCTGAAGGACTTCGTCTCGACCGTTGTCAGAACTACAGGCACATCGAACACCCTTGCGGCTTTTCCGAATGCAACGGTGTTATTGATGATCCCTTGGCGATCGAAATTGCTCGTTCCAAAAAGCATCTGGCCCTGATGATCTATCAGCGCCACCACGCACTTTTCCGGAGTCAAAAGTCCCTTCTCACTCAGTTTTGGGCGATTGCCGTTTGATGATTGTTGAGCCACGTTTCATCTTCTCCTTTGGGTTACGAAGCCGGAAACTTGTTCTTTGTGACCATCCCGTTTCCAGCCGTGTGCGTCCCCAATTCTCATGGGGCAATCAGGGTGCCGAACCACTGACCGGTGGCGCTCGATAACTCGTCCAGTTGCAGCGCCTGAACAACGGCGTGAGACAGTCGAATTCATGGAAGAGGTCCGTGCGTGTCAACAGGCTGGCAACTGCCAACGGGCAAACAACAATCGATCATGGCCGGGAAGTCTTCACGCGATACCTGAGGATGTTTATCAAGTTGTCGATCGCGGGTCCTCACAGAAGCGCGGCGAAAAGCGCGACGCTATGCGCGTGCAATCAAAATTACATTTGGTGTCGGGATTCTTGCGGCTCTGAATCCGCTGCCGCGGAGAGATGACGGCGGATTGGTGCCGCAAGGCATGCATTGCGTCGAGCCGGATGGCATCTATTGTTTTGCCCATTTTCCCGGCGAACTGCCGCACAAAATGCAGTACCGCCAACGGAATGTCTTCCGGGCGTTCCCGCAACGCGGGAATCGAAATCGGAACCGCATTCAGCCGGTAGTAAAGGCCGCTGCGAAACTGCCTTTTCAGCATCATCTCTTCCAAGCCGCGATGAGTCGCGGCCACCACTCGAACATCCAGTTTCTTCGTCCGCGGACTGCCCAACCGTTCGAATTCGCGTTCCTGCAAAACGCGCAGGAGTCGGTATGCCGTTCCAGTCTTTCCTTTCCCGACATTGCGCGCGTGGAGATTTGTGATTTCAAACCCGCCGGTTCTTTCCTGCGACGAACAACGAGTGTCAATAACTGAGCAGTTGTGAGCAGGCTAACAGCAGCATCGTCCGTGAACCTCGTGTGAGCGACGTAAACCGCGCTTATTCATCACTCTGAATGAATCGCCAATTGGGCGATGAAATGCCTCTTGTCTGTGTCTTGTTTTATCGCCGCCCTGATTGCTAGGCGACAACGGGGAAGGATTCGGCGCCGGATGGGGAAGTGATCTCTTCTTCTTGCGGAGCAAAGGTTCAGAGACCTATGAGCACACTTGTGGCAGAGCAAAGTCAGACTGGGGTCCAAACGCGTGCGTTTGTCATTGCCTGGGCTTTCACGGTTGTTTTCTACTTTCTCGAGTATGCAGTGAGGTCTAGCCCTGCCGTGATGATTCCAGAGTTGGAGTCTTCATTTCATACCACGGCGCTCGGCATCAGTGCGATTCTCGGGGCCTACTACTACACCTATTCCACGATGAGCTTGGTCGCCGGAGCGGCCCTTGATCATTTGGGAGCCAAGCGCACAGTGCCTGTCGGCGCTGCCATTTTGGGGATCGGATGCCTCTTCTTTAGCGCAGCCGCCGTATCGGCAGGCGATGTAGGGCGGCTGCTCCAGGGAGCCGGTTCGGCTTTCGCGTTCACGGGTGCCGTTTATTTGGCCGCGCACGGATTCTCCGCCCGCTACCTCGCAACAGCAATCGGTGTCACGCAGTGCGTTGGAATGCTCGGCGGCTCGGCCGGTCAGTTTGCAGTCGGGCCGATGATCGAGCATGGAGTGGGTGTACATACGCTCTGGGTCGGATTGGGAGTCATTATTCTTGCGATCTCGCTGCTTTTGTACATGGCGACGCCTAAAGAACAGTTTGGACCCCACTCCCAGGAAGAGGGCTTCAGCTCACTTCTTAAGCCGTATAAGATCGTTTTTTCAAATCCTCAATCATATCTCTGCGGAATAGTCGCGGGTCTGCTGTTCGCTCCGACCACGATTGGAGACATGATTTGGGGAGTTGCATCATTTCAAAAGGATCTTCAATTCACCTATCACGATGCGGTGGTCGTTGCTTCGATGGTTCCCCTCGGCTGGGTTTTCGGTTGCCCTCTGCTCGGATGGCTTTCGGACCGCATTGGAAGGCGAAAACCAGTGATCGTTGGAAGCGCGTTGTTCATGATTGCGGCGGCCCTGCAAATTGCGCTGAAGCCCCTTCCAATTCCGCCGCATGTCGCAATGTTTCTGTTTGGCGTCGGGTCGGGCGCCGCCATGATTCCTTACAGTGTGATCAAAGAGGTCAACCCCGACAGTGTGAAGGGCAGCGCGACGGGTGGCATTAATTTCGTCGTGTTCGCCATCACGGCGTTTCTGGGCCCAGTTTATGCGAAGCACGTCGGCAAAGGCATCGGAAACTCGATGAACCTGCACTTGCATTTTCAGAAGGGTGCATTTTTTTGGATTGTATGCTGTGCCGCCGCGGTAATCGTGACGTTTTTTGTTCGGGAGACAGGACCTGCGGCCCATGCGCCGGCGGGAGCAAAGCAGTAATCGATCGCGGCACAGGCTGAAATCGACTTTGCCGCTCGCATTTTGGATCCTCTTGGCCTCAAGCCACAGAAGCGAATAAGGAGACAGACACAATGCCACATCGAGTTGCAGATGAATTGATTCGCAGACTTGCCGAAGCGGGCGTGGAAAGGATTTACGGTGTGGTGGGCGACAGCCTGAATCCGGTGACGGACGCACTACGGCTGAACAATAAAGTTAAGTGGATCCATGTGCGCAACGAAGAAGCCGGCGCGTTTGCGGCCGGCGCGGAGGCACAGCTCACCGGCAAGCTCACCGCCTGCGCGGGGAGCTGCGGCCCCGGCAACCTGCACCTGATCAACGGACTTTTCGACGCGCATCGCAGCGATGCTCCAGTGCTGGCAATCGCGTCGCATATTCCCAGCAGTGAGATCGGCACGGGATATTTTCAGGAAACGCATCCGCAAAATCTGTTTCAGGAATGCAGCCACTATTGCGAGATGATCTCGAATCCAGCTCAGTTTGAGCGGGTTCTGCACATCGCCATGCAGAATGCCATTGGAAAAGGCGGAGTAGGCGTGATCGTACTGCCTGGCGACGTGGCCGCAACGGAAGTACCGGCCGAGACCTCCTCGCGTTCCCTGGTGACCAACCGGCCGAGCATTCGTCCCATCGAAAGGGACCTGGCAAAGCTGGCGGATCTGATCAATTCCGCTAAGAAAGTTGCGCTCTTGTGCGGAATTGGATGCGAGAACGCGCACGATGAGGTAGTCGCTCTTGCGGAGAAAGTGAAAGCTCCGGTGGGGCACACCTACCGGGGAAAGCCGTTCATCGAATACAACAATCCTTATGACGTCGGAATGACCGGCATGATTGGTTTCGGGATGTGTTACGAGGCGATCCACGAATGCGATCTTCTTCTGCTCCTGGGCACCGATTTTCCGTACGACAAGTTCCTGCCGACGAAAACCAAGATCGCGCAGATTGACATCCGGGTTGAGCGCCTGGGGCGGCGAAGCAAACTCGATCTAGGAATCTGGGGCGACGTGCGCGAGACGCTGCAAGCGCTGCTGCCAATGTTGGATGCAAAGCCGGACCGGGAATACCTGGATAGCACGCTCCGCAAACACCAGGAGAAGGTCCGAAAAATGAATGTGTACGTGGACCACGTGGGAAAACGCCTGCCCATGCACCCGGAGCCCGTGGCCGCGGTGCTGAGTGAGATTGCGGCGCCCGACGCGATCTTTACAGCGGACACGGGCATGTGCAACGTCTGGTCGGCCCGGTATATCAAGGCGACCAAGGACCGGCGGCTTATCGGTTCCTTTAACCACGGCTCCATGGCCAACGCGCTTCCTCAGGCCATCGGCGCTCAATGTGCCTATCCGGGACGACAGGTAATCTCGGTGTCCGGAGATGGCGGTTTCGCGATGCTCATGGGTGACCTGCTGACACTCACGCAGTACAACCTCCCTATTAAGGTACTGGTGTTCGACAACAGCGCCCTAGGGATGGTGAAACTCGAGATGGAAACCGGGGGCTTTCCGGATTATCAAACGGACCTGAAGAATCCAAACTTCGCAAAGCTCGCCGAAGCCGTCGGCATGATGGGTGTGAGAATCGAAAACCCCGCTGATTTGAGCGCGGGCCTCAAGAAGGCGCTGCAGCACCCGGGGCCCGCGCTCATCGATGTGGTGACCGATCCAAATGCGCTTTCGATACCTTCTCATGCCGACCGGTCGCAAGCTGTGGGGTTCGCGCTGGCCCTGGGAAAGATGGTACTCGCCGGGAACCTCGAAGAAGTTGTGGAAACAGTTGAGGGCAATATTCGACATGTCGGCGAGTCATTGGAGTCGATCTAGACCGATACGAGATGGTTGGAGCCGCCTTTGTCGAGGCAATCTTCATCGGACTGAGAGTACCGTGGGATCGTCACAGTCGCAGGTGGAAGTGTGGCCGTCCAAGGGTTGGCGTAGATGACTACTTTAGGCGAGTGTCACGCGTTCTAGCAAACCGAGGTTTACGATGCGGAGTTTTTTGTGCACTGCATGGCTACTGCTGATGGTACCTGGCCATGTATATGGCCAGACTGCCACTTCGCTGGACGATTCTTCGCCCAATCCCTCGGATGTCGGTGCTGAAGTGAAGGCTCTCCGCGAAGCGCTCTTGCAAACTCAGCAGCAAGTAGCCACACAACAACAGGAAATTGAAATCTTGAAGGCGCAATCGAAAACGGGCCAAACGGCGACTGGTAGTACCGCACGAATATCCACTGCGACCGAGGCAGTTTCTCCAAGTCCGACGCCGCCCAACGTGAATCCCTCAGACCTTGTGCCAGAAGTCCCCAACGACGTTGCGAACACCTCGAGCCAATCTGCGAATCCGCAGGCGCAGCAAGCGGGACAGGCAGCCCGTCCAGCGTCCATCAAAATCGGCGATGCCGTACTGACCCCCGGTGGATTCGTTGACTTCGAAAATATATATCGGACCACGAACACGCAGAGCAACATCGCCACCAATTTTGCGGGCATACCTTTCAGCAACACTGCACTGGGAAGGGTCTCTGAACTCCGCACCACGGCGCAATTCTCCCGCCTCAACTTCAAGGTCGAAGACACTTTTAGAGGCACTGACTTCTTGGGCTACGTCGAAGGTGATTTCAGCGGGAACAGCGCCCCCGGCGTCTATCAAAGCGTGAACGGTCTCACCAACCGACTACGGCTTTACTTTGGGTATGCAAGGCACGGCAAGTGGGTATTTGTAGGCGGACAAACGTGGAGCTGGCTGACACCCAACCGTGATGGCATCGGCCCGCTACCGTCCGATTTGGCTATCACGTACAACGAGGATCAAAACCTTGGGGTCGGAGTGCCTTATACGCGGGCGGCCGAGTTCCGCGTTGGGTATCACCCCAACGAACATTGGGCGATCGGGGTAGGTATTGAAAATTCCAACCAGTTTATCGGCACCTATATCGCGCTCCCGGCGCAGTTCAGCGCGGTTGGTTCGCAATTCGATAACAACGCCAACGCAGGAGCGGCGAACCTGATGCCTGACATTATCGCCAAGACCACCTACGACACCAATGTCGGTGCCCGACACTTTCACGCGGAGCTTACAGGTTTTCTTACCGGCGCCCACGCCTCGGCGATGCCGACTGGATCGACGGTGTTCAAGACGCACGAGTCATTCGGCGGCGGCGGCCAATTCGCCACGAACTACGAATTGCTACCCAATAGGCTCGTTCTCCTCGCGAACGTGTTTTGGAGCGACGGTGGGGCTCATTACCTCGTAGGAACAGGACCGGAACTCGTGGCCCGGCCGGACGCCGCTGGTATCAGCCTTCCGATGCTGCATGCCGGAGCGGGTTCTGCAGGTCTCGAGTGGAGAGCGAGCCCAAAGGAGGCGTTCGCCGTTTACTACGGCGCGGATTATTACGGGCGGAATTTTTTCGCGGACACGACAAACACCGCGCATCCGGGAACGATTATCGGTTATGGCGGTCCCGGTTCGCCCAATACAAATAATCGCGCCATCCAGCAGGTCACGTTCGATTGGCTGAGGACTTTTTGGAAGAACGATAGATACGGAGCGCTGCAGTTTTACACACAGTATTCCTATCTGACTCGCGCTCCCTGGTATGTGGCTCCGGGTGACCCCAAGAACGCGCATCTCAGCATGGTCTACGCCGGCGTCCGCTACGTTTTGCCCTCGACTTCCGGCACCCTGCTGCGCGTGCCTTACCCCAATTGACGCATGAAAAAAGGTCTACGTGGACGAGATTGAAAAGCAGGACGTGATCGGCTACATGGGATGGTTGCGGAAGCAGCCGTTGCTGAAATACAGCAAATCGTTCGAAGCGATCAAGACTCCTCCGGCTCGGGGAGTTTCGCACGGGAGCGGAAGGCGAACAACATGAGAACTGTGCCCAAATATGCCAGAAACAGATAGGGGAGCTTCCCGTACACGCCTTCCGGAACGGGATACAGATTCGAGAGCAAGACGGCAATCATGGCTGCAAACGCAAGCCAGGGCAGTGTCATCGTGGCCAACGTGGTTTGTCCGTGCCGCTCGCGCAGATAACCGGGAAGCGCGTAACACACGAGGGCGTAGCTGACGGTGAATCCGTAGGTTCCGAGCGCGCCAAACCAACCGTACACATCGAGTCCACTCGCGCCCATGGCAGCAAGAACGATGACCGGAAGAAGGATGGCGAGTCCTGCGGCGATGACCGCCGCCGTCGGCGTTCCGTAGCGCGGGTGTGTGGTCTTCATGGAAGCGTGGGCCACACCCTTGTGGGCGAGCATCAACAGCAAGCGCGCCGCCCCCGTGATGCATGCCAGGATTCCCGCGAACAAGGCGAACAGCGCCCCCACATCGATTACGAATCCAAGAGCGGGAATGCCACCGATGCCGGCTAACACGTGCATGGGCAGATTTACCGTTCCCAGATCCTGTCCAGCCATGCGCATTCCGAGAACCTGCACGTAAGCGCAAACGGTGAAAAAAACACCGCAAAAAATCGCGGTTTGTATCACCGCGCGCGGAATTGACCTCAGCGGATTGCGCGCCTCGGCGCCCATGGTAGTCGCGCCGTCAAAACCCGCAAAGCTGTACATCGCCAGCACCAACCCCTGGCGGAAGCCGCCAGCCGTCGTGCCGCGAAGGTGCAGTTGATCCGGATGGCCACGGAAGCCATGACGCCACAGCACCAGCGCCAATACGCCGCAAACAAGGGAGACTGAAGTCGCTTCGATTGCCAGCATGACGCGGGCAGAAATTTTGACGTTACGACAGGCTAGCCAGACGGGAACACCGGTGACGATTGCAGCCAGGAGCAACACCGGGAGTTCGCGACCAACCGCATTTCGCAGCAACACATTGCTGTAGTAGTAGAACCCGCCGATGGCACTGGCGCTTCCTCCCAGGTACGCCAGCAGCAGACTCCATCCCGTGACCGTTGCGAGCCACGGCGGCAAGATCATCTCGGCGTAGGAATACAGCGATCCGGGCGAAGCACAGTAGCGCGCAAATCGACTGATGCACCACGCCACGAGAAGCGTTCCGCCGGTAGCAAACACGTAAGCCAGCCAAGTACCATTCCCAGCCAGCGTGAATGCGAGGGGAACAGTGAAGAAGGGAGTCAGCGTTGGACAAACGGCCGAGATGGATTGCGCCAGGGTCTCGACGGGGGATAGGACTTCCTTCCGCAAACCATAACTGTGCCCGGTCACTTCTAGGGATTCGCCGAAAGCCATTTTCCCGCCCCCAGTGGATACCCGACGACGAGTATCGTTCACAAAGCTCGTGACTGTGATAGCTCTCGCCTGGTGGGGGGGCACCAGTGTAGGGCCAACGACGGCATTGTCCGGTCCCCTTTGGAAAAAACAAAATAAAAATAATCGATTTTTCCCATTCAAAAAAACCGGCTTCCACTTTCGCGCAGGCGCGCTATCCTCTGAGCAAACTTCAGTTGGGCCTTTTCGAGGGGCTGCAGCCGGCCTCGGTTTTCGCCCTTGACGCAAAATTCCCTTGAGAGGACGAAACATGTCGAAAAAAGTGAATTCCCTTCCTGTCGTTGATGTGTCGGGTTTAACTTCAAGCAGCCTGGTTGAGCGGACCGCTGTCGCTGTGGAAATGGGGCGTGCTTGCCGCGAAATCGGCTTCTTCTATCTGAGCAACCACGGAATCCCTGAGGCCATGTGCGATGCGGTGTTTTCCGCGGCGCGGGAGTTTTTTTCGTTGCCATTGGAAAGCAAGAAACGGTTGTCCTGTACGCTCTCGCCCTACAGGGACCGCGGATATTTCGCGATGGAAGACGAGCGCCTGAACGTGGATTCAGGTCTGCCGGACTTTAAGGAGGCATTCGACATTGCGCTCGAACTGAGTGCCGATGATCCGGAGGTGCTTGCGGGCAAGCCGTATCGAGGAGTGAATCGATGGCCCTCGATTCCGGGTTGGCGCGAGACGATGCTTTCTTACTATGACGCATGCTGGGCGCTGGGTCTCCGGATTCACCGCGGGTTTGCATTAGACCTGGGCATCGAGGAGAACTTCTTTGACGACAAGCTCAACGCGCCGTTGGCGGTCTTGCGAGTGCTGCATTACCCCTCGCGGCCGATGACGGCAGATCGTGCTCCGGACAGCGGAGCGGGAACTCACACCGACTACGGGAATCTTACGATTCTTGCGACGGACACAGTTGGGGGACTACAAGTTCGGGCGAGAAGCGGCGACTGGATCGATGTGCCAAAGATACCCGGCACATTCATCTGTAATATCAGCGATTGTCTGATGCGGTGGACCAACGATGTCTACGTGTCGACGCCCCACCGGGTCGCGATTCCTGTTCAGGACCGCTACTCGATAGCGTTTTTTCTCGATCCCAACCCGGAGGCCCGCGTCGAAGTACTGCAAAGTTGCGTTCCGTCCGGAACCGATCCGAAGTACCAGCCTATAGGCGCCCTCGACTATTGGCGTTACCGGCTCACGGGGGCGGTGCCTGGGGCTTAACTTCAAGTAGCTATCCAAGGCGACCGCTTTCGCTGTGGAATTGGGGCGCGTGCTCGTCGCGAGATCGTGCCCCCAACAGCGCGTCCGGAACCTAATCTTCATCTGACGTAACTCTCGCACAGCAAGGTGCAACTGTTCAGGCTAGCAATGGCAGCCTGTGCTGCAAATAGAAAATCGAAAAAATCGATTCTTCGTATCCAAACAATCGTCTTCCAATTCCGCGCAAGCGCGCTACTGTAGCACGAAACAGAAGTCGGGCCTTTTTCGGCGGGCCGTACCTGGCCCGGGTTTTCGCCCTTAACGAAAAATTTTTGCAAAAGGACGAAACATGCCGAAAAAGGTTTTCAATTTTCTTTCCGCAGTACTTTTCTATTTATCCCTGCTAATGGCGCCCCGCTCATCGGCGCAGCAAACGCTGGGAGGAATCACCGGAACGGTGACGGACGCTTCGGGGGCTGTCGTCCCGGGCGCTACGGTCACGATCGTCGGCGACCAGACCAAACTCACGCGCACGCTTCAGACCAACGAGGCCGGCCGCTACGATTTCGTCAACCTGCCGATCGGAAACTACACGATCACGTTCACTCTCGCCGGCTTTCAAACGTTGAATATTCCGTCGATTCAGGTGCAGGCCAATCGCACCGCGACCGTCGACGCCGGCTTGAAGATCGGCCACTTGGGCGAGTCGATCACAGTCGAGGAAACGCCGCTCCTCAACGACGTCGACACCACCAACGGCTACGTGATGGATAAAGCAGAACTCGATGCAATTCCATTGCCCACGGGATCTTTTACCGGTTACGTGATGCTTTCTCCAGGCGTGAACGAGGAACTCCCCGCGGGGACGGGAGCAAACGCGGGCCTGGGCAATCAGCCGGTTTGGGCCAATGGCCAGCGCGATACCAGCAATACGTTCCTCTTGAACGGCGTGGACGCCAAAAATTTATTTAACGGCAAGACCACCAGCCAGGTCACATCCTTGAGAGTTGTGAATGAAACCGGTGTAGCCACCTCTTCCGCCCTGAGCGCCCTTCCGGTTCAGAGCAGCGCATCGGTGTATCTGGCCGTCGGGGAGTCGATCCCCACGCCTGCGCCCGAGTCCGTTCAGGAAGTGCGCGTGAACACCTCAATGTATGACGCGCAGCAAGGATCGACGAGCGGCGCGCAAATCGACATCAGCACCGGCTCCGGAACGAACGCCATTCATGGGCAGGCGTACGTTCATCGCGGAACGAACTGGCTGAACGCCGATCCTTTTTTCTTTAACGCCGATCCGAATATTCCGCAGAATGAAAAAAATCCCAGTTTGCATCGCTATTCCGCGGGTGGGACGTTCGGCGTGCCGATTATAAAAAATAAGCTGTTCTTCTACGGAAGCTATCAGCACACGCACGCCTCGGACGAAGAGATCGGAATCTCCAGGCCCACCGTCCCGCCCGGCCTCACCAACGATCGCTCCGCGGCGGCGCTCGCTGCGGTGGGGAACAACAATAACCTGTCTTTTCTCGGATTGGGCGATGGTCCTGTGAATGCCAAGGTCGGGCTCGGGGCGGGAGATATCAATCCGATCGCCTACACTTTTCTCAACTACAAATTTCCCAACGGGCAATATTTGATTCCCTCGGCTAATCCCAACGCACTTGCATTGAACACTACAAACCCGGCACTGATCGAAGCGTTTCCCGAGGATGCGGAAATCCCAGGTACGGCCTACTTCATTGCCGACCAGGCCGTTTCCGACCTGGACTGGAACCCGAACTCGACTCACTCGTTTTCAGCGAAATATTATTACCAGCACGATCCGACCACCGCTCCGTATGGCTATTCGTCCGTAGCGGGCTTTGCCCAGCATCTCGATGCGGGCAGCCAGGTGATTTCCCTCAGCCACGCACAAGTCGTGCGGCCTAATTTGAGCGTTACGGAAACCTTCGGGTTCATTCGCGAAAAGGCTTACTCCACCATTGCTCAACCATTTACACCGACTCAGTTCGGCAGCGACTGCCAAGCGTTGACCCACTTTGACGCCGCCGACTGCACGATCAACACGTTCGGCTCCAATGTTTTCCCCGGCATCACCATTTCTTATCCGGGCAATGTCCTGCCCTCCTATCAGCCTCTGTTAAATATCGGCGCCGGCGCGTTATCTCTCGCGGCACTTACCGGTGTTTTCCAGAACCGGTTTAATCCCTCCGCGAACGCGATCTGGACGATCGGGAAGCACACGATTACGTTCGGCGGAAGCTTCGCGTATACGCAGCTCAATACGCGCGACCGAAGGAACGAATTGGGTGTGATCGAAGCGGAGTCCATCAACCAGTTTCTGCAAGGCGAACTGACCAACGGTTACCTGAATACCGCGACACAGTTCCTGAGCGGGGATCCCAATCGCCACTGGCGCGCGAACGAAACCGGCGAATACATTCAAGACAAATTTCAGATGCGCTCGAACCTCTCGATCACAGCGGGTCTGCGCTTCGATTGGGACGGAGGGTTGACAGAGAAAAGCGGAAAACTGTTCAACTTTGACGCCAGCGCCTATTCCTATAATCCGTCGACCGACACGATTACATCCGACGGTTTGATCGTCGCCGGAAATAACGCTCACGGCACCCCCGGAGTGAGCAATTCGACCTTGACCGGGCGGCAGTGGGGTTTTGCGCCGCGGATTGGCGTGGCATGGAGCCCGAAGAAGTTCAATAACAAGCTCGTGGTCCGCGCGGGATGGGGCATGTACTACGATCGAGGCGAGCTGTACGCATACCTCTCGCAGCCGGCGGCCGCAACCGTCGCACCCGGCGGTCCGTTCGGCGTCAATCAGCAACTGCCGTTCGTGAACGGCCAGTTCTGCCCCGCTCCATCCCCGGGCATCTACCAAACGTGCAGCACGACACTTTCGAATCCTTGGGGCCCGACACTGGCGCCGCCTCCAAACGGCAATCCGGACACGATTACTCAGCCAACCATGGTCAACGGCAACCTCATCCCGCCGGCGCTCCCGAATGCAGGCGGGATCGAAAATGGCGATCTGCCATTTTATTTGGCAGCTTACCAGCGCAATAACAAGCTGCCGTACACCATGAACTCGTCGTTCGACATACAGTGGCAGCCGCGAAACGACCTCGCCATTGATATCGGCGCGGTCGACGCCCTGGGCAGGCACGAAGTTATCCCCATCCCGTTCAATCAGGCGAGAATCGCTACGCCTGCCAACCCGCTGTGCGGACCCGCGTCAGTCTGCCCGAGTCCATCCGCGTCACCCTATGCTCAGTCCTACACGTACGGATACACAGTTCAGACGAGCACCGGGTGCGGATTCTTAGGTTGCACACTGAATTTGCCCAATGGGCAGCCAATGCAATACAACACCGATGGCGGCAACGTCGACGAGCGCGCTCCCTACATCGGATATTCCGCGGATTCAGAGTTGTATTCGGCCGCGGGCATCTCGGCTTACAACGCCCTCCAAGTGCATGTGGAAAAGCGACTAAGCCACGGGCTGCAGGCTGGTTTCTCTTATACTTACTCGAAATCGTTGGATGAGCAGAGTGCCCTCGGGCTCTATTTCAACGGGAATAATCCTCTGAACCTGCGCAGCGCCTACGGGCCCTCGGACTTCGATCGCACCCATGTCTTCAACATTGATTACCACTACGAACTGCCGGCAGTTTTCGGTGCGGACTCCGAGAAGGGCAAGATCCTCAACGGCTGGGCCGTTCAAGGCCTTATCACGCTGCAGAGCGGACAACCTTACTCCGTCGGTGACTATTCCGGCGCCGTTGGAAGCGTTTACTACAGCCTTGACGATGGGATCACCAATCCCCTCGCTCCCTTGGCCCCTGGCTGTACCGCGAAGAGCGCGGTGACCGGTGCTATTGGATACAATGTCAACCAGCCGGCCTTGAACGCTGCCTGTTTTACCGTCCCGTTGCTTCTGCCATGCAATGTGGCTAATGCCCAGCAAGTGGATGGAAAGTTCCTGTGTTCCGCGATTCCGCCCGGAGACACCTTTGAGACTAACTTTGCCACCAGCGATCTGCGCAACATTTTCCGCCAGTCGTGGCAGAAGCGCGGCGACCTGTCGATCGTCAAGATGACTACGCTGACGGAACGCTTCAAACTGAAATACACCCTCGATATATTCAATTTGACAAACCATCCGAGCTTCGATATCCCGATCAATAACATCGACCAGAACCTGGCCTTTAATCCATTCCCGGTGGCTCAGGCGCCTTTTGGGAACAGCACGACACCGACCCTTGCCTCGGGTTGCTCGGGTTCCAACCCTCAAAACGGCTTTTATTACTGCCCCACTGGCCTCGGTCAGGTGGTGAAGACGATCGGCAGTTCGAGACAAATCCAGATGTCGCTCAGCCTGATGTTCTAATTTTCGAGGGCAAAGCGTTTTCGAACAAATTACGCGAGGTTCCGGTGTGAGAGGATTGAGGCACGAGTTTTATGATTTGGTCTTTTAGCAGTTTGTTGAAAAATGCGTCGTCGCTGAAACTATGATTAAAAGAACTCGTCCGAATGAAGGAAGGGCAAGGAGACGAGTGAATGCGCGGCGCCGATAACCAGCACGATGGAATGTTCAGCTGCGTTTCTCCCGAAAAGCGAGTTCCGGCGGATCATCCGTTGCGGCCTGTCCGCACAATGATGGATGATACGTGCATCCTTCCAAACCGAATATCGTTTCTGGCCCGCGAATGAAGCCGGCTAAATTTAAGTACATTCGCGCGGAAACTGTTGAGCATGCGGTTGATCTGCTCGATGGCACGGACGCGGGGGTGAGAATTCTCGCGGGTGGACAAAGTTTAGTTCCGGCCTTGAGCGCCAGAACCCTAAGGGCATCTATGCTGCTCGATATTATGCATTGTCCCGGGTTAAATGATATTTCGCAAAACTCTGGCACGATGACGATCGGCGCCGCATGCCGGCAATCTCGAATTGAAAGAGATTCCGTAATTCTTCAAAACATTCCACTGCTCTCCGAAGCACTTGGCTGGGTGGCAATGCCGCAAGTTCGCAGTCGCGGCACGGTGGTCGGATGTTTAGCGCAAGCCAATCCGGGGGGAGAGGTTCCGGTAGTGGCCTTGGCTTTGGATGCCGAGTTTGATCTTCTGTCGCGCGGTGGGATACAGCAGAGGATGCCCGCACGGGAAGTTTATGCGATAGAGGCGGGCACCCGCTTACCTTCGAAAAGTGTGATCGTATCGGCTTCCTTCCGTGCGCGCGCTGTGGGCGAGGGCTGGGGGTTCAGCGAAGTACAATTGCGCCAAGGCCACTTCGCGCTCGTATGCTGTGCCGCCACGATGATAGTGGATGAGAATGGCTTTATTAAGTTGGCGACAATTGCGATTGGCGGGCTCACGGCAAATCCCTATCGCGCGGACCGAGCGGAAAAAACATTGATGGGCGAATCAGCGAATGATGATTTAGTGCTCCGCGATGCGGCGCAAATCGCGGCAACGGAGCGGCCATGGCCAGCGCGCACCGATTTGCATGCGACTTCCGCTTTTCGATCTAAGACGGCAGTTCCCGCCGTTGCACGTGCCTTGAGGGACGCGCGCCTTCGCTGCTCGCGACACACGGGAGCTTCCTATGAGCACGCCTAATTCGACGCCCGGAATAGAAATACTCGATGATTCCAGCGAATCGCACACAACTCTGAGTGTGACGGTAAACGGGAAACAAATAAATGCGTCCGTCATCGATCGCCTCCTGTTGAGCGATTTCCTGCGCGATCATCTGGGTCTCACGGCTCTGAAAGTCGCCTGCGGAGAGGGTGTATGTGGAGCTTGCACGGTCGTGATTGACGGGGAGCCCGCGCGCGCTTGCACTTTGCTGGCGGCACAAACCGACGGAGCGGAAATCGTCACGCTCGAAGGATTGAACGCTCCCGAGGGACTGAATCACGTGCAGCAACTTTTCCAGCAGCAACATGCATTGCAGTGCGGATATTGCACCCCGGGATGGCTCATGACGGTGTACAGCATGATCCAGCGTTCCATCCATCCGGATTCGCCTGAAGTTGCTCATTACCTCAGCGGCCACATTTGCCGGTGCACTGGATATAAAAATATCTGGTCGGCAGTTCGTCGTGCTCTAGGGACGGAGATTGAGAAATCAGCGAGCAAAGAAGAATGACGGAAAAGACGCTCGACCTTGCAGCTCCTCCGAAAACCCGCAGGTTCATGGGCGAAGCGATATTGCGTGCGGAGGATCAGGAATTGTTGCAGGGGCGTGGAGGATTTCTGGCCGATCTTCCGCAACCGGACGCTGCAGACATTTGCGTGATTCGATCTACAGAGGCGCATGCGCTGGTGCGCGCCATCCGGAAAGAGCGCGCGCTGACAATCCCCGGAGTCATTGCGGTGCTCTCCGCGGACGACCTGGAGTTCGTTGATGACACACTTCCGTGTGTGGACATGATTCCCGGAACGCTGGATGTCCGCCAGCGCGTCATCGCTCGCGATCGCGTACGGTATGTGGGACAGGCTGTGGCGCTGGCTGTTGCGGTCAACCGATATATCGCGGAAGATGCAGCCGCTCTCGTGGAAATTGAATACGAATCATTGCAGCCGGTGACCGATCACATGGCCGCAATGAATCCCGGCGCCCCGTTACTCTATCCAGAGCTTGGAACGAACATCGTCTACCAGGTTACGCAATGCGACGGCAACGCCGATTTTGCTGCGAGCGATGCCGATCTGGTGATTCGCAAGCGATTTGAATTTCACCGGCAGACGGCAATTCCGCTTGAAACACGCGGCGTTACCGCAAGGCTAATCGACAATGGGGCAAGGCTGCATGTGGAAAGCTGCACGCAGTTGCCTCAAGTGCTGCGCTCCGTCCTAGCCACCGCATTTGGACTCGGCCTCGCAAGCATTCGCGTGACTGCACCGCGCCTCGGCGGTGGTTTCGGATGTAAAGAAATGGTCTACCCCGAGGAACTTCTGGTCGCGGCCGTGGCGCGCACACTTCAACGCCCTGTTCGCTGGCTGGAAGACCGGCGAGAACATTTTGCCTCCACGACGCAGGCGCGCGAAGAAACAGTCGATGCGGAAGCGGTTGTCGCCCGGGACGGAATATTTGTCGGGCTCCGCGTCACTGGATACGCAAATATCGGCGCTGCATTTGGTTTTGTAGGCAATACGCCAATCACCGCCATGGGAGCGCTGGTGCGCGGGCCATACCGCGTTCCCAACCTCGATGCGCGGGCGTGTTCCGTGGTGACGAATAAGACGCCCTTAAATGTTTTGCGCGGCGCGGGTGCGCCGCAGGCCGCGCTGGTCATGGAGCGGCTGCTGGATGAAGCGGCGCGCATTCTGAAAATGGATCGCGCGGAAATTCGGAGGCGCAACCTGATTCAGCCGAATGAATTGCCGCTCGATCGCGGTCGAACGGGTTTCGCGAATTCGTATCACGTGATTTATGACGAAGGCGATTACCCGCGATGTCTCGAAGCAGGATTAAAGCTCTCCGAGTACGAGCATTTTGAGATCGATCGTAAAGCGGCTGCCGCGCATGGACAATTGCTCGGGCTAGGCATCGCGATGTACGTGGAAATTACGGCCGTCGGACCTTACGAAACAGCACGCATCACTTTGCAAGCCGACGGAACAGTGCTTCTGTTCAGTTCGATCATGCCAGTCGGCCAAGGATCAGAGACGACGCAGCGGCAACTCGTGGCTGAGGAACTGGGCGTTTCAATGGAGCAAGTGGCCATTCGGCAGGGCGACACAGACGAAGTGCCGGACGCGGTGGGAACTTTCGCCAGTCGGGGCGCGGCGATAGGCGGGGCTGCCGGGCGCATGGCCGCGCGTGAGTTGGTCAACAACATTTTGGAATGTTTTGCTGCGACTCTGAAATGCGATTCATCCAGGTTGCAATGGAAAAACGGCGGGGTGTTAATCACGGGAGCCGAGGATGAATGCATCCCCCTGTCGGCAATTCCCTCGCGGTTGGCATTGCTGCAAGGGAAAAAGGAGCCGGAAGGAATCGAAGCCAAGTGTCGGCTCGAGGTTCCGAAGCCTTCCTATTCTTACGCAACGCACATTGCCGTGGTTGAAATCGATCCGGAAACCGGTGCTATAACAATTCCGCGCTATACGGTTGCGCATGACTGCGGAACAATTGTGAATCCTCTTCTTGTCGAAGGACAAATTGTCGGCGGAGTTGTGCAGGGAATCGGCGCCGTACTCCGCGAACGAATCGTTTACGATTCCGAGGGGCAGCTCCAAACGCGCGCCATGATGGATTACGTTTTGCCCGGTGCGTGCGACGCGCCCGGGGACTTCCGGCTTTGGCATATGGAAACGCCGACAAGCCTAAATCCTTTCGGAATGCGCGGAGTGGGAGAGGGAGGAACCATCGGGGCGCATCCGGCAATGGCAAATGCCGTCGCAGATGCGCTGCGCGATTATGAGATCGAGGTAAATGAGTCTGGCCCATTCAATCCCACCTGGGTCATGGAAGCTTTGAACAAATCGAAGCGCTCATGCATCTGACAATCGCTGATCGTGAATAATCGTTCGGTCGCTGGCCCAGAGAATGTTACGTTTTGGGAGGCGCGTCTTTGCGGACGGCAGCCAAGCCGTACGCGTCCTCCAAATGCTGATCCGGTTTTTCTTTCAAGTATCGTGCAAAAAGCGCGACTCCCTCAGGGTCTTCCAAAATTTCAACTTTCACGCCTTTCTTGCGAATCAATTCTTCTGTACCCGAGAAGTTTGTAACGTCGCCGACGACCAGGCGGCTAAATTGCCTTCTGTAAATGAGCGCGGCGCAAATGTCGCAAGGGCTCAGCGAAGTAAACATTGTGGTCAGACTGAAATCCTGGCGACCGGCATCGCGCGCCGCCGACGTTTCTCCGTGATTGTACGGGTGATTTTCCTGGACGAGGGTGTTGTGTCCCTTCCCCACAATTTTACGCGTTTTGTTGTCGATGATCACACCGCCAATTGGGCATCCGCCCTCGTCATATCCCTTTTCCGCCAGCAGAAATGCGAGGCGCATATAATCTTTATCGGTCAGCTTCGCGAAAAATCCATCTTCAGCGATTTTAGAAAGGCTTTTGGTCGGAAGATGCGCAATCGTATTTAACACCTCCGGTGTGACTGGAGTATCTTTAGTGATGAATGTCTTCATGTAAGATCCTTTTGGGCGCGCAAAGTCTTGCGCTATAGGAAATAGGAACGCCATTATTTCATTTCTGCAGACTGGCTTGCGGGAATCAACATCTGATCATCGCAAGTCCTGCTGCATGGAAGCTTGCTCTCGCGAGCGAAAAACAGAAAACAAGACAACGGCAATCAAATAAGAGAAGAAAACATAGGGCAGTTTGCCATACACGTCGTGCGTTAGCGGATAGAGATTTGCAACAAGCGCGTACACCATCGCGGCGCATGCGATGTACGGAATCGTTTTGGTCGCGAGGTTGCTCACCCCGTGGTGAGCGCGCAGATAACCAGGAAGAGCAAAACACACTAAGCCATAACTGACCACAAATCCATATACGGCCATCATTCCCAGCCAGCCATAGACGTCCACTCCGCTCGTTCCCCGTGAGGCGAGGAAAGCTACGGGAAGAAATGCCACGAGACCTGTGACGAGTACCGCTCCGGTTGGCGTTTCATTTCGCGCATGAGTTTTGCGAAGCGACGCGTGCGTCAATCCGTTGTGCGACATTTGCAGGAGCACGCGCGCGGCGGCCGTGATGCCTGCCAAACTTCCTGCGAACAAACTCACCAGCGCCCCCAGGTCAATCAAGAAGCCCAGCGCCGGGAATCCGCCGACGCTCGCCAGCACGTGCATGGGAACATTGGATGTCCCCAGATCCTTTCCGCTCATGCCAAAACCCAAAACTTCCGTGTAAGCGCAAATGGTAAAAAACATTCCGCCCAGAACAGAGGTGAGGATCACGGCCCGAGGAATCGCCTTTAGGGGATTGCGAGCCTCGGATCCCAACACTGTCGCGCCCTCGAATCCGACGAAGCTATATAAAGCGAGAACTAATCCTTGTCGAAAGCCGCTGCCCGTTACGCCGCGAAGATGAACCTGATTCGAATCGCCGTGCAGGCCATGGTGAAATAAAACCAGAGCCATCACCGCGACAACGGCACTTACGGAAACCCCTTCCATTACCAGCATGGCTCGGGCGGAGAGCTTTACGTCGCGCCAGGCAATCCAGATAAAGGGTACGGTATAAATCGTCGCTAACATCAAAACGGAGATTTCGCGGCCCGTGCTATTCAGAATCATCACGTTCGCGTAATAGTAGAAAGCACCGATATTGCTCGCAGTTCCCATGACATACGCCAGCAATAAACTCCACGCGGCGACAGCCCCGAGCCAAGGCGGAAGAATCATCGCGGCATACGAATAAAGGGACCCAGGTGAGGACGAATATCGCGCAAATCGGCTGATGCACCAGGCAACTAATAGAATTCCGCACGTCCCCAATATATAGACGAGCCATGTGCCATTTCCCGTAAGAGTGAATACCAGCGGAACGGTGACGAACGGAGTGAGCGTCGGGCATGCGCCGGAAATAGATTGCGCCAAAGTTTCCATTGGCGAAAGGGAAGCGGTGCGTAAGCCGAAGCCGGCGCGTTTCGGAGTTGTATCGATTCCTTTTGCGACAAGAGCAGGCGTAGAAGCGCCGAATTCATCAGATTGCCGAAGGATGGTTCGCTGGAATAAATGAGGCTCAACGCCGCCGGGTGGAAAACCCCTTTTGTTCGCCATCATTGTGACCCTTCCGCCTGAGCGCTTCGCGCGGGAACGCTCAACAGTTAATTGTATTGCTTAGATTCGCGCTTGCAGCGGATGGCGCTACAATGTCGGATCAATGACGCCATAATGCAGCTTCAAGACTCGAAATAACAATCGAAATAATGAATCCACGACATCGAAACAAAAAGCTTCAGCTTCGATGAGCGCGCGAGTAGCCTCTCCCAAACAGGTTTGCCTTACGGGCCTTTTCGAAGGGCCGCAGTTGGCTTCGCTTTTTTCCCTTGGATCGCAAATTTCCTCATCTTGCGTCTAATCCAGGTTTCAAGGGTACGAAACGATGTTGGGCGCATTCGTATACCCTCATTCTTTTGTGACCTGATCGGGGTTATTAGTCGAGCCGGCGTGAGAGAGATCTTTCTGGGTCAAACCTACCGCCTGTCCGGTTGATGAAAAGTTTATAAGTTTGCCCTCTTAATAATTCCGCCTAACTGGCCAGCCATTTGCTCTTCTGTAAGTCTGGCAGATTGTTCCTGAGCGGTCCCGATTAGTCCCCGTCGCCCTTTGGATTCGACAGGGAGGATGGATAAGAGATATTCGTTGGATACACAGCATGAAAGTCGTGGTCCTCGCGGGGGGATACGGGACTCGCCTGGCCGAGCAAACGGAAATAAAGCCCAAGCCCATGGTGGAAGTCGGGGGCTACCCGATGCTATGGCACATTCTGAAACACTATGCGCACTACGGACACTCCGAATTCGTTATCGCGTTGGGTCACCGCGGGGACGATATCAAACGCTATTTTTTGGAGCGAACAAGCCTCACCGGCGATTTGACCATTCGGCTGGCTACGCAGGAACTCGAACGCCAGAACGCCACGCTTGAGAATTGGACGGTGAGATTGATTGAAACCGGTTCAGAAACAAATACCGGAGGCAGGGTGAAACGGCTCGAGTCCCTGCTGGATGGCGGTACGTTCATGCTCACCTACGGCGATGCCGTGTCCGATGTGGATGTGAGGTGCCTGCTGAAGTTTCACAAGACGCACGGACGCCTGGCCACGGTTACCGCGGTTCGTCCCCCGGCGCGCTTTGGCGGACTGATCTTTGATGGCGACCTGGTCGCGCAGTTTACCGAAAAGCCCCAGATAGGGGAGGGGTGGATCAACGGAGGATATCTCGTCTTTGAACCCGGCGTCTTCCGCTACCTTTCCGATGACGGGTGCAGCCTCGAAGCGGACGCACTCGAGCAGATGGCGCGTGACAAACAGCTGGCCGCTTACCGTCACGAAGGCTTCTGGCAATGCATGGACACGCTTCGAGAAAAACGGCTGCTCGAGAATATCTGGCAAAGCGGCAACGCGCCCTGGAGAATATGGGACTAAACGCAGAGCGAATGGAGTGGGCCGAGGCATTTCGAGGCCGCAGCGTGCTGATCACCGGGCACACGGGCTTCAAGGGTTCCTGGCTGGCCTTGTGGCTACATCGCCTGGGTGCGCGGGTGAGCGGCTACGCTCTCCCTCCGCCGACGACCCCGAGTAACTTCCTCGCCTCGGATGTGGCGAACGTGCTGGAACACGAAACAACGGCAGATGTGCGCGATCTCGCCCGATTACAGGCCGCCGTGAACGATTGCGAACCCGATGCGATCTTTCACCTCGCCGGGCAGACTCTGGTCCGGCAGGGCTACGCAGAGGCCCGCACGACGTTCGAGGTGAATGTCATGGGCGCAGTCAACGTGCTGGAAGTGGTGCGAAAGGCGCGTCGCCCGTGCGTGGTCATCGTCGTGACGAGCGATAAATGTTACGACAATTCAAATTCCCCGGTGCCTCATCGTGAGGGCGACGCGCTCGGCGGGCACGATCCCTATAGCGCCAGCAAAGCGTCCGTTGAGATCGTGACCCAGGCATACCGCAAGTCATTTTTCCCGCCGCAGGAATTGCCGCGCCACAAAGTCAGTGTGGCTTCGGTTCGCGCCGGCAATGCCATCGGTGGAGGAGACTGGGCTGCCGACCGCATCGTGCCCGATACGGTGCGGGCGCTAGCGGTAAATCGACCTGTCGTCCTCAGGAACCCGAAGGCTTTGCGTCCGTGGCAGCACGTCCTTGATCCCCTGTGCGGCTATCTGATGCTCGCGGGGCACATGCTTATGAATGAAGTGCCGGGTCTTTGCAGTGCCTGGAATTTCGGGCCTGGCCCGGCGAGCACTGTGACCGGGCAGCAAGTCGTGGAGGAGCTGTTCAGAAACTGGGGCAGCGGCCGCTGGGAAGATGCCGGCCCTGAAAGCCGCTTGCATGAAGAGCAAGCCTTGCGGTTGTCGAACGAACGCGCGCGAGAAGAGCTCGGCTGGCGGCCACGATGGGATTTCCAGGAATCGGTCCGCCGAACCGCGCGATGGTATAAGAGTTTCTACGGGGATCCGTCGTCTTCCACTCGGGACCTCTGTCTGAGGGACATTTCGGACTATGAATCAGCTGCTACCAGCGCGCCGAGCACACCGGGCTTCGCGCTCCAGAAAGCCAGCACTCGTTAACAGACCTGAAGAACAAGGCGTGCTGCGCTGCCGCGGCTGCTCGGCGGGCGGCCTGCGCACGATTCTTGATCTTGGCTGTCTGCCCCTGGCGAATGGCCTCCTGAATGAACGGCAGGTGCTTGAGCCTGAGCCCACCTACCCGCTGATTCTCGTTTTTTGCTCGCGCTGCGCCCTGGTGCAGATCACCGAGACTTTGCCTGCCGCCGATCTCTACGGGCAATACGTCTATTTTTCATCTTATTCCGACACGATGCTGGGTGAATCGCGCCGGATTGCCGAGCGCATGATCCGTGTCCACCGGCTGAACCAGAACAGCCGCGTGATCGAAATTGCGAGCAATGACGGCTACCTGCTGCAGTTTTACAAGGAGGCTGGGATTTCGGTACTGGGCGTTGAGCCCGCCTCCAATGTCGCCGCGGCGGCCATCGGCCGGGGCATCCCCACCGTTTGCGATTTCTTCAGCCCCGCGATCGCGCAGCAATTATGCGAGGAAGGCAAACGAGCGGATGTGATACACGCCCACAACGTTCTGGCTCACGTGGCTGACATCCATGATTTCTTTCGCGGCCTAGCCATGCTGCTCGAAAGCGAGGGCGTTATTGCGATTGAGGTGCCCTACGTCCGGGACATGATCGAAGGCGCCGAGTTCGACACGATCTACCACGAACATCTTTCTTATTTTTCGCTGAGCGCCTTGCATCGCATTGGCGAACTGCATGCTCTCGCGATTACCGACGTCGAGCGGCTCTCGATTCACGGCGGATCCTTGAGAATCTTCATGACACATGCGGGGAAGGGCACGCCTCTCTGCGACTCTGTTCCCCGAATGCTGGATGAGGAACAGCGCTGTGGCCTGACAAGCGCCCCTTTCTACGAAAAATTCGCGGCACGGGTTGAGCGGCTTAGATGCCGGTTAGTCAGCCATCTTCGATCCTTAAAATCGCACGGGGCGAGGCTAGCGGCCTATGGGGCTTCCGCCAAAGGAACCACGCTTTTGAATTTCTGCGGAATTGACGGTGGCATTCTGGATTTTGTCGTCGACCGGAGCCCGGCAAAACACGGGTTGTATACACCCGGAACACACTTGCCTATCTACAACGTAGAGGCGCTTCTTCGTCAAATGCCCGATTTCGCTGTGCTTCTCGCCTGGAATTGGGCCGATGAGATTGTCGAACAGCAGTCCGAATACCGTCACCGCGGGGGGCGTTTCATTGTCCCGATTCCGGAGCTGCGCGTGATTTGAGGGGATTAGAGGCAGGGATATCCGTAACTCTGAAAAGAGAGGGAAGTGATCTTTCTTCCTGGGAAAATAGCGGGGGCCTGCCTTATAGAGCCGCAAAAAATCGAGGATGCGCGAGGTTTTTTCGCGCGGGTTTTCTGCCGGGAGGAGTTCGGCGCGCACGGCCTGAATTCTCCAATGGTCCAGTGCAACCTTTCCTTCAATTTGCTGAAAGGGACGCTGCGAGGAATGCACTATCAGACAGGCCCGAGGGAAGAAACGAAACTCATCCGCTGCACGCGGGGCGCGATCTATGACGTCGTGCTCGACTTGCGCCCGCAATCGCCGACATTTCTTCTCTGGGAGGCCGCCAGCCTGACGGCTGAAAATTGCCGCATGATGTACGTCCCCGGAGGAATCGCGCATGGATTTCAGACCCTGGCGGACGACACCGAGGTGTTTTATCAGATGTCGGAATTCTACGCGGAGAATTGCGCACGAGGCGTCCGCTGGGACGATCCCGCTTTCGCGATCGAGTGGCCTGTGAAGCCCCCGATTCTTTCCGAGCGCGACCGGAGCCATCCTCTATGGCCATGACCTCGAATGAGCACGTCACCGGGGAATCGGCGGGAATCTCTGCCGACCCGGCCATCCCGGTTTTCAAACCCTTGATCGAAGAAGCCGAATACGCGGCGAGCCGGCGAGCTCTGGAACTCGGCTGGCTGGGCATGGGCAGCTACGTCAGAGACTTTGAAGATGCCGCGGGGCGTTATCTGGGTGCGGCTGACCGGTTCGTGGCCGCGGTCAGCACCGGCCATGCGGCGCTGCACCTTGCGCTACTGATCGCCGGTGCCGGCCAAGGAGACGAAGTCATTACGCCTTCGTTCAACAATGTGACCGACTTCCAGGCGATTCTGGCGACGGGGGCAGCGCCGGTATTCTGCGATGTCGACGACGCTACCTTGTGCATCGATCTCGATAAAGCCGAGTGCCTCGTCACGCCGCGAACGAAAGCCATCATCGTAATGGATTATGGCTGCCAACTATGCGATCACGCTCGCGTGGCCGAGTTTTCGAAAAAGTATCGCGTCAGGGTCATTCACGACGCGGCCCACTCCTTCGGTTCGATGTACCGGGGCCAAATGGTCGGCAGCTTTTCCGATATCTGCATATTCAGTTTCGACCCGGTCAAGACGCTGACGTGCATCGACGGCGGCCTGCTGGTGGTGCGGAGCCGAGACGAGCTTGAGATGATTCATGAAATGCGTCTGGCAGGCATGAGCCAGCCGTCGTCTTTGATGTACCAGAACCAGAGAGCATGGACCTACGACGTGAAGCAGATCGGATTCCGCTACCACATGGCGAATCTGCATGCCTCGATCGGCTTAGCGCAACTTGCCAAAATGCAGCGAATCTCCGAAACGCGGCGCGCTGCCTGCCGCTCTTACAACGACGGCCTGAAACAAATCTCCAATATTCGCATTCCGCAGACAGACTTCGCCGGCATTACTCCCTTCCTCTATTACGTGCGCGTGCCGGAGTTGCAGCGGGACGCCTTTCGCGCGTGTCTGAGAGAACACGGAGTCGACACCGGCATCCACTGGCAACCAGGACACTGGTTCACGTTGTTCAAAAATTGCCGGCGAGGAGACTTGGACGTAACGGAAAACGCCGGCCGTCAAATCGTTTCGCTGCCGTTGCATTCCTCCATGGCCGAGGAAACGGTCGCTCGCGTGATACAGGCGGTAAAGAGTTTCTTCCAGAACTGACATGGGCAAGCCCTGCGCCATTCTGATGGGGTCAAAGCCGGGCTCGGTGGTGGCGCTCTCGATCATGGTCGAGCGTGGGTGGGAGATCAAGGCGGTGGTTGCATCGCCACGAAACCTTCATCCGTGGATCGCCGGCCCGACCCTGGACGCCTTTGCGAGCGCTCTCGGCATCCCCGTTTTCTCCCAGGCCGAACTCTCGGAGAAACAGCGCGCGGATTTCGTAATCAGCTACATGTTCCGCAATCGTGTAAGGCCGGAGGTCCTTTCTCTAGCGGAACGCGCCGCTGTGAATTTCCACGCCGGTCCCCTGCCGGAGTTTGGCGGATGGGCCTTCTATAGCGTTGCGATACTCGAAAATGTCCGGGAGTACGGATGCACGTGCCACTTCATGGACAACAACTTCGACACCGGGCCTTTGCTCAAAGTGCGGCGCTTTCCCATCGATGCCTCCCGGGAGACTGCCTACAGCCTCGAGCAAAAAACGCAAACGGAAATGGTGCGGCTCTTTATCGATTACTGCGAGTTGGCCGAGTCCGGCGAGGCGCTGCCCTGCGAGCCGCAAGAGAGCCATAGGATGAGGTACCTCCGCCGCGAGGAATTCGACGCGCTCAAAACGATCCCGCCCCATGCGGACGCGGAGACGATTGAGCGGTACGCGCGCGCATTCTGGTATCCGCCTTATGCCTGCGCTCAAGTTGCCGCGGGTGATCGAGTGGTGGAAGTGTTTCCAGCGATCGTCAGAGAAGAGTTAGCCAGGCTCCTTCATTCCCAGGATCTCCGCATGCTGCAAGACGTGGCGCTCGCCGCCTGCCGGCCGCAGGTCGCGCGATGATTGTCATCGAACACGGCAAAGTAATCGTTAGCGAAACGGGGGCCGAACCTGTGGAATTCGGAATCGGCACGCCGGAAGCCTTTCGCGTGCTGAGCCGCCTTTGGATTCGCTCGGGCTGGGACGTTAAATATGTTTACAGCTTTACCTGGCTGGGGCGTCCCATGATCCAGCTTCCCGAGGACATGATCCGGCTCCAGGAAGTAATCTGCGCCGTTCAGCCGGACCTGATCGTAGAGACCGGCGTGGCGCACGGCGGGTCGCTTTGCTTTTACGCGAGCGTTTGCAAGGCAATCGGAAAGGGCCGCGTGGTCGGTGTGGATGTCGAGATTCGCCCGCACAATCGCCGGGCGATCGAGTCGCACTGCCTGGCGCCCTACATATCGCTCGTCGAAGGCGATTCGGCCGATCCCGAAGTCGTCTCGAAAGTGCGCGCGCAGATCCCTCCCTGCGGCCGGGTGCTGGTCCTGCTCGATTCCTGCCACACGAAAGAGCACGTGCGGGCCGAACTCGAAGCGTACTCGCCGATTGTGACGCCCGGCTCGTACATCGTGGCGATGGACGGCGTCATGGAGCAATTGGCCGATGCGCCGCGCGCGTGTTCGGACTGGCGATGGAACAATCCCCAGCAGGCCGCTCGGGAATTTGCCGCCGCGCATTCCGATTTCGAGATTGTGGAACCGGCTTTTCTGTTCAACGAGGGCATGGTTACCGAGCGCGTCACGTACTGGCCGGGTGCGTTTCTGCGCAGGACACACCCGGCGGCCGATCGGATGGGCTAGCAGTACGACCATGACAGAAGACAACGGCACAGCTTCGCCAGGAGGCGGACGAGAGCCAGTCGCGGCGGACGAGTCGCCTCTTGTGAGCATCGGCATGCCCGTCTTTGAGGGCGAGCGTTTCGTGGGCGAAGCCCTGGAGTCGCTCCTGGCCCAGGACTATCTTCACTTTGAACTGATCGTCTCCGATAACGCTTCGCAGGATCGGACGGAAGAAATCTGCCGGGAGTATCAGCTGCGGGACCGGCGCATACGCTACATACGGCAGCAGGAGAATCGCGGCTCACCGTGGAATTTTGCTTTTGTTGCCCGCGAGTCGCGCGGCGACTACTTTCTGTGGGCTGCTCACGACGATCTGTGGCATCCCACGTTTCTTCGAAAGTGCGTGAGCGCTCTAGCTTCTCATCCGGAAGCGGTGCTTTGCTGCACGGAAATCGATCTTATCGACGAGCACGGCGCTCCATCGGTGCACTACCCCAATTACAAGAACATCGAAACTCTGGGAATTCGGCCGGTAGACCGCGTTCACGCCCTCCTGTCGCTTCCCGGCTGGTTTGCCATCTACGGTTTGATGCGCCGGGAGATTCTCCAAAAAATCTCGCTGGGTCTGAACGTCTTCGCGTGGGACGTGATTCTTCTCCTCGAGATACTGCTGATAGGGCCCAACGCGAAAGTGCCGGAAACCCTGTTCACATTTCGTGTGGCCGAGCCGAGGAACGCTCAGGAGTACGCGCAAATCTTCCAAAGCCAGGCCGCGTCCTCCGCCATGCCGTACGCGGGCGCCGCCATTCACCTTTTGGAAACCGTTTACCGCTCAGCGCTGTCCTCGAGCGAAAAGATGCAGGCCTTCGCCCACTTCATTGTCGATTGTCAAAGACCTCCGTGGCGCGTAACGATCGCCGAGGAATTGCTCGGTCCGAATGTCCGTGTGGATGATAGACAGTTCGCGCTGCTGACGGGGCTGCTTCTGAACCGCTGCGTCCCCTTTGATGAAATCGAGCACAACGCGCTGTGCAAAGCGATCCTCCGTTCCGCGATCGACCCGCCCGATCTGCTGCGTATCGCGCGCAAAGTCCTCTCGCAACCCGATCCGTCTCTGAGCGCCGTACCAGCAGGCGCGGTCAAGGTGTGATGGTTTCTCGAACCCCACTCACGGGAAGCCGCACGTAAAATGTAGTACCGCGTCCCAATTCCGTCTCGAAGGTGAGCGTTCCGCCGTGTTTTTTCACAACGATTGACCGCGCAATCGACAGTCCCTGGCCCGTCCCCTTTCCCACTTCTTTCGTCGTGAAGAACGGATCGAAAATCTTTTCTCGGATTTCTTCGGGGATACCCGTTCCGCTGTCAGAAATTGCCACCTCGACGAACTCCCCGTCCTGTTTGGTTCGCACTTCAATTCTTCCTTTGCTCCCCGCCGGTTTGTTGGCGTCCCCGATCGCGTGCGCCGCGTTGACCAGCAGGTTCAAAAACACCTGGTTGAGGTCTCCCAGGTTGCAGAAGACCGGGGAGAGCTGGCCGTAGTCGCAGTTCACATCCGCCACGTACTTGAGTTCGTTTCGCGCGACGATCAGCGTGCTTTCAATGGCCTGATTGAGATCCGCGGCCGCCATGCCCCGGTGGTCGACATGCGAGAAATCCCTCTCCGCCATTCGTACAATATCAACTGGTTGGGCTACCCCATCTCCGACGCCAAAGCCGCGACGAGTTCCCCGTTTACGGGCATCTGATCCCACGTGCGCCCTTCGAGCGTGCGTCCCGTCTTGCTTTTTCGGACGCCGCCCCATTGTTTGAAGAAAAATGGCACGCCAGCTTTCAGACATTGATCCCGAATGTCCGTGATCCATTCCTGGTCGACGGGCCGTGCCCCCGGTCCTGATTCGCCACCGACGATTGCCCAATCGATTCCACGCAGATTCAGCCTGCGCAGCGGACCAAGCAGGGGTTCAAGCGATAGGAACTTGACCTGGGCACCAGTCTTGCGGAGGTCATCAATCCGATGGGTATACTTTTCGCTTTCGACGCTGACTCCCATCCATATTTGTGCCGGCCAGTTTAATTCCTTGCTGAGTTCAAGCACTCGATCTGAGCGCTTCGTCAAAACCTGATACTGATGCCAGTCGGCGCGGCTCATCACATCGAAGACCCGCTTGATGTAATCAGTCGATACATCAATATGGAACAAGTCACTCATTGAATTAACGAAGATACGCCTTGGGGTTTTCCAGTGAAGCGGAAGTGCAAGCATCTGAGGCTGGAGCGTAACTTTGAATCCGTTGCGGTAATTGGCTTGGCCCATCGCCTTGAGGCGCTTGGAGAGCCGCTCCGCATAACAATGCTTACAGCCCGCACTAATTTTCGTGCAACCCGTCACCGGATTCCATGTCGCGTCGGTCCATTCAATGTGTGAGTTTGTCGCCATCTCAAAACCCCTGTGCCTTGCGATATTTATTAAAGATGTCGGTCACAATCTTAGATGCAGTGGGCTTCTGCGAAGCGAAAAACAGATAGTAAATAATCGCGTTATTTTTCGTTTTCATCGGCATCGGCTTTGGCACGAACTTGAAGCCAGCCTTATTGATTAGCCGCTGCCTGAACCACTCTGCGAACTCGTCGTTTGAGACTTTCTGATAATCCTTTCCAAAAAGCGTGTCAACCTCTCGATAACCGGCATCTTTCCACGTTTCGTCCCCAACCAACTTCGTCAGCTGATCAACCTTGCTTTGAAGAGACGTCTCCATTCGTTTCCGCATCGCGTTTCGGTTGATATCCATGACCATCAAGTTAAGAAAAATCTCTATTGAACCTGATTTGCCGGCCGCCTCAATTACCTCCCACTTCAGATTAATGTTATAGGGGTCTAGGAGGCACAGGGCTCTTCTATAGTCGCTTCGCTTTGCACGCGGGAATACATCCCGCAATAACACCGTATTGCAGTCTTCGGTGTAGGTGTGGACATCCGTCCGATTGCCTGCCAATTCTCTGAGCTGGTTGGCGCGCTCCGGTTCGGTATCAATGAAGTGATATTCGTGAAATGGCGGTTGGATATTCATTGCGATCAACGGACTTCCCTCGACCCGCTCACCTGTTTTCTTGGAAACGTGGTAACCAGGGCCCGCGTAGCCATCGATGTAAATCCAACTTAAGCGATTGATCTTCTTCCGCCGCCAAGATTCCATAATTGTCGAATAAGCCGAGGCATATTCCTTAATAATGTCGAGCTTTACCTCTGACCAGATTCCAATTTCGTCATACTCGGGCGGCATGGGCCCGACTTTATCACAGTATTGTTTTAGAGAAGGTATCGTATCAGTTGCGATACCTGACGTGCGTCGCCGCTCGAAAGCTTCAAACGACGCTTCGCGATTCCCATTTTCCTTACTGCGGTTCGGGATTCCACTCGGTGCGGATCACTTCGAAACCCCGGTCCTCTAGGGTTTTTGCCATCGCGGAGGAGTCGGATTTGGTGTAGGGGCCGACTACTACGTGGTAGAGGCGGCTGGGGTCTCGTTTGAAGACGAAGGCGGGGAATTTCATTTGGCGCAGGGATTCGGCGAGTTTTTCGGCGTCTTCCTCGCGAACCAGCGCGCCTACCTGAAGAACGTAGCCGGGGGTATCCAACGTCGGGCTTGCATCGGCGCGGGGAGCTTGAGAGACGGTACCGCTCTCGGTGGGATTTGGGGGCACCGCCACCTCTGCCGGCGTTTCGCTGCCGGTCAGGTTGGGATGCAGTTGTCTCAAGGTGTAGCCCAGAAAGGCAAGGGCGGAGAGAACGATCAGCGCCGCCAGCGCCGGCAGAAATACGCGGCGCGGTTTTGCCGAGCTTCGAGCAATGCTCTCTGCGCCAGCGATTTCGGCACCCGCAGTGACGTGCCGCGTTTCAGCGGGCACGCTTCCGAACACAGAGAATGGAAAGTCGGTTCGATCCTGGGTGACGCGGGGTTCCGGGGTGATTACGGCATTTGCAAGCCGTCCGGCGCTTTCGCGACTTGCGGTTTTTGTCTGGACTCCGGCGCCGTCGCTGGTAAAGGCGATCCAGTCCTTTATTTGTTTGCGCGCTTCATCGGGCAGATCGATGAATTCGACGCCCGCGGAGGTCTTGGAATCGCTGCGCCACGTCACCCTAGCCTTGGTCTCAACCCATACATCAGATTGCGAAAACTGAAAACGCAGATTGGGCAGTTCATCGCCGGCCACTTGCGAGACGGCACGCAGGGCTAAGCCGCCTTCGCTGAGGTTGAGGACGATGCCGCCATTGTCGTCATCCAGTTCGACAGCGGAAAGCAGAACCCTCTGGCGGAAAAAATTACGCCGGTCCGCCTGAGCGGACAAACTGCCGGACTGAAGATTGGCGGACACGATGGCGCTATTCTCTCAGGCTCCCGGCGGCGTATGCAAACAGTTGCTGCCGGCCCGGCAAAAATAATGATGATGCAACAAAGCGGGAGTGGACTTGCCGGCACGCGCTAATCCGCGGTGCTAGGAGCGGGCGCCGGGCCGTGGCGAAGAACGTTTTGCGGCTTTCCCTGCAGACGAAGGCGGAGGCGGTCAAAGGCGAGATAGACGACGGGCGTCGTATAAAGGGTTAGCAACTGGCTGAGGAGCAGGCCGCCGACGATGGTGATGCCGAGAGGGCGGCGGAGTTCGTATCCCGTGCCCGTCCCGAGCGCCAACGGCAGCGCACCCAGGAGCGCGGCCATGGTGGTCATCAGAATGGGACGGAAGCGCAACATGCAGGCCTCGAAGATTGCGTCGTGGGTGTTTTTTCCTTCCTGGCGCTGCGCCTGAAGAGCGAAGTCGATCATCATGATGGCGTTCTTTTTTACGATTCCGATAAGCAGCACGATGCCGATGATGGAGATGATGTTGAGGTCTTCTTTAAAGAGCATCAGCGCGAGCATCGCGCCGACGCTGGCCGAAGGCAGGGTGGAGATGATGGTCAGCGGGTGCACCAGGCTCTCATACAAAATGCCGAGGACAATATAGACCGCGAGCAGCGCCGTCACGATCAAGATGGGCTCGGTGCCGAGCGACTGCTGGTAGGCGAGCAGGGTTCCAGCAAAGAAGCCCTGCAGCGTGGAAGGCGTGCCGAGCCGCTCCTGCATCTGATGGATACTCGCCGTGGCATCGCTCAGCGACTTATCCTCCGCGAGATTGAAGGACAGCGTGATCGAGGGGAACAATCCGGTGTGGTTGATGGCGAGGGGCGTGGTGTTGGCCTGGCCTTTGGCGACCGCAAGAAGCGGAATCGTGCCGTTGCCGGAGGTATGAAGGTAGATGTCCTTGAGTCCTTCCGGCCTCTGCCAATATTCCGGAGCAACTTCGAGCACCACGTAATACTGGTTGAGCTGGGTGTAGATGATGGAGACTTCCGACTGGCCGAAGGCGCCGTAGAGCGCGGAGTCGAGCGATTGCGCGGTGAGCCCGAGACGCGCGGCGGTGACGCGGTCGTAGTTCATCAGCTCATCCAGGCCGCCGTTCTGCTGGTCGGAACTCACATCCTCGAACCCGGGCAGTCGCTTCATGGCCGCCAGCATGATGGGGCCCCATTTGGAGAGGTCCTGCACGTTGTCGGCCTGGATCGTGTACTGATACATCGCGTTGCTGGAGCGGCCGCCGATCCGGAGGTCCTGCACGGCTTGGAGGAACGCGGAGGCAATGGGTAAACGGTTCAGCTGCGGGCGGAGGCGGTCGATAATCTGAGTGGCGTTTACCTTACGCTGCGCCAGCGGTTTGAGCGCGATGAATACGTTGCCGGTGTTGGTGGCCCCGCCGCCACCGGTGAAGGCGACCACGTTCGCGACGGAGGGGTCCTTTTTGATCACGCCGCCGATCTGCTGGATGGCGCTGTTCATCGCCGCGAAGGACGAATCCTGCGGCCCTCTCACCGCCCCCGAGATCAGGCCGGTGTCCTCTTCGGGGAAGAAGCCCTTGGGGATTCGGATGATCAGAACCACGTTGAGCACGATGGTGAGGAAAAGGACGACCAGGGTGAGGGCGGGATTATCGAGCACCCATCGCAGGGTGCGGCGATACAAAGAGAGCACGGAGTCAAAAACCTTCTCGCTGGCATTGTAGAGGCGGCCATGCTTCGCCGCGCGCTCGCTCTTCAGGAGATAGGCGCACATCATGGGCGTGGTGGTGAGCGA
>CAZRKW010000016.1:0-19741 GCA_964600355.1 uncultured Acidobacteriaceae bacterium
CCCTCGCCAGCGCTTCGTCCTCCGCCTGAACGAGCAGCTTTTTCTTCGATCGAAGCGACCACCAGGCCTGGGACTCGGCGACGATGTTCCGCGACTGCGTCATTTCAACAGAAGGTGCAGAAGCCGAAGCCGCTGTGCTTGCGGCGGCTCCCGGGTGCGCGTTCGCGGCGTGCGCCTCCGAGGCTTCGTGCTGATCGATCAACTGCTGAATGGCAGCCTGTTTATCCCCGCCCGCGCGGATGAGGTCTTCGTGGGCGTCCTCCAGATCGTCCTGGTCGAGAGCCAGCTGCGCCTGCGCAATGCCGAGTTGTTCCTGAAGCGCATCTTTTTGAGCCTCGGCGGCCTTCGGCAACTGCTGATTTAGTTGGGTTATGCGGGATTGGTCAGCCGTGACACTGGCTTCCACCTTCTTTATGCGCGAAAGCAGGTCGCGCGTTTCAGGAGTTAGCGGAGCGGGATTTTCGATCGCGTCGCGCATCGCGGCCGAGAAGGCGAGATCCACGGAATGATCGCCCAGCCGGAGGGTCTCCTGCGAGAAGGCCTGCTCATCGTGTGTAACAGCGAGGGGCGCCAGTTGCTGTGCTGTATCGAGGGGGTGCGTATCGACCAGCGAGGACCGCCGAGTCGTTTGGTCGATCGCACGAAGTTCTTCCCGGTAGTTTGACCACCCTCGCGTATACACGACCGCGCCGAAGGCCACCAGCAGCAGGACAGACAAGACAGCAAGGATCGCTTTTTCGCTTCGGTTCATCCGGATAGCCGTGGACGTGATTGTAATATGAGGATTTCGCTTTAGAGGGAACAATCGATGCGGCCATCGCCTCGACCGGGAATCTATTCGCGGATGCGGGCTTTCGCTTTACAAGTCCAGAGGAAATAGATCGCCGCCCGTAATCAGGCGGGCTGAACGATCATAGGTGAGATAAAGCCATCCCCACTGCATGAATACGAGAAGCCGGTTCTGGAATTGAACGATATAGAGCAGGTGGACAAATACCCAGATGAGCCAGGCAGGCCAGCCTGAGAGCTGCAACCAATTCAGGTCGGCGACGGCGGCGCCGCGCCCGATCGTCGCGAGATTTCCCTTGTCAAAGTAGTGAAACGGCTTCAGCCCTTTATCGCCGCCCAGGTGCCGAGCAATCACTTTCGCCACATAGTGGCCTTCCTGAATGGCGGGCTGCGCCACGCCCGGCAAAGGCTGGCCAGTCTGGTGGCTATAGTTCGCGAGGTCACCTATCACGAAGATCTCCGGATGTCCGGGGACCGTGAGATCAGGGTTGACCACGACGCGCCCGGCTTTGTCGATAGGGGCGCCGGCTTCTTCCCCCAGGATTCGCCCGAGAGGCGAACTCAGGACTCCTGCGGCCCAGAGAATCGTCCGCGTGGGAATCTCTTCGATGTGGTCGCCTTCGCGGATGGTAACGGAATGCTCCTGCACATTGGTCACAAGGGCACCGGTACGGACCGTCACCTTCAGACGCTCCAGCATTTTCTGCGCGGCCGCCGAAAGCGGAATTGGATACGCAGGCAGAACGCGCCCCGTGCCTTCCACGAGGATGATGCGCGTCTGCGAGGGATCGATGTTGCGAAAATCGTGACGGAGCGTATCGTTGGCGATTTCCCCCAGCGCGCCGGCAAGCTCGGCGCCCGTAGGCCCGCCTCCGACAATTACGAAGGTCATCCATGCTTTTAATTTTTCAGGGTCGCTCTCCCGCTCGGCCGCTTCAAAGGCCAGCAGGATGCGCCGGCGCATGTCCGTTGCATCGTCGATGGTCTTCAACCCGGGAGCGAATTTCTCCCACTCATCGTGACCGAAATACTGGTGGCTCGATCCTGTGGCCACGATCAGCGTGTCGTATTCAACTTCGCCATCTTTCAGAGTCACGCGGCGGTTGCCGGCGTCAATACGAGTAGCCTCGGCAAGAAGCACGCGGACGTTTTTCTGGCCTTTCAGGATATTGCGCAGAGGCGACGCGATATTCGCAGGGGACAGAGAACCCGTGGCGACCTGATACAGGAGAGGTTGGAACAAATGATAATTGCAGCGGTCAATTAATGTGATTTCTACAGCGGCTCCCTTCAGATGCTGCGCCGCGCTCAGCCCGCCAAATCCCCCACCCAAGATCACCACGCGGTGCGCGTTAGCCATGTTTTCTTGCCATCCCCGGCAGCCGAGGACGCCCCCCATCGCGGCTGCAGAACGTGCGTATTGCAGTTGATTGGATGCGCGCAAAGCTCCGAAGTATCGACTTTTGATGACGATACTCGGCCAAGCAAACCCTTTGGGTTCACATTGTATGCCCTTATTAAATCCTTATGCTGCGCTTATGCCATTTTGATGCGCCCGGAATAGACTCGCCTTGTCTTTCAATGCTGGCGATCGAATCTGGGCCGCATTGGAAGGAGAAATAGCATGAAAATTCTGATCCTGGCAACGATGGCTCCGCTGCTCGGCTTTTACATTTACGCTCTCGTGAATTTCCAACGGGAGCTTCGGCGCGGAAAGCAGGAGAATGTCGCTGGTGCGAAGACGATCCCTCTCTACTGGCGCGACGGGCAATTAACTGGTGCCGATTGTGCCACCGAGGCCGCACCCGTGATCGCATCCGTGACCTCCGATTTCGGCCTGGCTCCGGACGGCAAGAGTCAGGCGGTGTCGCGAATCGTACACGAGTCCGGATTAGAGATTTACCAGTTGGAGTCCACGTATCTCGGGCCCTTTCTTCTGGTTCCGGTCCCGCGGAAGGACAGACAGGCGTCACAAGAGGATGTGCGGCAGATCACAGCCCGGCGCACCGGGTGAGGGCAGGATGGCGCCGTCTTTATGAAGTTTTTGTGTTTCGTTTATCTCTTCCTGACAGGGAGAGGGTAGTTTGACCTCGGATCAGTTTGTGGCAAGGCTGCTGGGCACTACGAGAACTGTAGGAGTTGAGATCACATGAGAGACCTTCTTTTTGTTGCTTGTACGGTGGGATTCTTTGCCGTTGCAATCGCGTATGTGTGGGCCTGCGACCGGCTGAAGTAAGGGGAGAGAACCATGCTAGGCAATATCGTGCTGCTCGGGATTTGCATTTTGATGTTTGCGTATTTGATCGCGGCGCTGTTGTGGCCGGAGAGGTTCTAACATGACTGCGAACGGCTGGCTGCAAATTGCGATTTACCTGCTGGTTCTCTTGGCGATCACCAAGCCAATGGGCGTTTTCATGGCGCGCGTTTTTGCCGGCGAGAAAACGTTTCTTGACCCGGTGTTACGGCCTGTGGAGCGCCTGCTTTACCGGGTTTGCGGCATCGACGACACCCGCGAGATGGATTGGAAGGAGTACACCATTGCCATGCTGCTGTTCAGCAGCGTCGGCATGCTCACGCTCTACCTGATCGAGCGCGTGCAGCAGTTGCTGCCGTGGAACCCACAGCATTTCGCCACGGTTCCCACGGACCTTGCCTTTAATACCGCGGCTTCGTTTCTCACCAATACCAACTGGCAGAACTACGCCGGTGAATCTACGATGAGCTACTTCACGCAGATGGCGGGGCTTGCGTACCACAACTTCGCCTCCGCGGGGGTGGGGATCGTGATTGCGATTGCGGTAGTCCGCGGGATCGCGCGCCGCGAATCGAAAACCATCGGCAACTTCTGGGTGGATATGACGCGCTGCTTCCTGTGGGTCCTGTTGCCGGTGAGCATTCTGGTGGCTATGGTCTTCGTGTCGCAAGGAATGATTCAGAACCTCAGACCTTATGACACGGCAAAACTGCTGAATCCACAGACGGTGCAGACCACCGGGGCGGATGGCAAGACCACGACTCAAACCGTTACCGACCAGGTAATCGCGCAAGGACCATTTGCCTCCCAGGAAGCCATCAAGGAATTCGGCACGAATGGCGGGGGCCCTTTCAACGCCAATAGCGCGCACCCGTTCGAAAATCCCACTCCTTTTACGAATTTTCTCCAACTGCTGCTGATCTTCGCGATCCCGGCAGGGCTCACCTACACGCTGGGCCGGATGACGGGATCTCCCAAGCACGGCTGGGCGGTGTGGGGATGCATGGCCATCCTGTTTATGGCGGGAGTGCTCATCGCCTACAACGCCGAAGCCAAAGGAAATCCGTTGCTTCACGGCATCGACCAGAAAGTGAGCGCGACGCAGTCTGGCGGCAATATGGAAGGGAAGGAAGTTCGCTTCGGGATTGCCAATTCCGCGCTCTACGCGACGATCACCACGGATGCGAGCTGCGGCTGCGTCAACTCGATGCATGATTCCTTCACCCCGCTGGGCGGCATGGTGCCGCTGATCAATATCATGCTGGGTGAAGTTGTGTTCGGCGGAGTGGGAGCGGGACTCTACGGGATCATCGTCTTTGTGATTCTGGCCGTCTTCATCGCCGGTTTGATGGTGGGCCGCACTCCCGAGTACCTTGGCAAGAAAATCGAAGCCTATGACGTCAAGATGGCCATGCTCTCGGTGCTGATTTTCTGCTTGTCGATTCTGGTGTTCACGGGCATCTCGGTGGTGAATAAATTCGGGACATCGAGCATTGCGAATCCCGGGCCTCACGGCTTGACCGAAATTCTCTATGCCTACACATCCAACACCGGCAACAACGGCTCCGCGTTCGGGGGGTTGAACGGCAACACGCTATGGTTCAATGTGTCGCTGGCCTTTGCCGCGCTGCTAGGCCGGTTTATCCAGCACATCCCGATTCTGGCAATCGCCGGGAACCTGGCGCGCAAGAAGCTGGTGCCGCCTTCGGCCGGGACGTTCCCGGTGACGACGCCGCTTTTCACGTTCCTGCTGACTGGCGTGATCCTGATCGTCAGCGCCCTTACTTTCTTCCCCGCGCTCAGCCTGGGCCCGATATTGGAGCACTTGCTGATGAACGCCGGAAAGGTGTTTTGAGGAATCCCATGACCACTCAATCGATCGAACCAGAAAATGTGCAGTCGCCGGCGAATGTTCCAGGTTCTAATTTTAAGGAACTGACCAAGGAACGGAAGCAGTCGCTGTGGACCGGAGGGATCGTCGGCGGGGCCGTACGCGATTCGTTCAAGAAGCTCAATCCGCGCACGCTGATGAAGAATCCGGTGATGTTCGTGGTGGAGGTCGGCTCTGTCATCACCACATTCGACCTGGTGCGCGACCGCATCCTGCACCTGGGCGGCTTCGGTTTCGAGCTTCAGATCACGCTGTGGCTGTGGTTCACCGTTCTCTTCGCCAATTTCGCGGAAGCGATGGCCGAAGGGCGCGGCAAAGCGCAGGCGGACACTCTGCGCAAGGCGCGCGCCGAGACGGTGGCGAGACGGATCCGGCAGGACGGCTCGCTTGAGGACATCGCAGGCTCGAAGCTGCGCGTCAACGATCGCGTGAAGGTGATCGCCGGAGAATTCATACCGGGCGACGGCGAGGTTGTTGAAGGCGTGGCGTCGGTGGACGAATCGGCGATCACCGGCGAATCGGCTCCGGTGATCCGCGAATCCGGCGGCGACCGCTCGGCGGTTACGGGCGGCACGCGCGTGCTTTCCGACGAGATCATCGTCCGCATCACGTCGAATCCAGGCGAGACGTTCCTGGACCGCATGATCAAGCTCGTCGAAGGGGCCGAGCGGCAGAAGACGCCGAACGAGATTGCGCTGAACATCTTGCTGTCCGGGCTGACGATCGTGTTCCTGCTGGCCGTGGTTACGCTCCAGCCCATGGCGATTTACTCCGGGTCGCCGCAATCGATTTTCGTTCTGATCTCGCTGCTTGTTTGCCTGATCCCTACTACCATCGGCGGATTGCTTTCCGCTATCGGCATCGCGGGCATGGACCGTGTGGTTCAGCGAAACGTTCTGGCGATGTCTGGCCGGGCTGTGGAGGCCGCCGGCGACGTCGATACGCTTCTGCTGGACAAGACCGGTACCATCACGCTCGGCAACCGCCGCGCCACGGAATTTGTCCCGGCGCCCGGTGTAACCGAGCAGGAACTTGCCGACGCGGCTCAGCTGGCTTCGTTGTCGGATGAGACGCCGGAAGGGCGCTCGATTGTCGTGTTGGCCAAAGAAAAATACGGTTTGCGCGGCCGCGAACTTTCCGCTTACGCGGCAACGTTCATTCCGTTCACCGCTGTGACGCGAATGTCCGGCGTCGATCTCGACGGGCGGCACATTCGCAAAGGCGCCTTCGACGCCATCACAGAGCATTGCAAGGAATGCGGCCATTACGTTCCGCCCGAAGTCGAGGAAGCCGTCAAGACGATTTCAAATTCCGGCGGCACTCCGCTGCTGGTTGCCGAGGACCACAAGATTCTCGGAACCATCCATTTGAAAGACATCATCAAGGGCGGGATGCGGGAGCGCTTCGATCAATTGCGCGCCATGGGAATCCGCACGGTTATGATCACTGGCGACAACCCCCTGACAGCCGCGGCTATTGCTCGCGAGGCGGGTCTCGACGACTTCCTCGCCCAAGCGAAACCCGAGGACAAGCTGGCGCTGATCCGCGCCGAGCAGGCCAAAGGCAAACTCGTCGCCATGACCGGTGACGGCACCAACGACGCGCCAGCCCTGGCGCAAGCTGACGTCGGGCTCGCCATGAACGCCGGCACGCAAGCCGCCAAGGAAGCCGGTAACATGGTGGACCTCGATTCGAACCCGACCAAGCTCATCGAAGTGGTCGAGATCGGAAAGCAGTTGCTGATCACACGAGGCGCGTTGACCACATTCTCGGTATCCAACGACGTGGCAAAATATTTCGCGATCATCCCGGCGATGTTCGCCGGCGCTTTTCCGCAGCTCAACGTGCTGAACGTCATGGCACTCAAGACGCCCCAATCGGCCATCTTGTCCGCCGTGATTTTCAACGCGCTCATCATCATCGCGCTCGTGCCGCTCGCGCTGCGAGGGGTGCGCTATCGTCCGCTGGGGGCAGAAGCGCTGCTGCGGTGGAACCTTCTTGTCTACGGAGTGGGCGGCATCGTAGCGCCATTCATCGGAATCAAAGTCATCGATCTGATCATTACGCACATTGGATGGGCGTGAGGCTACCATGAAAAAAAATCTCTTAATTTCAGTCTGGTTTACGCTGGCAACAACGGTTCTTCTGGGGATCATCTACCCCTTGGCAGTTACCGGGCTCGCTCAGATGCTGTTTCCAAAGCAGGCCAACGGCGAACTGATTACCCAGGGCGGCAAGCTGGTTGGCTCGCACCTGATCGGCCAGCCGTTCACCGCGCCCGGATACTTCTATTCCCGGCCTTCCGCGGCAGGCGCGGCCGGATACGATCCCACCGCATCGGGGGGCTCAAACCTCGGCCCGACGAACAAGGTCCTCATTGACCGCGTCAGCGCCAGCGTCAAGGCCCTGCAACCGACAAACCCCGCTGTGCCGATTCCAGCAGACCTTGTGACGACTTCGGGGTCCGGTCTCGATCCGCATATCTCTCCTGCGGCGGCGGAGTTTCAAGTTCCGCGGGTTGCGCACGAGCGCGGAATGAGCGCGCAGGACGTTCGGGCGCTGGTGCAGAAGCACACGGAAGGGCGGCAGTTCGGCCTGCTGGGAGAACCCCGTGTGAATGTGCTCGATCTCAATCTCGATCTGGACGCAATCCGGCAAATGCACTAAAGCTTTTCTCTGATTACTTATCGGATGCGTTACTTCTCGGTGTGCGGGGCTCGGTTCTTCTCGGCAGGCGCTTCAAAGCGATATCCGACCCAGGGTTCGGTGTGAATGTACATCGGCTCCCGAGGGTCCAGTTCGATTTTCTTGCGCAACTGGTTGATGAAAACACGCAGGTATTCCGTTTCATCGCCATAATCCGGCCCCCAGACAGCCTGGAGCAACCGGCGATGCCCCAGCGACCTTCCCTGGTTCGCCACCAGATAACGCAGCAATTCGAATTCCTTGGGCGTGAGACGCACCGGTCGATCTCCCACCATCACCAGGCGTTTGTCGAAATTGATCGTCAGACCCGGAGCAACAAATTCCGGAACCGCCTCGGCAGCGGCCGATCTGCGGAGACCTGCGCGTATGCGCGCCATGAGCTCCTCGGATCCAAAGGGTTTGACGACGTAATCGTCGGCGCCGGCATCGAGGGCCTGCACCTTGTCGCGCTCCGTGTTGCGGACGGTGAGCATGATGATGGGAATGTCGCTCGTGCTGCGAATCTCCCGGCAGGTTTCGAGCCCCGAGCGGCCCGGCATATTCACATCCAGCAGGATCAGGTCCACGTGCTCGCTGCGGATCTGTTCGAGCGCTTCATCCCCGGTTCGCGCTTCCACTACCGCATAGCCATGCGAGGTGAGGGTGGTGCGCAACACGCGACGGATTTGAGGCTCGTCGTCGACGACCAGCACCGTTGCGGAGTTCATACTTGCGCCGGACGGCTGTGATCCACTGGCAGGGAAAACGAAAACACCGAACCGTGCCCGCGCTGGCTCATTAAATTGATGGAACCGCCATGGGCTTCGACGATTGCTTTGGCAATGGGCAGCCCCATTCCGGTTCCCTCCACGCTATAACGCTGATCTTTACCCCGGTAGAACTTTTCAAAAATGAGAGCCTGCTCAAGATCGTCGATTCCATCGCCGCGGTCGGCCACGCTCGTCATCACAGTATCACCATGCGCTTCCGCGGTGATCGTAATTGGCTGATTAGGAGAAGAATATTGGTTCGCGTTCTCTATCAAATGGACGAGAACCTCCCGGGCTCTCGCCAGGTCCGCCCGAACGGGCGGGAGGCCCGGCGGCACCTGGATATTCAGCGGGCGGCTAGCAAGAGATCCCCTGCAATGCTCCAGGGCCGCCTTAATGAGTTCGTCTACAGTGTGGGGCTTTAGTTCCAATTCCACTTCGCCGGCGTCCAGCCGCGCCATTTCTCCGGCTTCGCCGACCAGGCGGTTCAAGCGATCGGTTTCTTCGTTGATGATCGTCAGAAGCTCGTGTTTCTGTTCGGCTACCAGGCCACCGTTTGAAAGCAAATTCGTAACGGACGCCTTGATGGAAGTAAGCGGAGTGCGCAGCGCGTGCGTGACGGCATCAAGAAGAGCTGTGCGCAACTGCTCTCCCTGGCGCGCTGCCTCCGTCTGCCCCAATTGCTCGACAGCGCGCGCATGGGCCATCGCGATGGCCACCAGCGTTCCAATAGCCTCGAGCGTCTGCAGCGAAAGCGCCCGCCCTGAAATCCCCAGACTGCCGATCGCCCGCACACCGATCCGAACCGGAACGAGGCAGAGACTGTTGGGTGTGTCGATCACGGGTTCCTCGCGCGCCATGACTGCCTTGAGGCTGTCGGTATCGAGCCGGGGAACCACTGGACCGGACCGGTACACCTTCTGCTTGTCGGCAAGAAACAACGCCGCCGCTCCCACTTCAAATGTCTTTACGATCCGTGCGGGGATACGGTTCAGAAGTTCCATCACGTTGCCGGACTCAAGAAGGTCGCGGCTGAACGCATACAGCTTCTCGATGTCCCGCTGGCGGGCGGAGGCTTCCTCGGACTGCTGCCGCGCCCGCGTCGCCAGGTGGCTTCCGATAACAGCCACGGCGAGAAACGCGACGAGCGCCACCCAGTTCTGCGGATCGGCAACCGTAAAAGTGCCAACAGGGGGAAGGAAATAGTAGTTGAAAGCCAATACCGCGGCCAAGGACATCGGGATGGAAACGGTCATGCCCCAAAACGTGGAAACGACTAAAATAGCCAAAAGAAGCGTCATCGCAACGGTCGTGGCATTGACCAGAAGAACTTTGTGGTACAGAAGGACGATTCCGGCGACGATTCCAAAAGCGCCAGCGAATTGGAAGATACGGCTCAAAACCGGAGAACGCACGGTGGTATTCTACCGTAGCTTCCCAGTGCCTGTTAGCAGAGAATGACGCCATGCCGAAGACACCCGAAGAGTGGCTGGAAGTAACCACTCCCGCGCAAAAAACCAAGGGCGTGTTGAAGCTCTTCCTCGGCTACGCGCCGGGCGTAGGAAAAACCTACAGCATGCTGAGCGAGGCCATCCGCCGCCACAGCCGCGGGGAAGATATCGTCATCGGGCTGGTGGAAACACACGGAAGAAAGGGCATCGCCGAACTCGCTTCTCAGCTCGAGTCCGTTCCCCGCCGCAAGATCGATTACAAGGGCACCGAGTTCGAGGAGATGGATATCGACGCGATTCTGGCGCGCAAGCCGCAGGTGGCGCTGGTGGACGAACTGGCCCACACCAATATTCCCGGCACCCGCCATCGCAAGCGTTATGAAGACGTCCTCGAACTGCTGGAAGCGAATATTGACGTGATTTCCACGGTGAACATTCAGCATATCGAAAGTGTCGCCCCCACCGTGAACGCGTTTACGGGAGTGATCGTCCGCGAAACCGTGCCGGACTGGGTCCTTCAACTCTCCCAGGAGACCGTGATGGTGGACCTCACGCCCGAGGCCCTCCAGAACCGCATGAAGCGCGGCGACGTGTATCACAAGGAAAAGATCGAACAGGCGCTGCGGAATTTTTTCAGGCGCGGGAACTTGATCGCGCTGCGCGAACTTGCGCTCCGTCAGGTTGCCGAGCAGGTGGACCGCAGCCTGTCGTCTTATATGGACGAGAAGGACATCCAGCAGAACTGGGCCGTCCGCGAACGCATCGCCGTGTGCATCAGCGCCAACCCCCGGGCGCAATACCTGGTGGCGCGCGCTGCGCGAATGGCGCGCCGGATGGACGCGGAGCTCTACGCCCTGCACGTCGATATCGAGCGCGAGGGCGTGAAGAATGAAAAATCGCTCGAGGCCAATCTTCAGTTCGCGGAAAGCCTGGGCGCAAAGCCGGTCCGCCTGAAAGGAAAGAGCGTAGCCGACGCGGCCGCTCAATTCGTGCGGGAAAAACATGTGACGCAGATGATTTTTGGAAGGTCCGCGGGAGAAGGGTGGCGCAAGTTCCGCTACCTCAATGCGATCAATCATTTCCTGCGCGACGCGCCTGCGGTGGACGTCCACATTGTGACGCAGGAATCCGACTAGGAAGTCGTAGCGCTATCGTTTCCGCCAGCCAATGAAGCTCTAAACTTGGACGGGGAACCGCAAAGACAGTTTGGCCACGGGAAGCGGCTCGATCATGCGGATGGGCTCGCGAATTCCGAGCTCGGAGGAAAAGTTGCGGATGCGCTCCAGCAAGCTGGGCGTAACTTCCTGTCCGCGAGCGATCAGCAAAAGCCCTTTCGCGGATTTCACGTCTTCGCCAAAAAACATCCCGGCCTTCATGTCTCGCAGGGTGAGTTCGTGCTCCCGCGAGTCCTTTTTTCCACTGCCCCGCAACTCCGCAAAGGCCTCCAGGATTTCCGGATCATACAGGCCGGTACGGCGCCGCAGGATGTCGAAGAAGCCCTCTCCTGTCCCGCGCTCGGACTCCAGAACGTCGTAATCCAGCGCGACCTTCAGCGCCCGCGCCCCCCAGGGCAACGAAGGGCTCCTCGCTCCGTCCGAGCCGGCGAAATCCCGCGTGTAGAGCTTCAGGATATCTCTCACGAGTTCAAGACGCGGGATACTCGCCAGGAATTGATCGGCCACTTGTGGGACGCGGTCTACCATCGCCGATTCCGAATCCGTCAGCCGCTCCCCTTTGTAGATTTTGTCCTGCGTTCGCTGGGGAAGAGTCACATATCCGATCTGCGAAAGCATGGCCGCCACTTCCACGGGCCAGCGTTCGGCGATTTCGAAGTGCGCCATGATCTCCGAGACAGTACGCTGAACACGGGTGGCACGGCCAAAAGCCGCCGGGTTCGTAAGAGCGAGAATATCCGTCAGCGCCTTGATACTCCCACGGAGGGTCTGTTCCAGCAGGACTTTCTCCGCAGTCAGCAGACGGTGCTGCTCCGCGCAGGCCATCAAGGCCCTCACCAGAACTCCCGTGGGGCAAGGTTTGCAGAGGAAGCGGAAGATGTTTCCGTCGTTGACGGCCCCGATGGCGGATTCCATGTCTGCCTGCCCGGTCAGCAAAACGCGGACTGCGTCCGGGGCCAGCGCGCGCGCACGGGACAGAAACTCGACGCCGTCCATGAGCGGCATGCGGAGGTCGGATGTCACCACAACGAACGGACCCTTCGCTTGGAGAATTTCGAGTCCCAGCCTTCCCCCGATGGCTGTCTCCACCAAGAAAATGCTCCGGAGAGTCCGCCGCAACCCGTCAAGAACGTTCTGGTCGTCGTCGACGCAAAGAATCCGGGGCCGCGGATCGTCAGACATAGCTTGCTCCCTGCAATTCCCCCGAAACTGTTTCCGCCAGCTCCCGCCATTTCGGAAGGTTCTCCGGCACCCCCGGGATTGCGAGTATGACGGGGTGGATTTCCTGCTCCAACTCCCCTCCGCAATTTTTTGTTCCCAACGGATCGTGGGCCAGCACGTTCGAGAGATACACCGTGGAGAGCAGGTCCAATTTGGCGTGCGGCACGCGCTCGGGATGGTGGTGGTGGGCCACGGCCTCGACAACCGGCGAGGGCAGGCCCCACAAACTCAGCAAGTACGCTCCCACCTCGGCGTGGGAGACACCGATCAACTCTTCCTCAATGGCAAACAACGGCTGCTTGTCCTGCCGCGCTCCCTCCAGTGCGCGGGACAGATGCTCCGGCGCTCTCTCGGCGATGACCAACTTGCCGACGTCGTGCAGAAGGCCGGCGACGACGACTGCCTGCGGGACCGCCATTGTTTTGGATATCTCCGACGCAATCCGCGCCGTCAACTGTGCGTGGTGATGGAATTCCTCAAGGGAGAATCCCGCGATGGGCCTTTTGGGGTGGAACGTGCGGAAAACCTCCACGGAAAGCACCAGATTCTGCAGGATGGTGATCCCCAGATAGCTTACCGCTGTCTTCATGTCGGAAATCTCGCGCGTGACACCAAAAAACGCGGAATTCACGAGTTGGAGAACCTTGGCCGAAATGGCCACGTCCTGCTCGACAATCCGCACCACCTGGTCGACGGAGCTTTCGGGATTCGAGAGAAGGCTGCGGAGCGCGGCATAGGTGCGCGGAAGGGATGGCAATTCCCGCAACGAGCCCACGAGACCCGCCAGCATTTTGCTGTGCAACACTTCGATCAGGCTTGTGGCGCGCTCGATCGCCGCGCGCAGCGCGTCGGGCTCGCAGGGCTTCAGCAGGAACTGATGCGCCACCGGAACGGCGCGGTAGGAAGCTTCCAGCTCGGTATATCCCGATAGAATGATTCGCAGGATGTTCGGGTACTTCTCGCGCACGATCTCCAACAAAGCGGCCCCGTCGATTTCGGGCATTCTCATGTCCGACACGATCACGTCAAACGGCGACGCTTCCAGCATCGTCAGGGCCGCTTTGCCGCCAGGCGCAAATGCCATCTCCCAATCGCGCCGTTGAGGCCTCAGCAACCGTTGGAGGCCCTCCAGAATATTGATTTCATCGTCGACAAAAAGAATGCGCGTCATTTCGTCACCGCCTCTCGCGGCTCCAGTACTCCGTTGACCGGTAAACGAACATAAAACGTCGTTCCCTTTCCGGCTTCGGTCTCAAACGTCAGCGTTCCGCCGTGCTTTTCCACGACAATCGCTCTCGCAAGCGTCAAACCCTGCCCGGTGCCTTTTCCAACTTCCTTCGTCGTGAAAAATGGATCGAATATTTTGTCGCGTGCCGCTTCGGAGATCCCTGTCCCGGTGTCCCGAATCGATATTTCCACCCACTCCGCGTCCCGCCGCGTCCGCACGACGATGCGGCCCTTATTCCCGGTCTTCGCCATCACATCCCCAATGGCGTGAGCCGCGTTGACCATTAAATTCAGAAACACCTGGTTCAGATCTCCCAGGTGGCAAAGCACGGGCGGCAATTCCCCGTAATCTTCTTCCACGTCGGCTACATACTTCAGTTCGGATCGCGCGACCACCAGAGTGCTCTCGAGCGCCTTATTCAAGTCAGCGGCTGTTTTCTCCGGACTTCGGTCCACATGCGAAAACTCTTTCATCGCCCGGACGATCTTCGCCACTCTGGCAATGCCGTCAAGCATCTGCTCCATGGCCTTGGGAATCTCGCTGCGCATATACTCCCAGTCGATTCTTTGCCGGATTTCGTCCACTTCCTGAAGGAGTTCCGCCCGCACTGATCCGCGCCGCGCTTCCTGGCAGATTTCTTCGTACTTGTGGATCATTTCGGCGCAGTCCCGGAAGGAATCCTGGACGAAATGTGTGTTATCGCCTACGAACTGGATGGGCGTGTTGATCTCGTGCGCGATTCCCGCGGCGAGTCCTCCGACGGCCTCCAGCTTCTGGGCGTGACGTAGCTCCACCTCCATCCGCTTGCGGTCGGTGATGTCGTTGAAGCAGACGACAGCTCCCTTGATGTGCCCTTCCTCGATCACGGGAAATGCCGAATAGTCCACGGCGAGATGGGTGCCGTCGGTTCTCCAGAAATATTCCTGATCGGAACGGCTCCCTTCGCCGGTGCTGAAAACGGTGACGATGGGGCAATCCTGCGCGGGGTACGCCGTGCCATCCGGATGGGTATGGTGGAACAACTCATGAAGGTGCTGGCCGATCAGGGCCTGGGGATCGCAGCGAAACATCCGCGCCGCCGAGCGATTCATAAAAGTGACGCATCCGTTCAGATCGAGCCCATAGATGCCTTCCGAGGCACAGTCCAGTATGAGCAGACGCTCTTGCATGAGCCGCGCCTTCTGTTCTTCGGCCATTTTTCGCGCGAGGAATTGACCGATTTGGTTGCCGATGTTCGTTAGAATTCTGAGGAGTTCGTCATCCGGCTCAAGAACCTCGGCGCTGAATAGTTCGATAACGCCGAGGATTTCTTGCCCCAAGGTGATCGGGAATGCCAAGGCGCTTCGCAACTCCGCCGACGTCTCGGCGCGCGCGTATTCTGAATCTTGTGTTACGTCGGGAATCCACAGTGCGCCACCGGCCGCCCAGGCACGGCCCGGAAGGCCTTTGCCTCGTCCCAAATGGTGTGTCTGGTTCGACGGTACAAAGCCGGTGTCCGCTTCGGGGGTGCCCTGCCACGTCTCCGCGGAAACCAATTCGCCTGACCCGCGGTCGAGGCTCCAGGCCTGACCGAAGTCGTACTCCAGAGATTCGCAGAGCGCGCGCAATATCTGGGTCGTGGCCTCCGGCATCGTCTCTGCCTCGGCCAGGACTCGAGAGATGGAGGATTGCATCGCCGTGCGGGAGCGTGCGCGCTGGCGTTCAATGCAATGAACCAGGATGCGCTCCAACGCGGCGGGGTTTATGCGATTCTTCGCCAGATAGTCCTGCGCTCCAGCGCGGACCGTTTCCAATGCCTCGGAATCCCGATAGACGGAGCTGACTACCACGATCGGCGTCTCGGCGGCGCGCACCTGCAGTTGCTTGAGACTCGCCAGGCCGCTGGCTCCCGACGCGTTGAGGTCAACAATCACTGCATCGAATCGCGCAGCGCCGAGCAGTTCGAACCCCTCCGACGTTGTTCGGGCGACTTCCACGCCAAAGGAAACATTCTTCGCGTCCGCCAGTTTGCCACAGAGTTCGCTGGCGGCCGGCGCATCGCTGTCGATAACCAGTACCTTAATAGGACGCGTGGCCATACTTTTCTAAATCCAGCCTTTGGAAAGGGTCGGGCTTCACTTCGCATGGGCACTGCCTGAGCAGACCCGTAACGAAACAATCGTCAGTTGCAGGGGAAAGGTTTAGGCGGGAGAGATACCAATATCATCAGCGGTGCTGAACTGCTACACCTCGTCGCTGGGTATTTCAAACCGTACCAGGTTCGATTGAAAACCTTTCGTTTTTATAGCGCCATAGAGAATTCCAGCCGCCATCCAGGCTGTACCGGCAAGCTTTGCGGCCTGGCTAAGGTTCAGCCAGATGAAGAAGCAAATTCCAAATCCAAGAACAGGGATCGCGAGATTCGCCCACCTCTTCCGGTCGGCACGCACGAAATACCGGAAGAACGCCGCGGCATTCACGCCCATGAACGCGATGAATGCCCCGAAATTCAGCAATTCCACGCCACGTTCGTAGCTCACCAGGAACGAGCCGAGCAGGGCAAACGCGCCAATAAGGACAATATTATTCAGGGGAATGTGCCGTTTCGGCTCAATGGCACCAAAGAATCCCCGCGGAATGGCATTGCTGCGGCCCATTCCGTAAAGCAATCTTGCCGCCGCGAGTTGCGATCCCATGCCCGATCCGACGTTTGCAATCAGGATCGTGAAATTCACCAGGTGGAAGAGAAAAAATCCGCCCGCCTGCCGCGCCACCAACGGAAACGCCGATTCCACCATTTCCGGCGGGAATGGCTTCGGCCCCCACACCAGTTGAGCGGCATAAACTTCCAACGCCGAAAGAATGCCCGTAATCACACAGACCAGAACCGTGGCGAGCAGAATGTTCCGTTTTGGATTCTCGGCCTCTTCGGAAAGCGTCGAGATTCCGTCGAAGCCTATGTACGTGAGCACCGCAATCGATGTACCGCGAAACACCCCGTGCCAGCTGAACGTTGCAGGGTTGTAGAACGGCTGGGTGAACAGGGCGGCGCCGTATTGATGGAGCCCCCAAAGGAAACGAACCACGAAAGCAAAGAAGATGACGACGACAATCATCATCGCTCCCGCCAGCACGTCGTTAATCCGGGCCGACGTCTTGACGGCGCGAAGATTCAGGGCTGTGAAAGTTACCGCAAAGGTGGTCGCGAGCGCCCAATATGGCAGGCTTGGGAAAATATTCTGCGTGAGCTTGCTGCAGATGACCGTGCAGATGAGCGGGTTCAGGATGTAATCCATTACCATGGCCCAGCCGGTCACGTATCCGAGCGCCGGATGAATCTCCCGGCTCACGTAGGTGTAGGCGGAGCCCGCACTCGGGTACGCACGAGCCATTTTCCCGTAGCTGATCGCCGTGAACAGCATAGCGACCATCGCGATTAGAATCGTGGTTACGACGTGACCGCCGGCCTGATTGCTGATCACACCGTAGATTCCCATGGGCGCAATGGGCTGAACGATCACGATGCCGATGATGATCAAATCCCAGAGAGTGAGGACACGCCTTAGTTTTCCGGTCGCTTGCGGAACTTCATCGCCGGCGTTCGCGACCGTCACCGATTCTCGCCTTGACGGCCACCGGACGCAGGCCGTTGAATCGGAACGATCGCGTTCTGGATATTCCACCCTGCAACGCGAAGCTTCGCTCCGTCGCGAAGGGCGTCCGAATCCACAAACTGCGCGGTTACTTCGCGCGACTCGCCTGGCATCAACTCGATGTAGTTGTCCTGCCAGAGGACCGGAAGAATCTCCTCATCGTTGCTGGAACGCTCGACCGCAAGCGCCACCTGAAACGCGAGCTGATCGCTCGGATTCCTCAGCTTCACGCGGACCATAGGGCCCTCCCCACCCGGCTCGATGAATGCAGACACATCCAGCGCGCCTACCTTTGGAAGCGACTGGAGCGCAGTGAAATCCTCGTAGGAAGATGCGGGAGTAAATTGGTACGTCGTCTTTTTCCAGTCGTAGACGGTCTTCTTGGCGGAAATCCAATAGAAATTGGTGGTGATTTTCCTGCCGTCGGCGCCTTGCAGATCGAGAGCCACAAAATACACGGGCGATCCCGCACTGAATACCTCGGCCGGGATAGTAAACGCGTTCGCAACGGCATCCGCGCCAACATCGATCCGGGCCTGCTTCGAAAATCGTTCGTGTAAATCGAAGTCGTAGACTCGGGCGGTAACGTCGAGCGCCGCGGCGGACTCATAGCGGCTGTTGACCACCACAACGCTGCGATCGTCATAGGAATACTGCACGTGCAGCGGCTCGCAAGCCTTCTTGGCTCCGAAATATCCGCCTGCCGGCTGAAGATAATGATCGTAGAGATGCCAGATCAGCGAGGGCCACGCGTTGTTTAGCATCCATTGGATGACCCCAGTGGAGTCATATTTGTTCCGCGAGTACGCCTCAAACATCGCGCGTTCGCTGTCGTAAGCCATGGCTTGCGCCTTGAGCTGGTAATCGGCGATATCCGCGGGAGCCCCATAAATCCGCTTCATCGCGTCTTCCATATGATCGAGGTTCTTGAATCCCAGCAAACCTGCGTGGTAATCCCACGCGGCGCTGTCGGGAGCGACCTCGTCTGGCGGCAGCATCTTTTTCAGAGAGCCGGTCACGGGAACCGAGGGCCCCGCTGATGTCTCGGTGATGAATCCACGAGCGCCGCCGTATTTTTCGCCGGCGTTTAACCAGTAATCGGGCGGCACATAGTCATAAGGACCCGTCATCTTGAAACCCGAAGGCCCCGTGACCGTGGTGGCGGATGCGGAAGCAGAGGAAACATAAGGGTTCGGCCAGTCGTTATGCTTCAGGACTTCGATGTAAGCCTTCTCTACATTGGCCGGCGGCGGATTATCGCTTCCGTTCAGCCAAACAAGGGCACTGGGATGCCTCCGGAGCCGCAGAATTTGGGACTTCAGCGAGGCCGTGGCGATCTCGAGATCGCCGGGTTTCCATTTCGCCCACTGCTCCCAGTAATCGCAACAGCTCCAGCCCGCCATCACCAGTATTCCCTGCTCGTCCGCGAGATTGTAGAACGCCTCCGTTTCCATCTTGCCTTCCAGTCGGATCGCATTCAGGTTCAAGTCGAGAATGTAGCGGAATTCGTTTTGCAATCGCTCGGAAGATTCGCGCAGCAGCATGTCGGGCGCCCATCCCGCGCCCCGGACTAAAATGCGCTGCCCATTCACGCGAAAGACCCGGTGCCCCCGTCCATCCACCTCAGAAGCTATTTCGCGGATCCCGAATCGGACGCTTTCGGAATCCGAAATCTCACCGTTCCCAATAGCAAATTGCAAGGAGAGATCGTGCAGATTCGGAGGTCCCATTTGCGCGGGCCACCAGATTTTTGGATGGGCGATTTCGAGTTGTGGAAACCCGTCGCTAGTGAATCGTACCGTACGTGATTCACCGGGCCCCAGGGTGACACGCTTTTCGAACGCCGCCTGCTCGATCTTGCCGCTCAAAGTACCGGTCGCCTGGCTGGTGCCGGCGTTGTGAAGTTCCGCCTCGACGGTGAGATCGGCGCGCTCCAGCGACGCAGCGGGGAAATGAGTAATCACCTGCGGATATCGGATCGTTACGGGGCCGCTCGGCCGCAAGTAAACGTCTCGCCAAAGACCCAAATCTTTGTCGGGGGGCGCCGGATTCCAGTCGACCCAGTTGATGCCCAGGTCGGTCTCCTTCTGGGCGATGGTTTCAACCGCGAGGACATTCGCTTTACTCTGGCTCACAAACGAAGTCACGTCGAATTCGTACGTGCGGTAAGCGCCGGCGACTTCTTTCGCGCCGGCGATGCGGCGCCCATTTACCCAGATATTGGCGCGATTGTTGATACCTTCAAAGTTCAGCCATACGTGACGCCCGGCGTAAGCCTCCGGAAGCCGGAATTCCACGCGGTACCACCACGAACACCGAAACGGGCTGTTCTCAGGCATGGCAAGAACCGAGAAATTCTGTCCGGCCGGGTAGGATGCGCCAGGTATACCTCGAAGATTTTGGCCGAAGTAGGGATCGGGAAAGGTCTTGTCCGCGACAAGCGCCGCAACAACCGTGGAGGGAACAGTCGCGCTATGCCAGCCGTCCGTGCGGAATCCGGCCGCGGAAATCCTCTCCCCGGTTGATTTCAGCTTGCACGAAGACTGCAGCTTCCAGCCGGTGCGCAGATCGAATCGTGTTTCCGGCGCGCTGGGAGAGTCCGCGAAAACCCGGGGAGAAAAGGCAACGCAGGCAAAAATCAAAGC
>CAZRKW010000016.1:19841-32212 GCA_964600355.1 uncultured Acidobacteriaceae bacterium
AGCTGACGGGCCAGCGTATCTTGTTCTAGCGCTCATGGCATGCCGTTAGGATGCGGCACGCTAGTATCCTACCTGAAGCGCTAGACGGGCGGAATCTGCGAAACATTCCAGCCCCCGCCGATTGCCTTGATGAGCAGCACGCTGGCATTCATGCGGCGAATCAGAATCTCAAGCGCGGTGACTTCATCCGAGAGCGCGGCGCTCTGGGCGGTGGTAACTTCCAGGTAGTTCGTGACTCCGCCTTTGTAGCGCGTCGTCGACAGGTCCAGAGAGTGCTGCGCGGCGGCCACGGCGGCATCTTCGGTCTTGGCTTCCTCCTGCAACACCCGCAACGCCGCCAGATTGTCTTCCACTTCCTGAAACGCGACGAGCACCGTCTGCCGGTAGTTGTCGACAGACTGCTCGTAAAGGGCGCGTGTCTCGTCGGAGATCCCACGCCGCTGACCGCCATCGAAAATGAGTTCCGCGGCCGAGCCCGCCAATGTCCAAAAGCCACTGGCGCCTTGAATAAAGGTGCCGATCGCGCCGCTTTCAAAACCTCCCCCGGCGGACAGATTCACATTGGGATAGTAGGCTGCCTTCGCCACGCCGATCTGTGCGTTCGCTTCCTCCACACGCCTTTCGGCGGCAGCAATATCGGGCCTGCGCTCGAGCAGGTCGGACGGCACACCGGGCGGAACGGGCGGGGGCGGTGTGCTCAACGATAACGGCGGAAGCGCGAACGAAGAAGCCGGCTTGCCCACCAGGACGGCAATGGCATGTTCGAACGCCGCCCGGTTTGCCTCCACATCGATCGCCAAAGCACGGGTTGTCTCAAGCTGGGTCTGCGCCTGCGCGACATCTACGGCGGTTGCGACACCTCCGTGATAGCGGCTCTGGGTGAGTTCAAGCGCTCTCGTATAGGATTCAACCGTCGAGTCGAGGAGCTTTTTCTGTGCGTCGAGCCCTCGCAGCTGAAAATAATCCACGGCGAGCTCCGCGTGAAGGCTTAAATCGACATTCGCGAGATCGGCGGCCGTCGCCTGCGCCTCCGAGCGATTCGCCTCCACCAGGCGGCGCACTCGTCCCCACAAGTCGGGTTCGTAGGAAACGTCGACGGGCAGCACGTAGTCCTGGTAATACAAATTTGTGTTGCTGAGAGGGCGATTGAACGACTCGCTGTTGTGCGTACCCGAGACGCCGCCCGTAATGTTTGGGAGAGCCTGGGAGTGGGCCACGCGAATCGCCGCCCTCGCGGCCTCGAACTGCGCCTGCGCCGCTTTCAGCGTCTGATTGGAAACGCGAATCTGCTCTTCGAGGTCATTCAACTGGGGATCGTTGTAGATCGCCCACCACGTGCCCTTCCCGATCTGGTCGCTCGGTTGGGCCTCTTTGAAATTCTGGGCGGTTTCCTTGTAGCTGGAAGGCACTTCCGTCGTGGGTTTCACATATTTCGGTCCGACGGTGCAACCGGTGATCAGGAGCGAGGCAACCGCCAGAACGCAAAGGCGGCGACGCGTCCGGAATCTTGATGGGCACAGATTCGAGAACCAGCCAGTCATGGGAACGTAGCGGCGCATTCGCGGCTCAAATGTCACTGGGGAGGCTGGCTTGTTGCGCTATTTCCGGTATTCGGAGAGGCATCGGCAAGGCGGACACTTTCGCCCGAAATCAGGGAATCCGAAGGATTGTTAATCACCCAATCGGTCGGTTTTATGCCCGAGACGATCTCAAGCTCGTTCCCAAAGTCCTTGCCCGCAACGACGCTTCGAAGTTCGACGCGATTGCCATTGTCGACTATCGCCACCTGCAGTCCTTCGGAGCGAAACAGCATCGCGCTCACCGGCAAAATAGCGGCCGGCGCCCCTGCCACGACGTTCAGATGAACCTGTGCGTACGCGCCTGGCAAGAGTTCGCCGGTTGGGTTATTCACGTCCACTTCCACCAGCAGCGTGCGCGAAGAAAGATCGATGGCGTTGGCGGTACGCACCAGCTTGCCCTTGAAGCGTTTGTCGGGAAATTCCTGCAGCGTCAGATCCGCGGTGAGTCCCGGCCGCGCGGATTGGGAATAATCCTGCGGCACGTTTACAAAGACGCGCACAGACCGCGTATCGGCAATGTGAAACAGCTCAGTGGCAAGGCCTCCCGCTCCCGAATTGATCAAATGCCCGATATCGGTGTTGCGCGCCGTGATTACGCCGTCGAATGGCGCATAAATCTTCTCGAACGACTGCAGTTGCTCGAGACGCCTCACGTTGGATTCCGCCGACGCGACCATGGCCTTCTTCGCCTCGAAATCGCCCGCCGCGTTGTCCACATCCTGTTTGGAAACCGAATCGGTTTTCGCAAGATCCTGATAGCGGTTGGCGGTGATTTCCGCGAGCCGGTCGTTGGCCTGCGCCGTATTCAGCTCAGCCCGCGCCTGATCGAGCTGCTGGTCGAGCTCAGGCGTCTCGATCTCCGCGAGGAGTTGCCCGTCTTTCACGTGCGCCCCGATATCCGCGTACCACTTCTTCAGGTAGCCGTTCGTGCGCGCGTAAATGGGGGAATCGATGAACGCCTCGATGTTGCCGGGCAGAACGATTTCGGTCTGGGGCGCGCCCAGCTTGGGGTGAATTACGGCGACGGTGGGAATTGCCAGATCCCGCGTCTCGGTCACGAGCGCAGCCTTGGCCTTCTCGCGCGGAATAACTCCCGCGATCACGACTGCCGCAATAACAAGAATAACCACGATCGCAATCCACACAGCATGCCCGGACCGCGGGCGCTCCGGCGGCAGGGACACTTCTGGCTGTGGGGACATCCGGGTTTCGTCCATCTCTATCGTGGGTCGGCTCGAAACTGCTCGCATCTATTAGACGTATAGTCGATCATTTCGTTTCAGAAAAGCGGACCCGCGATCACTCCTTCTGGCGCGCATCGTGTATAAAACTGAAGAAAACCGGCACGAAAAACAGTGTCGCGGCCGTGGCGAAAAGCAATCCCCCGATCACCGCCCGCCCCAGCGGCGCATTCTCCTCCCCGCCCTCCCCCAGTCCGAGGGACATCGGCAGCATGCCAATAATCATCGCCAGCGCCGTCATCAAAACGGGACGGAAGCGTGTGTACCCAGCTTCCAAGGCCGCTTCCGAGGGCGTCTTTCCCGCTTCAAACCGCTCTTTTGAAAAGCTCACCACCAGGATGCTGTTCGCAGTGGCTACGCCCATGCACATGATCGCTCCGGTCAAGGCGGGCACAGTGATGGTCGTTCTCGTCACAAAAAGAAACCAGACGATCCCGGCCAATGCCCCCGGAAGCGCCATTAAAATAATGAAGGGATCGAGCCAGGATTGAAAATTCACGACAATCAGAAAATAGACCAGCAGGATCGAGAATGCCAGGCCCACGAGCAGCCCCTCATACGAGGCATTCATCGTCTGAATCTGGCCGCGGACCATCAATTGCGAGCCTTCGGGAAGCTCCTTCCTGGCGCGGTCGAGAATAGGCTGAATATCCCGCGCGACTCCGCCCAGATCCCGACCGTCCACCGCGCCGAAGATATCGAGAACCGGCGTAATGTCATAGTGCGACACGACGGCCATCTCTCCGCTGCGGCTGAAGGACGCTAGCCCCTCCAGAATTTGCGGCGTTCCCCCTCGCCCGTTGGAAACCGGTATGTTTTTGAGGTCCTGCAGCGTTTCGACCCGGTACTGCGGGGCCTGCGTTGCGATCGAATAGCTGATGCCCAGGACAGGGTCCAGCCAGAACGAAGGCGCCGTCTGAAAGCTCCCGCTCAGCGACACCAGCAGATTCGTCGCGACATCGCTCTGCGTGTATCCGATTTCACTCGCTTTGGTGCGATCCACGTCGATATGAATCTTCGGATAGTTGAATGCCTGCTGAATCCTCAAATCCACCGCCCCGGGGACAAATTTCAGCTGGTTCAGCAGCTTTTCGGCGAAGGTGTGATTGAGCGCGAGTTTGTGTCCCACGATCTGAATGTCGATGGGAGCCGGAAGGCCGAAGTTCAGTATCTGGCTCACGATGTCCACCGGGATGGCATAGAACATCACGCCGGGAAAGTCGTGGTTCAATCGGCTGCGCAGCTCGGTTACGTACTCTCGCGTCGGATGGTGCTTCGGGGTGAGCTCGACCTGAATATCCGCATCGGCGGGTCCCGTGGGTGCCGAGATGCTGTAGGCAAGATTTTGGCTGCTGTAAGGCAAACCGATGTTATCGATGATTGTAACCAGTTCGTTCGGCGGAACAGTCCGGCGGATTTCGTCATCCACCTGGCTGCAAAGGTCGGCGGTCTCTTCGATTCGCGTGCCGGTAGGCGCCCTCAAGTGAAATTTGAATTCCCCGTTGTCGACCGTCGGGAAGAAGTCCTGCCCCACCAGCGGCAGCAGCGCGAACGAAAGAATACAAGCCGGGAAGAAGACGACGATGAAGAGTTTCCGATGCCCGATCGCAACCGCCAGCGCATCGCGATACCGGAGCCGCAAGCGCTCAAACCTTGTCTCAAAGCTTGCCTGCATTCGAACAAACGGGTTCCCCGAGCGAGCCGCCGCATCCGGGTCTTCCTTGCCGGATTGCGCCACCAGGAGAAATCGCGCCATGGTCGGCACCAGCGTCCGCGACAGCAGATAGGAGGCTAGCATCGCGAACACCACCGCTTCCGCGAACGGAACAAAAAGGTATCGCGCGACCCCAGTAAGGAAAAACATCGGCACGAACACGATGCAGATCGAAAGAGTCGACACCAGGGCCGGAACCGCGATCTGCGAGGCGCCGTCCAGGATTGCCTGGGTGATCTCTTTCCCCTGATCGATGTTCCGGTTGATGTTTTCCACTTCCACCGTCGCATCATCCACCAGAATCCCCACCGCCAGGGCCAGCCCGCCGAGAGTCATGATATTGATGGTTTGCCCCAGGGCGCTCATGGCGATGAGCGAACACAGGACCGACAGGGGAATCGATACTGCGATGATAATGGTGCTGCGCCAGCTTCCCAGAAATATCAGGATCATCAACCCCGTAAGGCAGGCCGCGATGGCGCCTTCGCGAAAAACTCCGTTGATCGAAGCTCGCACAAACAGAGACTGGTCTGCGACCAGATCCGCTTTCACTTTGTACGGCGCATCCGCCAGGACTATCGGCAGTTTCTCCTTCACGTCGGCAACAACCTGGGTCGCCGAAGCGTTCCCCTTTTTCAGGACCGTCTGGAGCACCGAACGCGCCCCATCCACCCGGACGATATTCGTTTGCGGCGGGTATCCGTCCCGAACGTGCGCCACATCCCGTATATAAATCGGCGAGCCGTTGACGGTCTTGATAGGCAGGTTGTTGAGTTCCTCCACCTTGAGCGGCGATGAGTTCAGGTCGACTTGATACTCATAAGGACCCATCTTCGCCGTGCCGGCAGGCAGGATGAGATTCTGCGTGCTCACCGCCGTCACTACATCGCTTGCCGAAAGCCCTTTCGCCTGGAGAGCGGGAATGTTCAGGTCCACCTGAATCTGCCGCTGCTTACCGCCATACGGGTTCGTCAAAACGGCGCCGTGCACCGTGGCCAGCGTGGGGCGGACAAAATTGTTCATCGTATCGAAAACTTCCTGCTCGCTCAGCCCGTGTCCGGAAACCGCGAGTTGCAGAATGGGCACAGTCGAAGCGTTGTACGTGAAAATCAGGGGAGCGGTCGTGCCGGGAGGCATCGTTTTGATCACGGTTTGTGACACCGCCGTTATTTCCGCCACGGCAGTATTGACGTCGGCATCCGGCTGGAAAAACACCTCTACCAGGGCGTTGCCCGGCAGCGACTGCGACTCGATGTGTTCGATGTCGTAGACCGTCCCGGTGATCCCGCGCTCAAAGCCGTAGACGATCCGGTCCGACATTTCTTCGGGCGAAAGGCCGGTGTAGCCCCAATCGATGGCAACTACGGGGATATCAATGCTGGGGAAAATATCGGTTGGAGTCCGCAGGATCGCGAACATGCCAAGAATAACGATCAGGATCGACGCTACAACAAAGGTGTAGGGACGCCGGATCGCAAGCCGAACAATCCACATATTCCTACCTTCTCCTGATAGACTCCGGAAAATTTACAGGGCAGGGGCTGTCGACGCGCCTCGCAGTTCCACATTATCGCACAGGCCCATTCAAACCTGGGCTTCCGTCCTGCTCGCTGCCCGATCTCTGACTGACTGGCTGGCTGCCCTCATTCAGAGATACCGCCCGAATCCGAGGGGTTGCCAAGCTCACGTTGTCATCGTCAGCGCGCCCAGACTTTCTTACCGAAGGATTCCTTGACGACGGGGCCTGGATAACGACAGAATACTTAACCAGGAAGCTATATCGGCGATTTCGGAGAGTTTTATGGCCGGAACGGTGCTCAACCTCCTTTTTCTGGGCTTCCTTCTTCTCGCCGCGACCGTGTGCATCGTGGCGCCTCTGGGGGCCTTGTGCGTTATGTTCTGGCATTGGCACAAGGAACTGGAGCAGATAATTCGTCTCAAACAGGCCCGATCGACACAGGTGAGGTGAAAGGCTTCCGCTTACGTTCTGGAAATGCAACTCGGCTTTGCTCTTTAGCCGTACCTTCCCGGTAATCTCAGAGTCTCCCCAGCAGGCTCTTCAGTAAAGGTGGCGTGCGCCAAGGATGCGTAAAGAGGGTACACAATAGGGTACCCGGCGCATTCACAGTTCACTCACTTTCGCCCTTATGTGGAAAAATAATTCTACTTTTGTGGTTCAGTCCGGGGCAAGAGTAACCCTATAGCACGCAGAATCAATGGATTCCGGATCGGCAAGTCGATTGCCACTCTAAGTTGACGTGGATATAAGTCGATAAAGGAATCATGGGTAGAACACTACATACAGCTTCCGATCGAAAGAAAAGCACCCTGACCCGGCGATCTGCACTTCTGCTCCTGTTAGCGACGACCATCGTTGTTGCCTCCGTGGCGACCTCTCATCGGCATTCCGGTGCCATCGCAGCCCGCAAGGCGTATGCAGTCTCTTCCAGCACGGGATCCGGCTCGAATAGTCTGGCGATCGCAGCTCCCGATTCGTTGCCTGACGCCCGGCCTCTATACCCCTATTCGGTAATTGCCGGGGGAGTGCGGTCGGCCGGTGAGCTTGGCTCGGCAGTTCGAAATGACGCTGTCGTGGCGCGACACTATGCGGATTTTGACGTCGCGAAGGCGCATGTGATTTCCCTGGATCGCGACCGCCTGGCCTACGTTTCCTACCGGATGGGCGAACAGGTGTTCTGGACCAGGCACGCCTTGCTGCTTCACAAAGGCGAAACCCTGATAACGGACGGCACTCACGAGGCCCGGACCCGGTGCGGCAACCGCATCGCGGACACGGCACAGGCGCCGTTATCGGCCCAGCAGCCCGCTCTCGATGCTTTCGAGAAGTTCGCGCCGGCGGGCGAGCTGGAAGCCTCGAATCTGCCCATCGAGGGAGAACTGGCGCCCCCGGCTCCTTTCTCTACCGGGCATCCGCTCGCGCTCGAACACAGCGATTTCGCTCGACCGTTTTACCCATTCGCGCCCGGAGCGGCCTTCGGATCGGGACTTGGAAACTCCGGCGGCACAGGAACATCGACTGGAACAGGAACCTTTTTGAATACAGGGGGGTCAACTGGCTCAGGGTCTTCGACGGATTCGGGTACCCCGGGGATTCCTCTCATTGCTACCCCTGAACCGAGCACGATACTACTTCTCTGTGTCGGCCTTGGCGTGTGGTTTGTTGCGGAGAAATTTCGCAGGCGGGTTCGGAACCGTTCCTAGCCCTGAATCACGGGCAGAACGCCCACTTTAAACTTCAACTCCGATTGACCCTCTGCTGCGTTGCGGTGAGCCCGTCCTGGGCGGCCTCCAGAATTCGCACCGTCGAAGCGACACCGTTTCTTTCAAACCGGCTGGCGATCGCCTTCCCGATCTCGTGAAAACGGTCCGTGGCGAGGGCAATTACGCTCGGGCCGGCGCCGCTCAGCGCCACTCCCAGCAGCCCCGGCATCTTTGCCAGACTCAGCACATCGCCCAGGCCGGGAATGAGCGTCTGCCGCGCGCCCTGGTGCAACCGGTCATCCATGGCGTCCCAGAGCAATTCGAAACGCCGCTCCTCGATCGCCGCCACGAACAGCGCCGTCCGCTGCAGGTTGTGAACGGCGTCTGACCGCGAAACTGTCTGCGCCAGCACGGCGCGGGATTTCTTAGTTTCCAGGCCCGTCGAAGGCGTCACCAGAATCAGCCGCACCATTTTGGGCCAGTTCTTCCTCACCGCCACCACGCTTCCATCGCCGCGCGTGAACGTTACGACGAATCCCCCCATCAGCGCCGCGCCGACATTGTCCGCGTGGCCTTCCATCTCCGTGGCGTACCGCAACGCGGTTTCCTTCGGAATGGATTTCCCATTCACCGCGAAACCGAGCGCCACTCCGGCGACTGCCGCGGCCGCGCTGCTGCCGAGTCCGCCCGCAACCGGTATTTCGTTCTGTACTGCAAGGCGGACCGTCGGCAGGCTGAATCCCTCGCGGTCGGCCGTCAGCTTCATGGCTCGCAGGATCAGATTCTGGTCGGCCGACTTCGGCAATGCCGACGACCCGCGCACTCCCATGCTCCGCGCATGGCTGTTCGTTCCCCGGCCGGAGACAACCGTGGCGCGCACGCTGAGGTAAAGCTCCAGCGCCAGGCCGAGGCAATCGAATCCCGCTCCCAGATTCGCTGTCGAAGCGGGGACACGAACTTCATAAACATTTTCGCGCGGCGCGCTCATTGGGTCAGGTAGTTCAATTTCGCAGGAAGGTATCGCCCGGCCGGGCGCTTCGGTAAACGCGCCGGCAGAACATCAATTTCGTTTTTCTAAACTCTGCAAAACGGCTGCTTTCGTTGCGGCCACGCGCCGCGGTACGTTTCGAAACGAACCGTTGATCGGCTGCGGCCCTTCGCCGGAATCCATCGATAAGGTTCCCCGATGGTATTGGTTCACGTAGTCCGGATCTTTCAACACATGGCCCGTCAGCACTGCGAACACTTCTTCTTCCGGGTGGATTTTACCCGCGGCCACCAGTTTGCGAATGCCCGCCACCGTAGTGGCCGACGCGGGTTCGCAACCGATTCCGTCGCGCCCGATCATGGCCTTGGCGTCGGCGATTTCCTGCTCGCTCACGCCGATCACTTGCCCGTGCGAGCGCAACACGGCGCGCAAACTCTTCTGCCACGAAACAGGAGCGCCGATCTTGATCGCCGTGGCGAGCGTCCTGGGCTTTGCAACGGGTGCCATCGTGCTGGGAAGCGCTGCATGCGAATCCGACGACTCTGCGCCGAGGTTCGCGAACAGGCTCGCGAGCGGCGCGGAGCCTTCGGCCTGCACCACGTTCAGCTTCGGCAAACGGTCAATCAAGCCCAGTTGCAGCATCTCCTCGAATCCCTTGCCGAGCGCCGTGCTGTTTCCCAGGTTGCCGCCGGGAACCACGATGTGGTCCGGAACTTTCCAATTGCATTGCTGCATCAGCTCGAAGGCCACCGTCTTTTGACCCTCGATGCGGAACGGGTTGATCGAGTTCGCCACGTAAATCGAGGGATCGTCGCCCAGTTCCTGAATGAGCCGCATGCAATCGTCGAAATTGCCTTCCAGTTCCAGCACTGCGGCGCCGTAATCCATGCTTTGGGCCAGCTTCGCAGCGCTGATCTGCCCGTGGGGCACGAGGATGGCCGCCTGCAGGCCCGCACGGGCCGCGTAGGCCGCGAGGCTTGCCGCAGTGTTACCGGTGCTCGCGCAAACGGCCGTGTGCGCTCCCAGCACCACCGCCTGGGTAACCGCCGCCGTCATCCCCGTATCCTTAAACGAACCGGTAGGATTGCATCCCTGATGCTTCAGGCGCAGCCCCACCAGCCCGCAATATTCCGCGCAGCGCGGCGCATCGTAGAGGGGCGTATTGCCTTCGAAAAGAGTTACAAACGGGGCGGCGTCCTCGAACGGCAGCAACTCGCGATAGCGCCACACACCGCTGATGTCGCGCGCGTCGCGCGATCCGGCCCGCACCGCCCAAAGCTTCGCAAGCCCGGCTCTTTCGCTCGCCGGAGGAAGGCGCAATTCGATTTCCAGCGGGCCGCCGCACTTGGGGCATACGTAGATGCGCTCGCGGATTCCGTAGGAGGCGCCACAGCCGGGGAGAATGCAGCGCTGCAAGGCTTTGCCGTCGAGCGTCTTTTCGACCTCGCGTAAAGTCTGCTGTGCCATTCAGGAAACCTGCACCGGCTGCTCCTGGGTCCTGTTTGCGCCCAGACCGAATTCCCGGTGGGTGGCTACCAGAGCGGCCTTCATGTCCTGCTCCGCCACCACGAATGAGATGTTCGATTCCGACGATCCCTGCGCGATGGCAATGATGTTCACGTTTTCCTGGCCCAGCGCGATGAACACGCGGCCGGCCACGCCGGGCGTACCGCGCATATTCTCGCCGACCACCGCTACGATCGCGATGTTCGGATCGACTGTGATGTGCTCCACCTTCTCGTGGGCTACGTCCTGCGCGAATTCCTTGCGCAGCGCGTCCACGGTGAGCTTCGCGTCGGTGGACGCGACGATGAAGCAGATATCGTTCTGCGAGGAAGATTGAGAGATCAGCAGGACGCTGGCGTGAACTTCCGCCGTCGTCGAAAACGTGCGGCCCACCACGTCCGGCACGCCCACGATTCCCGGGCCGCCGAGGCTGATGAGCGTCACATCCTTGATGGCCGTAAGCGCCTTCACTCCTCCGCCATTGCTGCGGCCTTTGGGCGTGATTTTGGTGCCGCTCTTTTCGGGCGAAAAGCTGTTGCGGATCCACACGGGAATTCCCTGCCGCACCACCGCGCGCAGCGTCTTGGGATGGAGCACTTTTGCGCCGAAATACGCGAGTTCGGTGGCTTCGCGGTAGGAAATCTCCGGGATGGTGCGCGCTTCGGCCACGAGGCGCGGATCGGCGGTCAATACTCCGTCCACGTCGGTCCAGATGATGATCTCATCCGCGCCGATGGCCGCGCCGAGAATCGTCGCTGAATAATCCGACCCGCCGCGCCCGAGTGTCGTAAGCACCCCGTCGAGCGTCGCGCCGATGAATCCCGTCACAACCGGCACGGTTCCATCCTGCAGGAATGGCCGCAATCGCGATTCGCAGTGCTCCCGCGTGCGATCCATGATGGGGTCTGCGCCGCCATGATAAGGGTCGGTGACGATTAACTCGGTGGCCTCCACGGCCTCGCTTCGCACGCCGAGCTCTTCCAGTGCTCCTGCCACCATCGGCGCGGAAAGCCTTTCGCCCAGGCTCGAAACGGCGTCGAGCGTGCGCGGGGTTAGCTCCCGCAAAAGCGCGGTGCCTTTGCACAGACGCTCGCCTTCGTCCAAAATCGCTTCCACGCGCGCCGCCAGCTGGCTGCGGCGCTCCTTCGACTGGATGAGCGCCTCCAGCGCGGCGTGGTGCTGCTTGCGCAGCAACTCAAAAGCCGCCGCCACCGGGTCGCGCTCGCCCGCCTCCGCCTTCTTCGCCGCTTCGATCAGGCGATTGGTAACGCCGCTCATCGCGGACACCACGGTTACCACCGGCCCTTCCAGCGACGCATCCTTCACAATCTTCGCCACGCGCGCGATGCACGACGCATCGCCCACCGACGTACCGCCAAATTTCATCACTCGCAAAGGTCTATTCATTTTCCAGGTTCGAGTCCGGTTCAAATCCGGAGTCCTGACAGAGATTGGCAGACTGCGATTTGAAGAGGCCACAAGGAAGTATCAAGCCAGCGTTCAGGGATGGCAGCGCCTCAAAAACTATACACCAAGCACGGATTTTTGAAACCGCCCACTTCCGAGGACGCACCATTTTCGTCATCCCCGGCCGATGCCGCGCGCCCGGACAAAAAAAAAGGGCCGCGCGAGCGCGGCCCCTTGTTGAAGGTTCAAACTATCTAGAACACGTACTTGAGAGCGAACTGAATCAACCGCGGACTCACCGATGCGCTGTTGATCACACCAAAGGTTCCTGCGGTGACATCGTTGCTCGCCGGTGCGTTGAACTGGGCGTGGTTGAATGCGTTGAAGAATTCCGAACGGAACACCAGAATCGCATTCTCGTTGATTCCGCCCACTTTGGTTGTCTTGATTAGGCTGATATCCCAATTGAACTGACCGGGGCTCAGCACGCTGCCGTACCCGGAATTGCCGTAGCCATTCGCGCCGCTGCTCAAAACCGGAGCAAAGGCAGCCTTGTTGTACCAGCCGTTGGCGCTGAGCGCACCACCCAACCGTTGCTCGACACTGCCAGATGTGGCCACGCTAGCCTTGGTCGCGCCCGCAGCATAATTCGCGGTGGAGGTTTGCACGTTTCCGTAAATGTTCCCAGCATTGGCGTCGGTGATGGTCTGTGG
>CAZRKW010000017.1:0-30352 GCA_964600355.1 uncultured Acidobacteriaceae bacterium
GAAATAAGGTGGCGGAAAAAAACGTCGAAGACCGACCCTTAAAACCGAAGGGTCGGGCACCCGCAAAGGCCACCTCACCCGCAACGGCAACGGCAAGAGGGATCCTTCGTCGCTGCGCTCCTCAGGATGACTGCCGCAAATACAAAACAGTCAAAGCCAAGGCAACGGAAGGCAGAACACGGAAGGCTACACGCGGCAGGGATGCGGCTTGGGCTAGGGCTTGGGTTCGGCGGCGGGCTTTATGAATTTTTCTTCGAAGCGGGCGTTGTCCTGGGGGGAGCAGTAGGACTCTTCGATTTGCGTGCTGGGCTGGAGTAGGAATTCCATTTTTAGGCCGCCCCATGAATTTTCGCCCCAGGCTTTGGGATCGTAGTAGGTGGCTTCTAATTCTATTTTGTCGCGGCTGGGGCGCTGCCAGCGTTCGACTAGATGGAAGGCGTCGCTCATCAGGTGGCCGACGCCTACCGGTTCAATCATGTCTTTGCCGTTGTAGCCGACCGTGTCTATGACCAGCGTGTTGCCTTCCCATTTGCCTGCGGAGTCGCCCATGTAGGTTTTGTCCGGCTGCGCGGGGTGGCCGCGATTGAGCCAGATGGCGCGCCACTCGCGGTGGGTTTCGAAGAACTGGAGGATGCGGCCGGGGGTGCTGACGAATTCGAAGGGAGCTAACTGGGTGTACCAGAATTGCGCGGGGACGCCGATGGGGTCGCAATCGCCGCGCTGGTTCGCTGCCATTGCGGGGCTGATTGATTTTGCGGGTTCGTGGGCGGTGGATGCCGACATGGTGTCTGGGAGGAGCAGATGTTCTTTGGCCCACGGCGTCAGGGCGGGTTCGGGCTCGGTGTGATCGGGGATGTGGCAGGTCTGGCACTTGCTGGCGTCACCTCGACTGCCTCGGGCCATTAGCTTTTCGGGGCCGGGATCGGCTACCCACCAGACGCCGGAGAAATCGCGTGGATTGAAGCTTTTGGTTTTTGCGTTGGAGTCCGACGCGGGGCGGGCGGCGACCGAATGCATACACAACGGGATCGTCGCTAACGCGGCGATCAGAATTACAGGGGCAAGGCCAGGACGGAACTTGCTGCGCACGTGCGGCCCGCGATGCACATGGCTGGTCATACTCCAGCTACTTCGACTGGCTTTCCAGGGGAATGGCTACGCGCTTGTTGTATTCCTGGTATTCCCTGGGGCTGCAGATGAATTCGTCGAAGTCTTCCTTGGGCACGCGATGGAAATACTTGCGGAAACCGGGCCAGGATTTATCGCCCCAGGCTTTTGTGTCGTAGTAAGTCATGTCGAGCGTCATGTGATTGCGGTCGGTGAGGGTAAAGCGCTCGACGAGGCGAAATGACTCGCTCTTACTGTGTCCGACGTTCTGGGTGATCATCGTCTTGGTGTTGTAGCCGATCGTGTCGACGACGAGGGTGTTGCCGTCCCAGTGGGCGGTGGAGTCTCCTTCATAGGTGGGATCGAGATCTTTTGGGTGATCGCGATTGAGCCACCAGGTGCGCCATTCGCGGTGATACTCGAACAATTGGAAGATGCGGTCGCCTTCGCGCGTGGGGATCAACTCCATCGGGCCGATGCTGGCGTAGTCATACATTGCGGGCGTCGAAAGAGGCTCGCAATCCTTGGCGGGATATTCGCCGTCCGATTTGTTGGTGGGCACTCCGTTGGGATCGGCGGAGTAGCACGGGTCCTGATTGTTGGGGCAGAGGTGTCCGGGGCGATCTTTGTCCGGAAGGGGAGTGCCGCCCAGCGCGTCGTGCGAGATGGATTTGTAAAGCAGATGCTGCTTGGCCCAGTCGGTCAGCGGGGGCTCGGGGACCTTTTGGTCATAGCTGGCCCAGTCGCGATAGCCGGGGTGGGGAGCGTCGCCGCGCCAACTGCCACCAATGTCGTGAGGATCGAACGGTTGATTGGAGGCTGAGGCGGCTTTTGCGTCCGGAGACGCCTGGGATTGGGGGCGCAGTAATGGGGAGAAGATCAACGCGGCGATTGCCGCAGCGGTTGCGATCGCAAAGTGTTTTCGCGTGGGAACCTTGGTCATAGCGCTGGATCACCCCGTTTTCTTGTTCGCTGTAACTACTTCGCTTCCGTCCAGAGCCGCTGCCAGCTACTGGCTTTGAGGGCTCGGTTGTCCTTGTACGGAGACGCCTGGCGGAGGCATCACCTTGCCGTCGGAAAGAATCACTTTTGAGAAAGCGCCGACGGGAGAGCCGTTCTTGGCGGCGTAGTAATAAATTGTGACGACGTCGCCTGGCTTGAGCGTGTCCTGGGTGAATCCGGCGGCTCTCATACCGCGCATGGGCGCTCCGGTTTCGATCGACCAGTGCTGCACCTTGCCGTCGTCACCGACGATGTCGCAGGTGATGGAGGAGTGGGGATTGGCGAGTTCAAAGCTGGTGATGGTGGCCTTGGCGGAGTGAATCTTGGTCATATCGTAGGCCGAGTATCCGTGATGCGCGAACGCGGGCGCTGACAGCGATATAGCCGCTAAAATGAGCAGACAGGAGGCGAAAGCGGCTCGCAACCTGAATTTTTCCCCTATGATATTTCCCATGGCCGGTGTTCTCCTGTGGTGACGGCGATCGCTTTTCCCGTATTGATGAGACGGGTGTGGCTTGCGTATGGGTTCCACGACATTATTTTGTGAGTTTCGCCCAAACCCCACTGATACAGTAGCGCGATTTCAACGTCAAGCGCGAATTTGAACATGAATCTGAACGGGCGCGGCGGCAATGGCGCGCTGAACAGGCAAGCCGGATTCAGTAGCTGGGAATCTCTACCGCGGCAGTGACCACGCTGATCCATAGGAGCAATTCGAGCAAGCCGGAGAGCTTCGCCACGAGGGGCGTTTCCGCGGACTTGCCCCATTCCCGCGTTTTGGCCTGGACGACGATGTGCCAGAGCAGGGCGGTGGGAATCAGCACGAACAGCTTGGTGCGGAAAGCGGGATTGATGATGTACATGGTGGCGCGGGCGGAAAAGAGTAGGAACCCGCCGAAGATGGCTACGCAGAATCCTAGCCAATTCCAGGCGAACAGTTCGTCGCGCACGTCGGCGGCTGTTTGAATTTTTTTGCCTGCGCCTAGAAGGCGCAAGTCGCCCGCGACGTTTGTGCCGAGCCACAGAGACAGGCCGGAGAAATGGATCAGCTGGATGAAGGGATACATCCAGATCGATGTGCGGATCGCGGTGGCCCAGGAGGTCATTTGCAGGTGTCTGCAGAAGGGCAACAGCGAAGTTTGTACGTGCGCTTGCATTTTTTCCTACCGGCCTCTCATGCGGCGTTGTCGTTGGTCTGATCCAGGATCGGGCGAGAACTTTGTCACTGGTGTCATCCGAGACCTGAAATGGCGGCGATTTCCACTCCGGCGAGGATCGAGCCGATCCAGAGCAGCAGTGAAATGGAAGCGAGCAATTTGGCTCCCGCCGGTGTGGAGGGGAGCTCGGCCCACTTAGGTATGCTGCGCTGCACCAGGATCGAGAAGATCACGGCCAGCAAAATTACGGTCATTTTGACGCGAAAAACGGTATCCGGCAGGTAATCGCCCGCGTCCGTGGTGAACATCAAAAAGCCGGAAAAAACTGCCAGCCAGAACGCGCCCCACATCCAGGGATAAATCTGTTCGCCGACCTGCGCGATTGGCTTTCCAGTAGCGGCAATTCCGAGAACGCGCAAATCGACGAAGACGGCGGTGCCGACCATGACCAGCAGCGTGAAATAGTGAACGACGGCGACGCTGGAATAGAGCCAACTCGTCATGCTGATGTATTGGACCCAGGAGAAGTGCTCGATCCATTCGCCGAAGTTATGCAAAAGTCACCTTGAAGTGCTCGTCTTTTGTGATGTCAGTTCCACACGCTAACCCCAGAGCGGCGTTCTTCCAAGCTTTATCTTGCGGTCGTTTTATTCTGCCTCCCGTTGAACGCGTGGACGGAGTCCGGATCTCGATTTTAGTCGTTGAGGAAAGGAGCGCAAAAGGGTATATACCCTGCTGGCGTTCAACCAGGGGTGGGTGAACGGCGAAAATGTAAATCGCGCGGATAATCGCCTAACGGCTTAGGGACTGCGGTGGGCAGTCGAAAAGGAGCGGGATGAAAGTATCGAATAGGGCATTGTGGAAGTTCGCGGCGATGGCGGGAGTCGCTATGGCCGCTGTCCTGTGCGCGGCGATTATCCGGATGGACGCCGGACCGCGGAAGAGCGCTCGGGCGGAGGCAAATCGCGCACTTGCGGACGACGGCTACATCAGCGGCACCGTTACCAGTGCGAAGGGTCCTGAGGCGGGCGTGTGGGTGATTGCGCAAACCAGCGATCTGGGCACCAAGTTTCGCAAGATTGTGGTGACCAACGATGAGGGCAAATACGTGCTGCCCGATCTTCCGAGGGCGAATTACAAAGTCTGGGTGCGAGGGTACGGGCTGGTGGACTCGGAGCCGGTGGAGGCCACGCCGGGGAAAACGCTGCCACTGGCTGCGGTGGTCGCGCCGTCGGCGCGCGCGGCGGCAGAGTTTTATCCCGCCGATTACTGGGCCTCGCTGCTGGCGATTCCGCGCAAGAGCGATTTCCCGATGACCGTTCCGCCGCCGCCCCCGCTGCCTGGGGCGCCCGATCCGGTGAAATTGACGCACGGGACCGGACCCGTGGCGCCTCCTACAGTGCTGCGGACGCAGGCGGATTTTCTTTTGTATTTCAAAGGATGCTGGACGTGCCACCAGATGGGACTTAAATCCACGCGCGAGATTCCGGCGAGCCTGGGGACGTTCCCCTCGAGCAGCAAGGCGTGGGAACGCTTCATGTCGTCGAGCCAGGTGGGGCGGGAAATGATGCGGGAGATCGACCGCATGGGCCACGACCGCACTATCGGGATGTACGCGGATTGGGGAGACCGCATCGCCAAGGGCGAACTGCCGCCGGTGCCGCCGCGTCCACAGGGAATGGAGCGCAACGTGGTGCTCACGGTGTGGGACTGGTCCGTGCGTTCTTCGTTCCTTCACGCGCTCATCAGCACCGATAAGCGCAATCCTTCGGTGAACGCGAACGGGCCGGTGTATGGCGCGGACTGGTCGGCGGGAATTCTCGCGGTGATCGATCCGGTGAAGAATACCAGCTCGATGATCCACGTCCCTTATCCCAACCCGGAGGAGCTTTCGAAGCAGGTGACGTGGTCGCCGCAGAATCAGCTGGCGCCGTCGCTGTATTTTGGCGACGAGCTGGTGTGGAACGATCCCATCAATCCCGGCCCAATCACGATGGACGGGCGCGGGCGGGTGTGGTTCAACGTGGAGACGCGGCTGGATAATCCCGGCTATTGCAAAGCGGGATCGGGCAATCCCTACGCGAAGAATTCCCCGCGGGACGCCGGCGGCAAGGGCGTGGATGTCTACGATCCCGAGACGCGCAAATGGGAGTTTGTGGATTTGTGCTTCAAGTCGACGCGGATCATGTTCTCCGACGACAAGGACCAGACCCTGTATTTTTCGGTGAGCAGCGACCCGGGCGGCATTGGCTGGGTGAATACGCGGCTGTGGGATGAAACGCATGACGCGGAGAAATCGCAGGGATGGTGCCCGGCGGCGGCCGGCGTCAAGAAGCCGGGCGCGTATGGCATCGCTTACAACACTGTGGACGGCAGCGTGTGGTATTCCGACATACAGACCATGCCGGGAAGGCTGATCCGCATGTCGCGGGGGGCAAATCCTCCGGCTACCTGCGGGACGGAAGTGTACGAGGTGCCTTACGATCCGAAGGGGAACGGCGAGGGAGGCTCGCATTCCCGCGGGATCGGCGTGGATAGCAACGGGGTGCTGTGGACTCCGCTGGCCGACGAGGGATATCTCGCGAGCTTTGACCGGCGCAAGTGCAAGGCGATCCCGACTGGCGAGGCAGCTATCAGTGGCAAGGCATGCCGCGAAGGCTGGACGTTTTATCCGATCCCGGGGCCTGTTTTCAAGTCCGATCCGACTGTGAAAGCGGACTACAACTATTACATGTGGGTGGACGAACTCAATACGCTTGGGCTGGGCAAGAACGTGGTGATTGTGGATGGAGCCAACTCCGACTCGCTGATCGCGTTCCAGCAGGACACCAAGAAATGGACGAGGCTCACGGTTCCTTATCCGCACGGATTCTTCTCGCGGTTCTTCGACGGACGCGTCGACGATCCCAAGGCCGGTTGGAAGGGGCACGGTTTGTGGGCCGGCAACGAGACGCGGGGAACGCAGCTGACTGAAGGCGGGGGGAATATGCCGAGCCAGTTGGCGCATTTCCAGATGCGCCCCGATCCGCTGGCCAAGTAGCGAACCGCTTTGGGTGGAGGAGTGGCCGGCTCGATCAGCAGAATTCAGGAACGCAGGGGAGGACACAGCAATGGAACACGTGATCGCGGAAATGCTTCTGAATTTCGAGCAGGGAAAAATGAGCCGGCGGCAATTGATTCAGAGTCTCGCGCTGGCGGCCACGGCGGCGTCCGCGTTGAGCGCGGCGCCCACTGCTCTGAGCGCGGCGGAGAACAACCCGATGAAGGCCACCTACCTGAATCACGTGGGTTATCGCGTGGGGGATTACAAGAAGACGTGCGGATGGTACGCCGAAACGTTTGGGCTGAAAGTCGTGATGGACGATGGGACGAAAGCGGCGGTCGGGGTGGGCGAATCGGTGATTTTCTTTCACCCGCGGCAGAAGACGGACCAGCTGCCTGTGGACCATGTGGCTTTCACGATCGCGGGTTGGGACGCGGATAAGAGCGTGCGACCGGCTGTTTCCGCTGAGATCAAGCGGCGAGGCATCGAAGTGAAGCGCGAGACGGCATGCTGCATCCACATTAAGGATATCGACGGTTATGAGGTGCAGCTTGGCGGGAAGGATCAGTAACCGCCCGGGCGTTCCTGGCGCACGTGACAACTTCTGACCAACGACACGGTATGGCAACAACCGGAAAAGGCCAAGGACAGGAGGTATCCATCGCTGCGCGCCGACTGACAAAAGCAAAGAGCGGCACGAAATGCAGAAGACCGACCCTGGACATCCGCACCGGCGAAAGATGAAGCAGGTCCCTCACCCATCCGCGCCGGGCGCGGATGGGCTCAGGATGACAACGAAAAGCAAGGCACGGCAAGAAAGAGAAAAGACCGACCCTTGGCACCGAAGGGTCGGGCACCCGCAAAAGATCAAAAAGTCACAGCCTCTCAGGATGACTGCGAACGGCAGCGAGCTTCAGTGAGGACCCCAGCCTAATTTCATCGGCACAGCGTAACTGCAGGCTCAGGCGCCGTCGAAGAAGCGCTTGGGATTTTCGACCGTGATCATTTTGATTGCTGCTTCCGATACGCCAATGTTTCGCAGGCCGGGTATCACCTGACGGCATACGAAGTGGATGCCGTCTGGATTTAGAGCATCGCGCACGCGAAGGTCCGGGGTGGGCACTTGCGCGGAGCCGATTGCGTAATCCGTTCCTACCATGATGCGGTCGCCGAATCCGTTATCGACCAGGGCTTTTATCGATGCGAGCTTTTCGCGGAAGCTTGCGCGGGGCTTCGGTGGATCTGCGCCCCCTTTGAGGCGATCCATTCCGAGGTAGTAGCCGCGGCGGGCGAGTCCCAGCAGGTAACTCATGTCCGTGGTGTCGGCGGAATGGCCGATGCAAACCTTCGATGGATTCACCTGCTCCTGTTCGAAAATCGCGGCTTGTTTTTCGCCGTTGCGTTCGAGGGCGAAGGAGTGCGTCGAGATGGGCGTTCCGGTGGCTTTGCACGCGCGGCCCGCGGCGTGCAGGAGTTTTTCGCCGAAGGGCGTGATGGGGCCGCTGTCGTTGGCCGCCTTGATGACGCCGGCTTTGATGCTGGTGCCTTCCATGCCCACCTGAATTTCGCGGACGAAGTAATCGGTGAGTTCTTCGATCGAGCGGACGTCCATGCAGCGGGCGGGCTCGACCCAATGCCCGGTGGCGGCGACAATGTGCACGCCTGATTTGCGGGAAACTTCCTCGAGCAGGCGAATGTCCCGGCCGAGGTCGATAGTGGTGAGATCGGCGAAAGAATCGAGGCCTTCGGCTTTGGCAGTCTTAAGTTTTTCGACCGCCGTCTGGATGAAGGCTTCGCGGCCGCCCATGAGTTCGGGCCAGTAGAGCCAGAAGCCGTCGGAGGTGCAGCAGACGTGTTCGTGCGACTGGTGAAAGCCGAGCTTGTCGGTGCTAATCGGTCCCAGGACCGTTTGCACGGTGCCGGATTTTTGCGGTGCTCTTTCGGACGACTCCGGCGAGGGAGCGGCGGAGCCGGCGGTCGCGGCAGCCGTCGCCACAACGTTGGTCCCAAGGGTGGTTCCAACGGCGGCTGCGAGAAAATCTCTGCGCGATACTTGCGAATCTGTGGCCATAGGAATCTCCGAATAGGTTGTGAAGGATCGAAGGCAGCGACGTGGTTCTTCTATTCTGTCGCGGCGTTCTTGTCAACCACCGGCCGGGGAGCTATCGCCGTCGTTACCGTCAACAGATTGCAAATTGCGGAGAAAAGGTGTACTTGGAGGGGGAACTTTTTTCTGAATTTTACCGAGAGAGTTTTGACGTTGATCTTCAGGCTTGCGAGCGGAAAATCCGAGGGAATCTTTGATGCGAAAGCGGGCGTGGAAACTGATCGTGATGGGGTTGGCTGGGTGCGGGCTTTGGGCGAGTGTCGCCATTGTGCGGGCGAACGGCCGCGCGGCGGTTGCTACTGGCGCGAGTGAGATTGGCGGGGCGGTGGCGAGTGCGAAGGGGCCGGAAGCTGGTGTGTGGGTGATTGCGGAAACTTCGGACCTGGGGACGAAATTTCGAAAGATCGTGGTTACCGACGATCGCGGTCAGTTCCTGCTGCCGGAGCTGCCGAAGGCGAATTACAAAGTGTGGGTGCGAGGCTACGGGCTCGTGGATTCCGAGCCGGTGGATGCTACGCCGGGGAAAACTTTGACGCTGGCTGCGGTGGTGGCGCCGACACCGGCAGCAGCGGCGCAATATTATCCGGCTAGCTATTGGGCGTCGCTGCTGAACGTGCCGCCGAAGAGCGCATTTCCTATGGCGATCCCGGGAGCTTCGCCGTCGGTTCTGGCTACGCAGGCGGATTGGCTCTATGTGCTGAAGGGTTGTTGGGGCTGCCATCAGACGGGAACCAAGGCCACGCGGGAGATTCCCGCGAGCCTGGGGAAATTCGACACGAGCGCGCAGGCGTGGGCGCGGTTTATTTCCTCCGGCCAGCTGGGCTCGCTCATGAATGGGATGCTCAGCGGTGTGGGACACGAGCAAGGGGTGGCGCTTTTTGCGGACTGGGGCGACCGGATCGCGAAGGGCGAACTGCCGCCCGTGCCGCCGCGGCCCGAGGGCGTCGAACGGAACGTTGTGGTGACGGTGTGGGACTGGTCGGTGCGCGCCGCATTTCCTTACGCCGCGATCAGCACGGATAAAAGAAACCCATCAGTGAACGCGTATGGACCGGTTTACGGCGGAGACTGGTTCGCGGGGGCGATTGCGGCGCTCGATCCGGCGCAGAACACCAAGTCGATGACCGAGATCGCGTTGCCTGATGGATACGACGTGAAGCAGTTGACGCCTTGGGCTCCGCAGAAAGAGACCGCGCCTTCGGTTTACTTTGGTGATGAATTGATCTGGACGGGCTTTCTGAATCCTGGCTCGTTCGCGATGGACAGCGCGGGACGGGTGTGGTTCAACGTGAAGAGCCGCGCTGACAATCCCGCATTTTGCAAGGCGGAGTCCGGAAATGCGTACGCGAAGTATTTCCCTCGTGACTCCGGCAACAAGGGCGCGGCTGTTTACGATCCCAAGACGCGCAAATTCGAATTTGTCGATCAGTGCGTGACGACCGAGCATGTGGTCTTCGCGGCGGACAAGGACCAGACACTTTACGAATCTCTGAAAGAAGGCGGCATCGCCTGGGTGAACACGCGCGTGTGGGATGAGACGCACGACTCGGAAAAGGCGCAGGGGTGGTGCCCGGCGGTGATCGACTACAACCGGGACGGCAAGCTGGGTGCGTACACGACGCCTCCGGCGCCGCTCGATCCGAAACTGGACCGCGCGATTGCGGCGCCGCTGGGCGACATGATTGCGTATAACCCCGCGGATGGCAGCGTGTGGTATACGGCGCTCAATCCACGGCCGGGGAAGCTGATCCGGATGGTGAAGGGGGACAATCCGCCGAGCACGTGCAATGCGGAGGTGTACGAGGTTCCTTACGATGCTAAGGGAAACGGGCCGGGTGGATCGCATCCGCGGGGAGTCGATATCGATACGAATGGGATGGTCTGGACGCCTCTGGTGGGCGAGGGTTACCTGGCACGATTGGACCGCAGCAAATGCAAAGCGGTGACGGGGGAAGCGTTGACCACGGGCCGGCGGTGCGCGGAGGGCTGGACGTTTTATCCCATACCCGGGGCGGCTTTCAAGACGCAGCCCAATGTGAAGTCGGATTTTCCTTACGCGATGTGGGTGGATCGCTATAACACGCTCGGGATGGGGAAGAACCTTCCCGTGGTGGGCGAGGCGGATTCGGATTCATTGATGGTGTTCAATCCCGCGACGACGCGGTGGGTGCGGCTGCGAGTGCCGTATCCGATGGGGTTTTTCTCGCGCTTTCTCGACGGACGCATCGACGATGCGAAGGCTGGATGGAAGGGGCGAGGCTTGTGGGCTGCCAATGAAGCGACCGGCTCGCAGTTGACCGAGGGCGGGAAGGACACGCCCAGCCAGGTGGCGCACTTCCAGATGCGTCCCGACCCGCTGGCAAAGTAAACGACAGACATCTGACAAAAGGACAACCTGCGACAGACATGGTGACCAGAAGGGAAGTGCTTGCGCTGGCTGGTTCTTCTCCGCTTTTGCTCGCCGCGACGGGGGTGGAGGCGCGTCCGGAGGTTGCGGCGGAGCTGGAACAGCATGAGTTCGTTCAGGCGATCGCTTCGTTTGCAAAAACCAGAACCGGCATGGCGTTTCATTGCACGACGAACCGGGGCACGAGTGTGGACGTTACGCTGACGGTGTGCACGCCGGAGATCATTCGCGTGCAGATGTGCCCTGACCCGGCGCTCAGGAACGTGAAGGGGCTGCTTGAGGTCAAAGAGGATTGGGCGCCTGTGCCCTTCAGCGTGAACGAGACGCTTGAAATCGTTACGATTCACACCGGATCGCTGCGCATCGAGGTTCAAAAAAAGCTCTGGAAGTACGCGGTGTATGACAAGCAAGGGCAGCTCGTAGTGCAGGAGCATGTGAACGACGTCGACACGCAGGGAAATTTTCGCGCGCTGCCTTTCGGGTTCACTTCCATCGACGGAAAGTTCCACAGATCGAATGAAACGCTGGCGCTTCCGGAAGATGAAAGCTTCTACGGGATGGGCGAGCGATTCACCAAGCTGAACAAGGTGGGGCTGCGGGTGAACGGGTGGCTCGTCAATGCGTGGGGCGCGGGAACCGACGATACGCATAAGGCGATTCCGTTTCTAATGAGCACGGGCGGCTACGGCATTTTTTTGAACACGACGTTTCGCAATCGCTGGGACATCGGCAGCCGGTCGGTGGTGTCGTATACGTTTCTGGTGGACGATCCGCGGCTGGATTTCTTCATTATCTATGGCCCGAGCATGAAAGAGATTCTGGCCCGTTACGAGGAGATTACCGGCTGGCCGGCGTTTCCGCCGAAGAAGTCCTTTGGGGTGTGGTTTGTTACCGACAGCCGCAGCAAGACGGGCGAAACGAGCGCTCTGGGCGTTGCGAAGAAGTTCCGGGAGCTTGGTCTACCGCTGGATTTATTCAGTCCGCTGCTGGCCGCCGAGGACTCGCATCCGCAGGAAGGGCTTGAGCAGATCCGGGAAATGTCCGACGAACTTGGGAAGCTGGGAATCAAGATTGGAATTCATACCTCGCCGTTTCTGATGACCGATTCCGAGGCGGCGCAGGAAGCCAAGGCGCGAGGATATGTGCTCGCGCGAAAAGATGGGGCTCCGTATGAGGCGATTCTGCTCGGCGGCAATCGCGCCAAGATGAAGATCGAGGAGTCGCTCGAGGCGGTCGAACGCGACGGTGCTTGGAGAGCGCGCTTTTATGGGACGAACAGACGGGCCGTCGTCATTCCCGATTTCACCAATCCTGCCGCGGCGCAATGGTGGAAAGACAAAGTGGCCGCTTACATGAAGGCGGGCTGCTTCGGAGTGGCGATGTCCGATTTTGGCGAGGACACTCCTGCCGACGCCTATTATTCGAACGGGCGCACCGGTCTTGAGATGCACAATCTTTTTACACTGCTTTATCAGAAGGCGACCTACGAGGCGGTTGCCGGGAATTCGGAGTATCGCGGGCTGGTGGATGCGCGATCCGGTACGGCGGGCATGCAGCGGTTTCCGGTGTGCTGGTCGGCCGATCCGCAGTGCGACTGGGAGGAAATGGCGTCGACGCTGCGCGCGGGGCTCTCCATCGGGCTTTCGGGAGTTCCTTTCTGGAATAGCGACGTGGGAGGTTTTAACTCCGCGAATGGGCACGATCTCACGCCGGAACTCTACATCCGCTGGATGCAGATGAATATGCTGCAATCGCACGTGCGATTCAATGGCTCGCCGCTGCGCGTGCCGTGGGCGTTCGGCGATCGCGCCGTGGAAAATTACCGGAAATACGCGAAGCTGCGGTACCGGCTGCTTCCTTATATTTATGCGCACGCCTACAGCGCTACCAAAACAGGTTTGCCGATGATTCGGGCGATGGCGCTTGAGTTTCAGGACGATCCGTGCACCCACGACATTCAGGACCAGTACATGTTTGGCGATGCGTTGCTGGTGGCCCCGGTGTGCACGGCGGTGAACGAGCGGATGGTTTACCTGCCGGAGGGTACCTGGTATGAGTACGAAACGGGCGCGGAACACAAAGGACCGCGGTATCTGCGCGTCCAGTCGCCGCTTGACGTGATGCCGGTTTACGTTCGAGACAATTCGATCATCGCGATGGGGCCGGAGGCGCTTTATATCGAGGATAGGCCGTGGAGTCACGTGACGCTCGACATCCGGGTCAACTCAGCTGCGGAGTGCACGCTTTACGACGATGATGAACGCGCGCATACGCAGGAGATCGTGAAGTGCGTCGCGCAGAAAAAGGGGAGCGAGATTTCTTTGAGCGTGGGCGAATCCGGGAAGACGTTTATCGCCAAGTTCAACAAGACCGGGCGCCCGAAACGCGCGAGCGTCAACGGCAAGGAGATTCCGCATCTCTCTTCAGAGCGCGAACTTGAGGCTGTCGAGGCGGGCTGGTATTTCGATCCGTCCTCGGTGGTGTACGCAAAGCTTGGCGCGCCTGGGGATGCAAAGGAACTGGTGCTCCGCTACTGATGAGAAAACCGTCGCTTGGCAAGAGCGAGTTCAGAATTTTCTCGATCGCGAGTGTGGCGATGTTGGTTTTGACGGCTCTCGCCGTGTGGCCGGAGGGAATTGGCGCGCAATCCGGTGGGAATGATTCCGAATGGCCTACCTATGGGGCGGACCTCGCTAGCACTCATTACCGTCCGCTCGATCAGATCGACGCAGGAAACTTCAACAAGCTGGAAGTCGCCTGGACATTCAAGGTGGACAGTTTCGGTCCGCGGCCGGAATACCGGCTGGAAGGGACTCCGCTGATGATCGGCGGGGTGCTGTATGCAACGGCTGGCACGCGGCGCGCGGTGGTGGCGCTCGACGCGGCCACCGGCGAGCTGCTCTGGATGCACAGCGAGAATGAAGGCGAGCGCGGAGAAAAGGCTCCGCGAAGGCTTTCCGGGCGTGGCTTGGCGTACTGGAGCGACAGAAAGGACTCGCGAGTTCTCTACGTGACGCCGGGATACCGTTTGATTGCGCTCGACGCGAAGACGGGTGTGCCCGTTCGAGGCTTTGGCGAGAACGGCGTTGTCGATCTGAAGCGCGGCGCGGAGTTCGGCACTGGCGAACAGATCGATCTGGTGAAGGGCGAGATTGGATTGCAGTCGGCACCGATCGTGGCGAAGGACGAAATTATTGTCGGTGCGGCCTTCAACGAAGGCTCGGTGCCGGTGACGCACAACAACACCAAGGGGCTGGTTCGCGCATTCGATGTGCGGACCGGGAAGCTGGTCTGGACGTTTCGAACGATTCCGAAACCCGGCGAATTTGGTAACGACACTTGGCTCGACAATTCGTGGGCCACGAACGGCAACACGGGCGTGTGGGCGCAGATTTCGGTCGATGAAGAGCTTGGCTTGGTCTATCTGCCGGTGGAAATGCCGACGGGCGATTATTATGGCGGGCACCGCCCGGGAAACGGGTTGTTTGGCGATTCGCTCGTGGCGGTGGACCTGAAGACCGGGCAGAGGAAATGGTATTACCAGCTCGTCCATCATGGACTGTGGGACATGGATATTTCGTGCGCGCCGGTGCTGACGGATATCACCGTGAATGGGCGCACGATCAAGGCGCTCGCGCAGCCTACCAAACAGGGAATTCTTTACGTGCTCGATCGCGTGACCGGAAAACCGGTGTGGCCGTTTGAGGAGAAGCCCGTGGAGAAAGGGGCCATGCCGGGCGAATGGTATTCCCCCACGCAGCCGATGCCCACGCGGCCGAAGGCTTACGCGCGCAACGGCGTGACCGTCGATGACTTGATCGACTTTACGCCCGAGCTTCGCAATGCGGCGCTTCAGGCGACCGAGCGCTACAAGATGGGTGCGATCTTCACGCCGCCGGTGGTGAATTCGGATACGCAGCTTGGCACGCTGACTCTCGGCACGAGCTTTGGCGGGACCAACTGGCCTGGAGGCTCGTACGATCCCGAGACGCACATCTTCTATGTGCAGGCCTGCAACTCCTGCCTGCGGATTATGAGTCTGTTTAAGCCAAAGCCGGGCGCGTCGGATATGAATTACGTGGAAGGGCACGGCGGCCGCGAGGACATCGACGCACAGGGATTGCCGGTGATCAAGCCGCCTTATGGGACGATTACGGCGATCAATCTGGACACGGGCGAATTCGTCTGGCAGGTGGCGCACGGGGAGACGCCGGACGTGGTGCGCAACAGTCCCGCGCTGAAGGGATTGACGATTCCGCGCACCGGACAGGCGGGCCACGCGGGAACGCTCGTTACGAAAACGCTCGTGATCTCGGGCGATCCTCTGGCGACCGCGATTCCTTCGCACGGGCGCGGAGCGATCCTGCACGCCTACGACAAGGCCACCGGCAAGGAAGTGGGCGCGGTGTACATGCCCGCGCCGCAGAGTGGTACACCGATGACGTACATGCTCGATGGAAGGCAGTACATCGTGCTCGCGATTGGCGGCGGAACTTTTTCCGGCGAGTATGTTGCGTTCCGGCTGCCGAAGGATTGAATTCCCGCCCGAGCAGTGCAATCATGCGCTTCGATTTGCGGAATTTCGCGTCGTTCATTTGACCGGTCGGGTTGGCGGAGTCGTAGGGGAAAGAAGTCATATGGTGACCAGAAGGGAAGTGCTGGCGCTTGCCGGGGCCGCGCCGGTGTTGCTCACGGCGAAAGGAGCGCAGGCCAACCCGGCGCAGGCGCCGCAGGCTGAACTCGAGCAGCACGAGTCCGTGCGGGCGATATCTTCTTTTGAAAAGACGGGCACCGGCGTGGTGTTCCACTGCGCGACGAGCCGGGGAAATTCTATCGATGTTATTTTGACGGTTTGCACTCCCGAGATTATCCGTTTCCAGATGTGCCCCGATCCGGAGCTGAAGAATGTAAAGGGGCTGCTCGAGATCAAAGAAGAATGGCCTGCGACTGCGTTCACAGTTGCGGAAAAGGCCGACAGTTTGACGATCGAGACGGCTTCGCTGCGCATTGAGTTCCAGAAGAGGCCCTGGAAGTACGCCGTGTACGACAAGCAGGGGAAGTTTGTGGTGCAGGAGGATGTGAACGACGTCGACACGCAGGGAAACTTTCGGGGCTTGCCCCTTGGTTTCACCACTGTGGACGGGAAATTCTTCCGGTCGAACGAGACATTCGCGGTCGCGCAGGACGAGAACTTTTACGGATTCGGGGAGCGGTTCACCAAGCTGAACAAGCTGGGGCTGCGGGTGAACGGGTGGGTGGTGAATCCGTGGGGCGCGGGCACTGACGACACGCACAAGCCGATCCCGTTCATGATGAGCACGGCGGGCTATGGAATCTTCGCGAACACCACGTTTCGCACGCGGTGCGATATGGGTAGCCGGTCAGTGGTGTCTTACACATTTCTGATCGACGACCCGCGCCTGGATTTCTTCATTATCTACGGACCGACCATGAAGCAGGTGCTGGCGCGATACGAGGAGATCACCGGGTGGCCGGCATTTCCACCGAAAGAGTCCTTCGGGATCTGGTTTCAGATTAATGGCCGCATCAAGGGAGAGGAGGGGCCTGTCGCCGTCGCGAAGAAATTTCGGGCGCTCGGGCTGCCGATGGACTACTTCACCTCCGTGGTGGCCATGGAATCGACGGATTTGCAGGAAGGGCTCGGCATTATCCGGGACATGTCCTCACAACTCGGACAAGTGGGCATCAAGGTGGGAATCCATGTGGCGCCCTTTTTGAAGATGGACTCCGAAATCGGCCGGGAGGCGATCGCCGGCGGATACGCGCTGATGAAAAAGGATGGCTCGCCGTACGAGGCGATCCTGGTGAGGGGTTCGATCAATCCCACAGCGCCGGCGGCTCCCAAGAAGATCGAGGAAACTCTGGAAGCGGTGGAACGAGACGATGCGTGGAGAGACCGCTTCTATGCCGCGAATCGCTTCGCCAGCGTGGCTCCTGACTTCACCAATCCGGCCGCGGTGAAATGGTGGAAGGATAAAGTCGGGCAGTACATGAAGGCCGGGTGCTTTGGCGTGGGAATGTCCGACTTCGGCGAAGACAATCCCGCCGATGCGTACTACTACAACAAGAAAACCGGCCGGGAGATGCACAACCTCTACACGCTGCTTTACCACAAGGCTACCTACGAAGCGGTGGTGGAGCATACCGGGCACCGGGGATTGATCAACGCGCGCTCCGGGACCGCGGGGATGCAGCGTTACCCGATCTGCTGGTCCGGCGATCCGCAATGCCGATGGGAGGAGATGGCGGCGACGCTGCGCGGCGGGCTTTGCCTCGGGCTTTGCGGGGTGCCGTTCTGGAGCAACGATATCGCGGGCTACCTGCCTCCTGACGATCTGGCGGCGGGGATTCCGGGGCCTACTCCCGAGCTTTATATTCGCTGGATGCAGATGTCCATGCTGCAATCGCACACGCGCTTCAATGGGTCTCCGCTGCGGGTGCCGTGGAATTTCGGCGACGCCGCGGTGGCGAGCTACCGGAAGTACTCCACGCTGCGGTATCGGTTGCTGCCTTACATCTATTCGCATGCGTACAACGCCACGAAAACGGGACTGCCGATAATCCGGGCGATGGTGCTCGAGTTTCAGGACGATCCCTGTACGTACAATTTGCAGGACCAATACATTTTTGGAGACGCTTTTTTGGTGGCGCCCATTTATAAGCCCGTCAGCAAGCGGACGGTCTACCTGCCGGAAGGAACGTGGTACGACTATGAGACCGGCGAGGAACACGCCGGGCCGAAAACTCTGCACGTGGAGCCGCCTTTGGAAACGATGCCGCTTTATGTGCGCGGGAATTCGATCGTGCCGATGGGACCGTTCATGAATTACGTCGGTGAAAAGCCTTTCGATCCGATCACGCTCGATATCCGGCTCACTTCGCAGGCGGAGTTCACGCTTTTTGACGATGACGAACGGGCGCGCACGCAGGAGATTGTGAAGTGCCAGGCTAGCAGGAAGGGGAACCAGGTCACGCTGAACGTGGGAGCGTCGGCGAAGACCTTCGTGGCAAAATTCAACAAGACGGGGCGGCCGAAGAACGTGCGCTTGGACGGGAAAGAAATTCCGCACCTTGGCTCGCAGGAGGCGCTGGAGAGCGCGGATTCCGGCTGGTACTTCGATTCGTCCGCGGTATATGTCAAGTTCGTTTCGGCTGGGCGCGCGAAGGAACTCATGCTTCATCTATGAGGCTGCTTTACGGCGCTGGAGTGAAGAAGGGCAGAACTGAGATGCTTACGGCGATTAAAATCCTGCACGCACGTATCCGGACAGGCACGCGGTTCGATTTTATTGCCGCGGCGGGGCTGCTATGTCTGATTGTCCTTGTGGCGCCGGTGCGGAAAGTCACGGCGCAATCGAACGGGAATAATTCTGAGTGGCCTACCTATGGGGCGGATCTCGCCAGCACGCGCTACCGGCCGCTCGGTCAAATCGACGCTTCGAACTTCAATAAGCTGGAAGTGGCTTGGGCGTTCAAGACGGACAATCTCGGCCCGAGTAAGGAGTTCAAGCTTGAGGGCACGCCCCTGATGATTGGCGGAGTGCTGTACGCCACGGCGGGAACGCGGCGCGCGGCGGTCGCGCTCGACGCCGCGACCGGTGAGTTACTTTGGATGCACAGTGAAAACGAAGCGGAACGCGGGGAAGAGTCGCCGCGAAAACTTTCCGGGCGAGGACTGGCTTACTGGGGTAATGGAAGCGAAGCGCGCGTGCTTTATGTGACGCCCGGCTATCGATTGATCGCCCTCGATGCGAAGACGGGCATTCCCGCTTCTGGCTTTGGCAAAAACGGCGTTGTGGACCTCAAGGCGGGCGTCGAGTTTGGCACCGGCCAGCAGATTGATTTGGTGAAGGGAGAAATCGGTCTGCACGCCGCGCCGGTCGTGGTGAAAGACGAAATCATCGTGGGATCGGCATTCGAGGAAGGCAACACTCCTAAGACGCACAACAACACCAAGGGGCTGGTTCGGGCGTTCGATGTACGAACCGGCAAGCTGCTGTGGACATTTCGAACGATTCCTAGGCCCGGAGAAATCGGCAACGACACTTGGCTGGATAATTCCTGGGCGACGAACGGAAACACCGGCGTGTGGGCGCAGATGTCGGTGGATGAAGAGCTTGGCCTGGCTTATTTGCCGGTGGAACTGCCCACCGGGGACCGCTACGGCGGACATCGGCCTGGAAACGGACTCTTCGGGGAGTCCCTCGTTGCCGTGGACCTCAAGACCGGTCAGCGAAAATGGCATTACCAGCTGGTGCATCACGGATTGTGGGATATGGATATTCCCGCGGCGCCGATACTGGCGGACGTAACGGTGAATGGCCGCACGATCAAGGCGCTGGCGCAGCCAACCAAACAAGGGATTCCGTACGTTCTTGACCGCGTGACCGGGGAACCCGTGTGGCCGATCGAGGAGAAGCCGGTGGAAAAAGGTGCGGTGCCGGGCGAGTGGTATTCGCCGACGCAACCGATTCCGACCAAACCGAAGGCGTTTTCGCGCAATGGCGTCAGCGCGGATGATTTTATCGACTTTACTCCCGAGCTTCGCAGCGAGGCGCTCCAGCTCAGCGAGCACTACAAGCTGGGGCCGGTCTTCACGCCGCCGATCGTGAGAACCGCCGATCAAATCGGCACGCTCACGCTTGGCACGGCACATGGCGGCGCGGATTGGCCGGGCGGCGCCTACGATCCGGAGACGCACATTCTTTACGTTCAGGCGTGCAATGCCTGCCCGAGGGTCGTGGGGCTCGTTACACCGAAGCCCGGCGTGACCGATATGAATTACTGGGATATCGGCGGCGGTGGCAGGCTGACGGTGCAGGGGCTGCCGCTGTTCAAGCCTCCTTACGGAACGATCACGGCGATCAATCTGGATACGGGAGAATTCGTCTGGCAGATCGCGCATGGGGAAACTCCGGACGGCGTGCGCAATAATCCGGCGCTGAAGGGGCTTATTATTCCGAGGACCGGGCAGGCCGACATGGCCGGCACGCTGGTGACGAAAACGCTCGTGATCAGCGGGGATCCGGTCGCCACGACAACTCCGTCGCTGGGACGCGGCGCGACGCTGCGCGCCTACGATAAGGCGACCGGCGGGGAAGTGGGCGCCGTGTACATGCCCGGGCCGCAGACGGGTTCGCCCATGACGTACATGCTGAACGGCCGGCAGTACATCGTGCTTGGCATTGGCGGCGGGGACTTTTCGAGCGAGTACATCGCGTTTCGCCTGCCGAAAGATTGACGCCCGTGCGTCGAGAAGATTTTTTCTTACCAGAGACGAAAGCGCTGTCGGATCAGAAGACTGCCAGCGGATTCAGCGGCGAGCCGGTGCCGCCTTCCACCGGGATTGGTCCAAAGGTGAGCATGAATTCGTAGCGCTTCAGACGCCGAGCGGTTTCGACGGCTTGCTCGAGATCGAGATTTTCTATGATGTTGACGCCCATCCAGTTGAGCACGGCCTGGTGGATCGGATTGATGGGGATGCCTTCCGCGGATCCCCAGCCGGGGCGCGGGTTCCAGTCGATATTGACGTCGTGGCCGATGAAAGCGGGCTGGCGTTCCTTGATCCACGGAATCACGTCGGCGTAATAGCCTGCGACTTTGCCGTCTGTTTGCGGGCCTTTCGCGGCTCTTAGCTTCCAGCGTCCGACATAGAGAAGGATGATGTCGCCCGGACCGGCTTTGACGCCCGATTTCTTCTCCCAGGCTTCGAGGTCGGCGCGTTTGATCGGGGTACCCGGCTCGATCCAGTCGACTCCCTTGAGTTGCGGCATGTCGTAGAGGACGGCGCGGGTCATGATGCCGTCGCGCCAGGCCATCACGTTGTCCTTCCAGCAGCCTGTTTCGGCGGAGAGATTCTCCAGGGCGACGTAGCCGTTGTACATTTTTCCGTCGGCGCCCCAGAAGTGGCAGAAGGCGTCCATGTGAGCCATGCCTTTGCCGTGATAGCTCACCTGATAGGTGTCGGTGGTGCCGGTGGGGTAGATGCCATTGGTGATGCGATGGAAGACCGCCGATGGCGGAACTTCCGCGTCGGTTGTCTGCGGCACGGCATGCGCGAGGGAAACCACTATGCCGGCCTTCACTAGTTTGGACGCGCTGAGGACTTTCGCCGGGGTGATCAGATTGGTGGTGCCGCGCTGATCGTTGGCACCCCAGCGTCCCCAGTTCTTGTATTCCGTCTGCCAGCGCAGATAGTCGGCTGGCGTGACATCTTTGGGGCTGGTTGTCTGGCCCTGCGCCGGCGGCCGGGAAAGTATCAGCGTGCCTGCCAGTAGTAATACGGTCGCAGCCAGCAGCCTGGGGTGAATCTTCATCGTGTCCTCCGAATAAGAATTGAAAATTGCTGAGGTACTTCTACAACCTTTGCCGCCGGTTTTCAAACCGGGAAGACGGTTGGGGCAAGGAGCTCTTGCGATTGGTGTTGCCCGTTTCCGTTTCCTTCCGTAGAGTCTTACAACTGCCGTTGACGGACGAAGAGGCGAAGTGCTATGGGTTCGCCTCCGTGGGAGAATTTCGATGACACGCTTCAGAGCGAAGTATTTCGTGGCGCTGGTTACCCTAATGCTGCTTGCGGCTGGCACGAGCAGCGCCGATTCCGGCTATCCGGAGGCGCTACGCGCGCACTGGAAGCGGATCAGCGACATGTTTATTCAAATTGTGGACGCGATGCCCGAGGACAAGTTCGACTTCCGCCCGGCGAAGGGGTACCGCAGCTTTCGGGAACTGGTGATGCACGCGATCGAGGACAATTACACGCACATGGGATACGTGGCCGGAAAGAGCCGCGAAGAATCGGAGAAGCTCGCCGCGAAATACAAGAATATTAAGACGCGCGCGGAGATGCTCGATGCGCTGGAGGATGGGTACGCCTACGGCGACATGATGTTGGCCACGCTGAACGATCAGAACGGCGCCGAGGTGGTGACGGCGATGCGCGGGCAAAAGACCACGCGCGCGGGCGCTGCGTTGCAGGCATTCGAAGACACCATGGATCATTACGGGAACGCGGTGATCTATCTGAGGCTGAACGGAATTGTGCCGCCGGAGACGGCGAACCGTACGAAGCGTCCGGGGCAGGAGCAGGATCATCATTGAGTTGCATCGAACCGGCAGCAAACCGAGCGACCGCCAGGTGGATGAGTTTCGCTATGCTTGCCGCTTCCTTGCTGCTGGCTTCCTGCCGGCCGCAGCCACAGGCGGTTCGCAAGCCAGCTGAGTTAGGCTGGCTGCCGGTGATTTCGTTTTCAGGACGCGGAAGCACGCAGACGGATTCGTTCAACATTGGAAGCGGGCAGTGGCGGATCAAGTGGCAGACGAGCCACGCGCAAGCACCGGGCAAGGGAAACTTTCGGGTGATTGTCCACAGCCTGGTGAGCGGACGGTTTGTCTCGGTGTCTGTGGACCACAAAGGCGAGGGCAGCGGAGTGGCTTACGTGACGGAAGACCCGCGGCAGTTCTTTTTGGTGATTGAATCGAGCGGAGTGGATTGGAACGTGTGGGTGGAAGAAGGAGTCGTGGGCGGCTCTTAACCATCCTCTTGATGAAGTGTAGAAACGGAATGGCTATCTGGCTCGTCCATTAATAGGATTGGGGAGCCGCACGAATGCTGTCATTTTCCGGTCTTTTCTGTTTGGGCCGAGATGCGCGGGGCGGTTACTCTAGAAGTCAATTGACAGGCAGACGTAAAGTGTTATATGTCACCCGAGGGAAGAAACGTCGCTCCGGGCCCGTATGCTGGATTGAGGTGAATTGTTATGGCAGATAAGGTTGACATGCAGGATCCGCACGGCAACTCCAAGAAGCTTTCGCGAAGAGACATGATCAAGGGCGTGATCGCCGCCGGGGCGGTCTGCTCGACGGGCTATCTTGTCCGCAACGCCTATCACACCTTCGCGGCGTCGCCGGGATCGGTGGAACGCCTGATCATGCTGAACGTGAACGGCCAGCAAAGGGCCGTCGACGTGATGAAGCAGGAAACGCTGGCGATGACGCTGCGCTACAAGCTGGGGCTGACGGGCACCAAGCTCGGGTGTGACCGCGCCGAATGCGGGTCCTGCACAGTGTTGATTGACGACGTTCCCATCTACGCCTGCTCCGTGCTCACCCACACCACCCGCGGCAAGAAAATCCAGACAATTGAAGGGTTGGCCGCCGCCGATGGCACGCTTCATCCGGTGCAGCAGGGAGTGGTGGAGGAGCAAGGGTTCCAGTGCGCTTTCTGCATGCCGGGTTTTGTGATGTCCACGGTTGGATACCTGAAGAAGAATCCGAATCCGACGCGGGCGCAGCTCGCGCACGGGATTTCGGGCAACCTCTGCCGGTGCCAGGACTACGACAAGATTTTGACCGCGCTGATGCGCGGCGCGGAACTTTCGCGGGGAGTGAAAAATGTCTAGCTCGACAAACGACCCCAAAGCAACCGCTGCAAATACAAACAGGCCGATGGTGACTGCCCAAACGGCTGCCTCGAAAGATAAGTCGAAACTGGTGGGGCAGAATTACACCACTCCCGACCTTATCGCCAAAGTGACCGGGCGCGCGAAATACGCCGAGGATTTTCGCGCCGAGGGGATGCTGTTCGCGAAGCTGCTGCTCAGCCCCTACCCGCATGCCAAGGTGGTGAGTATTGATGCGTCCGAGGCGCTGGCCATGCCGGGCGTCAAGGGGATCATCACCCAGGACGATCTTCCGGCTCCGGCCGATTCGGTGACCGACCTGGGCGTCGTCATCAAGGCGGATCCGCGCGGAGAACGCGGCCTTGCCAACGAACCCGTGTTCCAGGGCGAACCGATCCTGGCTCTCGCAGCCGTGGATGAAGTCACTGCAGCGGACGCGATCGAAAAGATCAAGGTGAATTACGAGCCGCTTCCTTATGTTGTCGACCCGTTTGTGAGCCTGCGGCCGGGCAGCCCGAACGCGCGCGTCGAGGGCAATACGTGGGCGCGCAAGCCCGTTCCTCCACCGGCGCCCGGTGCGAAGCCTGCTCCTCCGCCTCCCCTCGACGTGACCGAGATCAAGTGGACCGACGAGGATTTCAAGGATTACGCCGAAGGCAAGATGCCGATGGGCAAGTCGACCGACGACTGGACTTACGGCGACGTCGAAGGTGGCTTCAAGAACGCGGCGCTGGTTCTCGACGAGACTTTTTCGACCCCGAACACCAGCCACCAGTGTCTTGAGACGCGCTCGGCCATGGCTTATTGGCAGGGCAAGAAGCTCTTCATGCACGTGGGCACGCAAAGCACAGTGCAGACGGTTCCGGCTGTGGCCCGCTGGATGAACATGAAGGCGGAAGACGTCGTGGTGATCAGCGAATACACCGGCGGCGGATTCGGCAGCAAGATTACCGGCAGCGTACATCTGATTATTCCTGCCGTGCTGGCGAAGAAGTGCGGCGCGCCGGTGATGATGCGGATTTCCCGCGAGGAAGAGCATTACATCGGGCGCGGGCGCCCCAGCATCAACGGGCGGATCAAGGCCGGCTTCGACAAGGACGGCCGGCTCACCGCGGTTGACATGTACGCGGTGGGCGACAACGGCCCTTACCAGCAGGCGGGCGATTTCAACATGGCGGGTCGGATTATTTCGCTGCTTTATCAGCCGCCCGCGATGAAGTGGCGCGGGATTTCCGTGCTCACCAACACGGTTCCGCGTTCGGCGCAGAGTTCGCCGGGCGGCATGCAGGGCATCACGCTGATGGAGCCTCTGCTCGCGAAGGCCGCGCGGCAATTGAATGTGGACCAGGTGGCCATGCGCCGGATCAACGCGCCCGAGGGCAAGGCGCTGTGGGGACCTCCGGTAAACGGAAAGCGGGGCTACACCACCAGCTGCTTCCTCAAGACGGCGTTCGATAACGGCGCGCAAATGTTCAGCTGGGACGAGCGCAAGGCATCCGCAGGCAAGCGCAACGGCACGAAGGTGCGGGGCGTGGGCGTATCCAGCAGCACGTTCGTCGGCGGATCGAGAGGGTACGACGGCCTGTTCATCATCAAACCGGACGGGAAGATGTACATCCAGTCCGGCGTCGGGAACCTGGGCACCGGAACTTTCAGCGATGCCAACCGCGTGGCCGCGGAAATGATGGGAGTTCCCTGGGAGAAGGTGGAGCTCGCCTGGGGCGACACCTCGAAGAATCTTCCCTGGTCCTGCGCTTCGGGCGGCAGCCAGACCACCCATGCCATGACGCGCGCGGCTCATGCGGCCGCCACGGACGGCAAGAGAAAACTGCAGGAAATTGCCGCGAAGGAACACGGCGGGCGTCCCGAGGACTATGAAGTGGGGCACGAGCGCGTGTACCGCAAGGGCGGGGGCGCAGGAATGACGCTGGCGCAGGCCGCGCAGCGAGCCATCGCGCTCGGCGGCACCTACGACGGCCACGAGTTGCCAAAAGACATCAACAAGATGACGGTGGCTTCGGCAAAGGCTCTGGCAGGGCAGGGGCTCATGGGCGTTGGCCGGGATAACTACGGCGGCGATGGGGCGCCGTTTTCGTTCGTGGCATCGTTTGCCGAGGTGGAAGTGGACGTTGAAACCGGCAGCTACAAGATTCTCGATTTCCTTGCCGTAGCGGATGTCGGCACGGTGATTCACCCCGCGGCGCTGGGCGGCCAGATTCTGGGCCGGTCGATGCTGGGGATCGGTCACGCGATCGGGCAGAAGTGGGTTTACGACCAGCACCTGGGCGTGTTTCTGGCGAAGCGATTCTACGAGAACAAGCCGCCCACGATTCTGGACGTGCCGGTGAACATGGAATGGGCGGCACTGGACATTCCCGATCCCGAGACTCCGGTGGGTGCGCGCGGAATCGGTGAGCCGCCGGTCGGCGGCGGGTGCTGCGCGATTCTGAACGCGATCTCGAACGCGGTGGGAGACGAGGTCTTCCGGCGCGCCCCGGTGACGGCGGACATTATTCTGACGTCGCTTGAAGCGGGCAAACCGGTGACCGAGACTCTTACGGCTCATATTTAACAAGACTGAAGAAGTTTATCGGGCGAATCGATAGAAGCAGAAATCAGGAGAATCGAATATGGCTGTTATTCGCGATGTGATGCCGGCCTTCGAGCTGTTTCAGCCCGCGTCCGTGGACGATGCGGTAGCGCTTCTCCGGGAGCACGGGTCGGATGCGTGGGTGCTGGCGGGCGGTCTGGACAGCTTCGACTGGCTGAAGGATCGCATCAAGCGCCCTAAGGTGCTTGTGGACCTGAGCCAGATCAAGGATTTGGCGGGCGTCCGGGAAATGGATGGCGGCCTTGAGATCGGCGCCATGACCACGCTGACCGATGTCGTCAACGATCCTTCCGTGAAGGCAAAGTTCTCCATCCTGAGCGAAGCGGCGGAAGCGGCGGCATCGCCGCAGATTCGCAACCAGGGGACGATCGGCGGCAACGTTTCGCAGGATGCGCGCTGCTGGTATTACCGCGCGGGCTTCCCATGCTACCGCGCCGGCGGCAACATGTGTTACGCGGACACGCCGACCGCCATCAACCGCGAGCACGCTATCCTTGGCGCGGACCGCTGCGTGGCGGTAAGCCCTTCGGATTCGGCGCCGGCCATGGTGGCGCTCGAAGCGAAGATGGTGATCAAGAGCTCGAAGGGCGAGCGCGTCGTCGACGCGGAGAACTATTTTATCGGTCCGGCCTTCGACATCACCCGCATGACTACGCTGGAACCGGGCGAGCTGCTGACCGCGATTCGCATTCCGTCCACTTGGGCCAATACGGAGTTTTACTTTGAGAAGGTGCGCGACCGGCCCGTGTGGGATTTCCCGCTCGTGAACATCGCGTCGGCAAGAGTCGTGAACGGCGGCAAGATCGAGCGCATCCGCATCGTCCTCAACGGCGTCGCTGCTCATCCGTGGCGCCTCGCGAAGGTGGAAGAGGCGGTGACGGGCCAGATGGCCAACGAAGAAACGGCGGACATGGCCGGACAGATGGCCGTGGAAGGTGCGGTGCCGTTGCGCTACAACGCTTACAAAGTGCTGTTGCTGCGAAACCTCGTGAAACGCGCGATTCGCGGCGGGGAAGTGAAGGAGGCGGCCGCTTGAACTTCATACAGTGGGCACAGAGTGCGTGGGGCGAGCGCGTCCCGATTCACATTTCCTGGGACCTTCTGTGGGTGGCGGCGATCGCGGCGGGTTTGTTCCTGATCGTCCATGCGATTTATGTCGGCTACTGGGCCAAGAATGAAGAAGCGACGGTGGAAAGCGATCCCAAGCTTGCCGCCGAAGCCGCGCGGCTTCCGGCGCATATCGCGAGGCATTCCTTTGGAGCCAGGGCCTTCCATTGGGTGATGGCGGGCGCGATGCTGGTGCTTCTTTTCTCGGCGTTTCTCCCCAAGGTCGGTGTGCGGTTCGCCTGGGTGAAGATTCACTGGATCGCGGGGATCGTGCTGATTGTCTCCGTGCTCTACCACGTGATTCACGCGTCGTTCGTGCTGGATTTCTGGTCGATCTGGCCGGACAAGCAGGATATCGAGGACGCGCAGAGCCGCTTGAACCGGGCGATGGGAAAGCCGTTTTCTCCGCCGCGGCGCTTCGGAAAGTACCCGCTGGAGAACAAGATGTTTCACCTGGCGGTGCTCTGCGCGGGGCTCTCGGTGATCTGCACCGGGATATTCATGCTCTTTCGCATCCGCACGCCATTTTTCACGCGGAACCCCTACATTTTGGGCGATGAGACCTGGGGCCTGGTGTACGTGCTGCACGGCCTGGCCGGCGTGGGGTTCATCGCGCTGGTAATGATGCACATTTACTTCGCCGTCCGGCCGGAGAAGCTGTTCCTGACCAAGTCGATGATCTTCGGGTGGATCACGCGTAATAAGTACGTGGAGCATTACGATCCCGAGCGTTGGCATGCCGAAGGAGAGGGTTCGCAGCCCGTGCCCGCCAAGTCACCGGAAGCGGTGATCTGAAGCGATGCGGGAAAAACTCGAGAAGAGTTGCGACGCTGTCGAAGAGTGTTATGAGTTCATGCTGGCTTACGCCGCGCAGGGAATTGGCGGGGACGAAGGCAGCCAGTCGAGCGATCAGCTTCGAGGATACCTGACCCGCGCGGTAGCTGCTGTTGCGGGGCTCGCCGAGACATTCACCGCGCTTGTGAAGCAGGACGGCCTGCAGCCCGCCGAAAAATACCACAAATTCATTGCCGTTCTGGATCGCGACGCGCACGACGCGCTGGCCGCTATGGAGTTGGTTCTCTCCCAGCCGTCCATAAGCTCACAGCTAATCGATAACCTGAATGCCTCGATACACCTCCGCGCGCTCCTTACCGATCTGTTCCTGATCGACGAGATCACCAAGCCGAAGCGAACGGTCACTACCTAGAAAAGGAAGCAGAGGAAGTTGAGGAGGCAAAGGAGGTAGAGGAGACGACCTCCTCGCGTTTCCTTATTTGCTTCCTTTGCTCTTTTGCTTCTTTTCTTCCTCTGTTTCGTTTGCATCCTGCTTCGCAAGCTCCTTCTCCCTCCCAACGGCGCTATGATGGATACAGGCGGCTGCTTCTAAGATAAATCGTGGCTGCGCGAGGTGATTGGAATGGAAACTCATGGCAATCGATACGGGATGTTGGGGATGCTTTGGGTGGTTTACGGCGTGATTATGATCGCGGCGGCGGCGTGGATCATCGTCTACAACCGGACGCTTACGGTGATGTGGGGCGCGATCGTGAGCCACGTGGCCGATCCGTTTGCGTGGATGAACGCGTTTCACTTGTTTCTGGGTGCGACGGTGGTGATGGCTCTGATTTCAGCGGTGCTCTCGTTCCTGGCCGGTATGGCGCTGATGCAGGGCGCGGGATCGTCGAGGAGCCTGGGGCTGGCGGCGGCTGTGTTTGGGATGCTGGGAACGCCGCCGGGGGTCGCCCTGGGAGTATTCACCATTGCCATCTTGCTTCCGGCGGGCGCGAAATAGGGGAGGCAAAGGAAGCACAGGAGGCAGAGGAGGCATAGGAAAAGAAAAATCCTAACTCCGTTCGAATTTGGCCGCGGCGGGTTCCTCCTCTGCCTCGTTTGTTTCATCTGCTTCCTTCGCCTCGTGACCCGGTTCTTCGCCATTGGAGCATTGAGCACGTTGCGGATTCGTTCTCGTTGCTCTCCGCGCCCGAGTGATTTAAGTTTCGTGCGCGGGGGAATCGACCTAATGTCAGACAGCGAATCGCCATTGATGGAGGATGTGTTTCGCCCTTATGAGAAGCTTGTCGAGATCACGATTCTCGGCAAGACTTTCCTTGTGCCGGAGAGAAATTCGCTGCTGCGGGCATTTCAGTTCATCAGCCCCGGAACGATTCCTTATGGGCGGTTCTGCTGGAACCAGGAATGCCAGTATTGCAAGGTGAGCTGCCAGCTTTCCGACGACGACCGTTCGCGGCCGATCCTGAGCTGCAAATTCATCGTGTCGGAGGGAATGAACATTTCGTGGCTGGCGCCGGAACTGGTCGGATGCCTGCGCGCGAAACTGGGAGCGGTGGCTGCTTCATCGGCGAAGCTGCGGGAAAGCGACAACGCGTCCCCTGACGGGGAACCAGAGACGGCGCTTGCGGACTCTGATCTCGAAATTGCCAAGGCGCCCGAGGCTCTGGCACGCACTCCTGTCTATCAGGACAAAGTCTCCAATCTGAAAGCGTGAAGCCGTTAGCGCGCGCAAGCTGCTCCGGAAAGTTTCCCGGATCTCCCGTCGAAACTTTAATCGCGGCCCCTTACATTTCTGAATTTCCTCCAGAACTAGAGCTGCGGCCTGCTTTTCTTCTATACTGAACGCGGAAACAGCTTCGAATCGCGCGTTTCACGTCCCGCGCGCAAGTCCGTTCACGGCCGATCCATTTATGAAAGCACTTACAGCGGCGGAGATGAGGGAAGTCGACCGGCTGACGACCGAGCGCTACGGCGTGCCGGGGCTGACGCTCATGGAAAACGCCGGAACGAGCGCGGCCGAATTCATTCGCCACAAGTTTCCGAACCTGACGCAACGACGAGTGGTTGTGCTGTGCGGAAAAGGGAACAACGGTGGCGATGGCTTTGTGATCGCGCGCAAGCTGCGCGAGAGCGGCGCGAATCCAGCGGTGTACTCGTTCGCAACTGCAGACGAGATGCGCGGCGACGCTGCGGTGAATCGCAAGCGCTGGCAGGAAGGCGGAGGAGAATTGCGCATCGTCGCGGACGCGGCCGGTTCTGCCGCCGCAAAAGCGGCGATTGCTTCGGCAGACGTGATCGTGGATGCGCTGCTGGGAACCGGGACGCGCGGGGCCGTGGAAGGCGTTTTGCGGGAGGCCATCGAGGAAGTGAACCGGCGGCGGAGCGCGCAGGTTGTGGTGGCCGTGGATATTCCATCGGGCGCGGCGGCCGATTCGGGCGAACTTTCGGGCGTCTCGGTGGAGGCGGACTATACCGTCACATTCACCGCGCCGAAGATTGGCATGCTGAGTGGGAACGCGAACGAGTGCTGCGGACAGATTTTGGCGCGCGATATCGGCTCGCCCTGGGAATTGGTGGAGGAAATTGGCAAAGGCGACGTG
>CAZRKW010000018.1:0-29942 GCA_964600355.1 uncultured Acidobacteriaceae bacterium
AAGGGGACACTTCTAACGAGGTAAGCAAGGGGACATTTCTAATGTGGTTTGACACTATTGTGGGCCGCGCATTGACGCAACCTGCGGAGTTTGCTATGTTCCAGATTCGTCATCCACAAGGTGCTCTTGTGAAACGTCGAGTAGCCCGAGGCCGGGACTCTTCCCCGAATGGACATAAAGAATTGGCAAATAAGAGCTTAGCTGCTGTGAGCAAGGCCAAAGTCGTCGCTCCCCCAGACCCCGAAGCCCCCGCGAAACAGGCACAACTCAAGGCGTACGAAGAGGCTTTGGGCTTCTTTCAGCAGCAGAAATTCCAGCGGGCGAAGCAGTCGCTCGAACGCGTGCTGGAAGGCCCCAGCAAGGAATTGCGGGACCGCGCGCTCGTTCATGTGCGCATCTGCGACCAGCGAATTTCCCGCGTACCCGCTCCCACCGCCAAGTCGGCGGAGGAGCATTACACGCAGGGCGTCGCGCTGATGAACCTTGGCCGGTGGGACGAAGCTCGCGAGCATCTGGACCGTGCCCGCAAGGCCGCGCCGAAGGCCGATCACGTGGTGTATGCGATGGCTGCCTTGGATTGCCTCACCGGCGAAGCCGACTCCGCGATGGAGAATTTGAAGATCGCCATCCAGCTGCGTCCGGAGAATCGCTACCACGCGCGGAACGATGAGGATTTCTCTTTCCTGCAGGAGGACCCGCGCTTTACCGAATTGCTCTATCCGGAGCGAGAAGGTTCGGCCGGTTAAGTTCCTGCATCTCCCGTGAAAAAATCCATGCAGCATCGCTCCCGGCCTGCGCGTATTGTCGCGCTTGGCGGGGGCACCGGCCTTTCCGCAGTGCTCCGCGGCTTGAAGGAGTATGTCGCCGGGCCCAAGAGGAACGGCGTAGCCCGGCCCATCGGCGATCTCACGGCGATTGTCACGGTCACAGACGACGGCGGGAGTTCGGGCCGCCTGCGCCGCGAATACAGCGTGCTTCCGCCCGGCGACATCCGCAACTGCATGGTCGCTCTTTCCAAGGATGAACATCTACTCGGCGAGTTGTTTCAGTACCGCTTTCCCGCGGGAAGGGGACTTGCGGGGCATAGCTTCGGAAATCTCTTTCTGACCGCGCTGACCAACATTACCGGAGACTTTTCGCAGGCGATTCAGGTGTCCGCGCAGGTGCTGGCGATTCGCGGGAGAATTTTCCCCTCTACCGCGCAGAACGTGACGCTCGAAGCCGAGCTTGAAAACGGGATCATGGTGGCCGGGGAAACGAATATTTCCCGCTCGCGGAAACCCATATCGCGCGTGCGCCTGGTGCCGCGAAGGGTGCGCCCGGTTCGGGAAGCCCTCGATGCCCTTCGGCAGGCGGATCTCATCCTCGTGGGACCAGGCTCTCTGTATACGAGCATTATTCCAAATCTGCTGGTGGAAGAAATCGTGGACGTGATCGTCAACTCACGCGCCACGCGCGTCTACATCGCGAACCTGATGACGCAGCCTGGCGAGACGCAGCACTACTCCGTCGCCGACCACGTGCGCGCCATTTATCACCATACGCGGCCGGGACTGTTCGACTTTGTGGTGATCAACAGGCGCCCGGTGACGCCGCGCCTTCTGCGCCGCTACCGGGCGGAGGGCGCCGAGCCTGTCGATCCTTCGCTCGAAGAGTTGGACCAACTCGGCCTGCGGTATGTCACCGGTAATCTGCTTCAGGAGGCGGGCGTCGTCCGGCACGATCAGGGGCGGCTGACGCGACTGCTGATCGACAAGTTCGTGAAACAGCGCCCGGGGCGCTGAAAAAGGCGTTTCGCTCCTGGTTTCGTGCCCCGCTTTTTTCTCCACGCCGGCTCACAACCACCTGAGTTGCCCCCGCTCCACGCGGTTCGTATACTGATTGAGGGGAGTTTGGCCCGCTCCATTGGTCGCCTTCTGTTTGGGTTTCCCGGCGCGCTGAATGGAACTGGCAGGGCTCTTGGAGGTCGAAAATGCCAGTCGCCACGCAGGATGAGTTGAATGTCTATGAGTCCGCCGAAGCCCGATTCGAAGCAGCCGCGCAGAAGCTGGAACTCGAAGAAGGCCTGTACCGCTACCTGAAATATCCAAGCAGGGAAATTACCGTGTATGTGCCGGTGGCTCTCGATAACGGGCATCTGGAAGTATTCATCGGTTATCGCGTGCTGCATTCGGCCGTGCGAGGGCCCGGGAAAGGCGGCGTGCGATTTTCTCCCCACGTCACCCTGGACGAAGTGCGCGCGCTGGCCGCGTGGATGACCTGGAAGTGCGCCGTGGTGAACGTTCCCTTCGGCGGCGCGAAGGGTGGCGTGATTTGCGATCCGTCGAAGCTTTCGAGGACGGAACTTGAGCGCGTCACCCGCCGCTATACGGCGGAGCTGAGCGATTGGCTCGGCCCGGAGCGCGATATTCCCGCTCCCGATATCGGCACGAACGAACAGATCATGGCCTGGGTGATGGATACGTATTCGATGCACGTGGGGCAGGCGACCACGGCTGTGGTTACCGGGAAACCGCTCGATCTGGGCGGGTCGCAGGGCCGCAGAGAAGCGACCGGGCGTGGATTGATGATCTGCTGCAATCGCGCCATCGACAAACTGCGGATGAAACGCGAGTCCTCCCGCGTGATCATCCAGGGATTCGGCAACGTGGGGTCGCAGGCCGCTCTCCTGATGCACGCCGCTGGTTACAAGATCACCGGAGTGGCGGATATAGACGGCGGCCTCTACAACGAGAACGGTTTCGACATCCCGAAGCTTTATGACTGGGTCTATACGCAGCACCGGCCGCTGGTGGAATTTCCGGCCGGTGGGGATACGATGTCTGCCCAGGAAATTCTCTTTCGGCCGTGCGACATTCTGGTGCCGGCGGCCACCGAGAATCAGATTACCTCCCGGAACGCGCACCGCCTGGATTGCCGCATCCTTTGCGAGGGCGCCAACGGACCGACCACCTGGCACGCCGACCCCATCGTCCGCGAAAAAGGGATTTTCATTATTCCCGACATCCTCGGCAACGCGGGCGGCGTGACCGTGAGCTATTTCGAATGGGTGCAGGACCGCCAGGGGTTTTTCTGGCGCGAGAGCGAGGTCAACGAGCGCCTGCGCGATGTGATGGAGCAGAGCTTCGATCAGGTGGTGCACTATGCCGAAGCGCACCGCGTCGACAATCGCGTCGCTGCCTACATTCTCGCGATCGACCGCGTGGCTCGCGCGCTGAAACTGCGCGGCTTTTACGCGTAAGCTTCCACGGCAAGAAGAGGCGTCCCGGATTCACCGCCAGGCGTATGTGGGCGCTCGGCTGGAATTCTTAACGCAAACAACCCGTAAGGGGCACAATAGTTGAGCCGAAGAAGACCGTCGCGATGTTCATTCCGTGTTTCGTGGATCAACTGAATCCCGAAGTGGGGATGGACATGGCCCGCGTCCTGCGGCGCGTGGGATATGCCGTCGATTTCCCCGAAGCCCAGACCTGTTGCGGGCAGCCCGGTTTCAACAGCGGTTATTGGAACGAGGCGCGGCCCCTTGCGGAGCGGTTCGTCCAGATATTCGGTGCATCGGACGCGGATGCAATCGTTTGCCCCTCCGGCTCCTGCACCACGATGGTGCGGAATTTTTATCCCGAATTGCTGGCCGGGAGTTCGTTGCTTCCTCAGGCAGAAAAACTTGCCGCGCGCGTGTATGAATTTTCCGAGTTTCTCGTGAAGGTTGCGCAGGTGCCTGACGTGGGAGCGAGCTTTCCCCATCGTGTTGCGTATCATGACGCCTGCCATGCCTTGCGGGAATTGCGCATCAAGCAGCAGCCTCGCGAGCTGCTCAAGCACGTCCGGGGAATGGAACTGGTCGAAATGCCTTACTGCGAGGAGTGCTGCGGTTTTGGCGGCACGTTTGCGACGAAGTTTCCGATGATCTCCTCGGCCATGGGTGAAACGAAAGCTGCCAACGCCGAGGCCTCCGGCGCCGAGTACGTCACGTCCACCGATTCGAGCTGCCTGATGCATATCGAGGGCGTTCTGCGGCTGCGGAAGTCGCCTGTACGCACGATCCATCTCGCCAGCATTCTGGCGCAGACCGGTTCTCCCGCTACAGCCGGGAATATCGCGCACGACGCTGCCGTGGCGGACGGCGCCCGATGAGCACGCCCGCGCAGGAATTCCTCCGCAACGCCGCCACGAAATCGGCCGACCTTGCGCACCGGCGCACGATTCGCACCGGCATCGATCATTACGAAGCGGCCGTGGCGCGCACCGGCGCGCGTTTTCAGGATTGGGAAGCGGCGCGCCAGCGCCTGCATGAGGTCAAATGGGAGGCGATCAACCACCTCGACAAATATTTGGTTGAATTCGAGACGCGGCTGAAGGAGCGTGGTGGGCACGTCTACTGGGCGGAGACTGCCGAGGATGCGCGCCGCTATATCGCCGATCTGGCCGCGCGGAACAATGTGCGCACCGTGGTGAAGTCGAAATCGATGGTCACCGAGGAAATCGATCTCACGCACACGCTGGAAAAGGATGGCGTGAAGGTTTACGAGACCGACCTAGGCGAGATGATCGTCCAACTCCGCAACGAGCCGCCCTATCACCTGATGACGCCGGCAATGCATCTGACGCGCGCGGAAATTGCGGACCTTTTTCGTGAAAAGCTGGGCGGCGTCGAGAGCGACGATCCGCAGCATCTGGTGGGCATCGCGCGCCGCGCGTTGAGAAAAGCCTTTTTCTCCGCCGAGATGGGAATTTCCGGAGCGAATTTCCTGGTTGCCGATTCGGGCATGATGGCGCTCACCACCAACGAAGGTAACGGGCGCCTCGGCACCAGCCTTCCGCGCATACACGTCGCCGTGGCGGGAATCGAAAAGGTTATTCCGCGCATGGAGGATCTGGCCGTCATCTGGCCGGCGCTCGCCCGATCCGCCGTGGGGCAGCCCATCGCCTGCTATAACACGCTGATCGGAGGCCCGCGCGCTCCTCATGAGACGGACGGCCCGGAGGAATTTCACTTAGTGCTGCTCGATAACGGCCGCAGCGAGCTGCTTGCCGATCCCGAACAGCGCGAGGTGCTGCACTGCATCCGCTGCGGGGCGTGCCTCAACGTCTGCCCGGTCTTCCGCAAGATCGGCGGCCATTCCTACGGCGCGGTGTACGGCGGCCCGATCGGCAGCGTGCTGATGCCGCACCTCGGCGGCCTGAACAAGTTTCAGCATCTTTCGTTTGCCTCGTCGCTGTGCGGCGCGTGCACGGATGCGTGTCCGGTGAAGATCGACCTGCACCATCACCTACTGCAGAACCGGCGCAACGCCGTCCAGTCGGCGGATCGCCCCGCGAGCGAACGCGCGGCATTCGGCTTGTGGAGCTGGGTCCTGAAGGGCTCGGGAAGATTCGCTTTCTTCGGGGCCGCTGCGCGCGCGTTGCTGCGAGTGGCCTATTCGTTGGGCCTGGCGCGAACTCCGCTCGATCCGTTGAGACCATGGACGAAGGCGCACGCGCCTCCGGAAATTCCAGCGAAATCGTTCCGGGAGCTTTGGAAGGAGCAGCGTGGAGCAAGCTGAAAATTCGGGCCGCGACCGCATCCTCGCGCGCGTTCGTAGCGCGCTGCGCAAAACCGCCCCCAAACATGCCGCCCCAGCGCCCTCCGGGCCGATTTTCGCACCAATCACCGACTCGCTCGACCGCTTTCAGAAGGAATGCGCGCTGAACCTTACGGAATGCGTCATCACTTCGGATATGGGCGCGAGCGCCGCAGCCGTGGGTGAGGTGCTTGCGTCAATTCCTGCGGGAGGCATTTTCGTGCAGGACGCGCCCCAACTCCGGCGCATTGTTCCGCTATGGCAGCAGGGCCGCGAAATCCGCTGGTCGAGCGAGGGAGGGCCGCTCGAGTCCTCGCAAGCGACCGTTACGCTGGCGGAGTCGCTTGTCGCGCAGACTGGATCGGTCTTCGTGTCCTCGTCCTGCGGGGGAAGAGGGGCTTCGGTGGCCGCGCCCGTACATATCGTGGTGGCCACGCTCGATCAGCTGGTTTCCGACCTGGAGGCGGCCTTCGCGCGCTTGCGGGAGCGCGGCGCACAGGAGAAAAACTCCATGCTTTGCCTGATCACGGGATCGAGCCGCACCGCCGACATCGAGAAAATTCTCGTGATGGGAGCGCACGGCCCGCGGCGGCTGGTCGTGGTTCTCTCGCGATGAAAGCGCGTGAAGCAACAGCCGGGCGTACCGGATCTATGGGTGCAGTTCGAATTCCTTGCGAGGCTCGACGCCTTTGCGAATCCTCCATAGGACAGTCGCAAAAAGCGATACCCCGACAACCCAAAGGGCCAAGTGTTCCGGGGCGGACATGCGCATCACGGAGTCGATGACGGCAATCACGAAGCTATAGCCCACGGTCACTGCAAGGTGGTACTTCTCTTCCATCTCAGCATCCCTTCGCGGCAGATAGCCCGCATTTCCAGATGTCTTCCGGAATGATTCTACGCGCTTATTTTACGCCACTACTTGCCGGCGCTCAATTCTTCCCGAACGAGATCGTCGTATGTCTCACGGCGCCGCACGACGCGGAAGCGCCGCCCTTCCACCAAGACTTCCGGCGCCCTTCTTCTCGCATTATAGTTCGACGCTTCCACGAACGCATAGGCCCCCGCCACCCACACCGCCAGCAGATCTCCGGCCTTCACCTTATCGAGCGGGTAGTCCTGCGCCAGAAAATCTCCTGACTCACACACGGGTCCGACGACATCCACTTTCTGCTTGCCACTGTTTGCAGAGCGAGTCGCGGGGGTGATCGGATGCTCTGCGTCGTAAAGGACGGGGCGGATCAGATCGTTCATCGCGGCATCGACGATCACAAACGTCTTCCCGCGGTTCTCTTTGACGTAAATCACGCGGGTGAGCAGGATTCCAGCCGGGCCCACCAGCCAGCGGCCTGGCTCGATCAGCAATCGGCGGCCGAGCGGCTTCACCGCTTCGGAAAGGGTTCGCGCGTAGACGCCAAGCGCGAGCGGCTTTTCGTCGGTGTACTGGATGCCCAGGCCGCCGCCGATGTCCACCGAATCGAGGCGGATTCCCTGCTCGGCGAGATCGCGCACATGCAGCACGAGCCGTGCGAGGCCTTCCCTGTAGGGTCGCGCTTCCAGTATCTGTGAGCCCAGGTGCGCGCTGATTCCGCGCCATGCGATCCACGGCGAATCCTTGTGCGCCAGGTACATCCGCCGGGCGGTCTCCCAATCCACGCCAAATTTGTGGTGATGATGCCCCGTCGAAATGTGTTTGTGGCCGCCGGCGAGTACGTCCGGATTGATTCGGATGGCCGCTCCGGGGCGTTCGCCACCGGCCTTCACGTGCCGCTCCGCCTCGCTCAGCAGAACGGCGAGCTCCGCCTCGGACTCCACATTGAAGAGCAGAATTCCGCGTCGCTTCGTATTCTTGCCGGCGTAGGCAAGCGCGTCCCGGATCTCGTCGCGGGTCTTTCCCACCCCGGAAAAAACAATTCGATGTCCCGGGACGCCGATTCTGCGCAGCCGGTCGAGTTCGCCGCCCGATACGATATCGAAGCTGCTCCCCATGTGAGCCATGACTTCGAGCACAGCCAGATTGCTGTTCGCTTTCACCGCGTAACAAATTGCATGGGGAAGCCGCCCGAAGGCGCGATCTAGCTGCCGGTAGCGGGTCTCGATGTTTCCCCGGCTGTAAACATAGGCGGGCGTTCCCACTGCCTTGGCGATCTCTGCCACCGGCGTATCTTCGCAATAGAGAATCTTCTCCCGTGACGCACCTCTGCGCGCGGGCCGATACGCGTAGCAATCGGTGTATTGGGTGGGATCGGCGGCGTTGCCGTTCTTCCGGATCCGTTTCTTGTTTGTATGTGGCGACATTGGGTTCCGCAATAAAAATAGGGCTCACCATCATACAATTTTTCGGCGGAAATCTGTCGCATTCCGAAGAGGCTTTCCGGGAAGGTGCAGCGCAGTGGTGACGTCCGGCGCAGTCGCCGGCACGATCGCTGCCGGTCAATTACATCAATTGCGCGACAGGAAGTGATCGAAGAAGCGCAGGAAGGATTCGACGGCAACCAGCCACAAGATACCAACGACCCCGAGAGCCACGGAGGAGAGGATGTCCACCCCTTCTCGGAGACGGTTGGCGATAAAACGAAACTGCGGGAGGCTGAGGATTGCCAGGACGATCAGCGCGAATCCTATCGTTCGGGCAATGACCACTGCCATGCCAAGTACTCGGCGTTTCCCTGGCATGATATTCAGCCTCCCTCGTCACGCCACCCGACTCTCTCCAGGGCGGCGCAATTGGCTCCTGTTGTTTTTATTTTTGGGCTTTCACCCGACGACTGTCAGTGACGGCCGTCACACTGCCGGGCGGGGGGCCTTTTTCAACCCCATCGCCAGTGTGGAAATCGAGTGGGGCGTTTTCGTTCAAGCGTGCACGAGCCTATAATCGGAAGCGCGTTCGTTTGAGGAGGCTTTCTATGAGCGAGTTGTCTAGCAAGACCTGCGTACCCTGCCGCGGTGGCGTTCCGCCCCTTGCGGGCAAGGAATTGGAAGACATGGCCAGGCAAGTGCCGGCCTGGAAAGTGGTCGAAGGCCACCACCTCATTCGTGCGTTCGCGTTTGGGGACTTTCGAGAAGCGCTCGCGTTTGTGAACAAGGTAGGGGAGATCGCCGAAGCGGAAGGTCATCACCCCGACATTCTGCTGGCGTGGGGCAAGGCTGAAATCACCATCTGGACGCACAAAATCAATGGCCTGACGGAAAGCGATTTTTTCCTGGCCGCAAAAATCGACAAACTATAAGCAGACACGCGATTAGGACTTCCGCAGGACGAGCGATCAGACTCCCCGCCTGCCCTCCAGGATCTGAGCGAAAGAACTGCTGCGCAGTTCGGCGACCGAAAGGCCGGTGAGCCCCTCCGCCTCCTTCGGAGTGATCGCCCCGCAATCGACGGCGCGAACAAAGTAGGTCACGAGACCTTGCGCCATCGCTGCGTCATCGAAGACCTGGCCCACTCTCGTAGCCTGCGCGGTTTTGTCCATGAAGTTGCGCAGTCGCTCGGAAGCCGTCGCGGCATTTTCGAGGAAGAACGAAAACACGGCGGCGTAGCGGGAAGGAAGTTGCGCCGGATGCAAATCCCATCCCTGGTAAAAACCGTTGGAAAGAGACCGGCGGACATTGCCGAAGTGAAGTTTCCAGGCGTGATGAACGACGGCGCGGTTTTCTTCCGCTTGGCGGAGGCTGAGCGGAGCTCCCTCGTTAGCAGCGCGATGCGGAGGGATCGGGAGAATGTTTGTAGGGCCGTCGGCCAGGCCCACGCCCGTTCTTGCCAGCGCGACTTGCATTACCTCCCGGGCGAAATCCGACGCAAAGTGCGACAGAAGATGAGGCGACGCGGAGATGCCCCGCGAAGCGGTGTAGTCATACGGACCAAAATGCACGCTGGCGCAACGGCCGCGTGCTGCGTTCACCAGCGCGAGTAAATGGACCTCCCCTCGCTCGTTGAAGATGGCTTGCGTCGTCTCGATCATCAGCTCGATGCGCAGGACGCCGGGTGAAAGGTCGAGGGCAGGTTCCAGGCGAGAGCAGATATCCGCCAGGGCCACGACCTCGTCGGGCAGCGTCACTTTCGGCAGCGTGATGCGGAAATCGCGGGGCAGCTCGCCGCGAGTTTTTCCGGCCAGCTCGGTGAGAAAGAGATCCAGCGTGCGTATGCCGCGATCGCGGAGCTCCTCGGTAAGCGGTTTGATGCGAATGCCGATGAAGGCAGGTAGCTCACCCTCATTCATGGCGCGGGCCAGTTCGGCGGCGGCCGCCAGAGCGTGGCCGTCCTCTTCCTGATCCGGCCGGCTGCCATAGCCATCTTCGAAGTCGATTCGATAGTCCTCGACGGGCTCGCGCCGGAGTTTTTCACGAACGCGCTGATAAACCGTGTGTGCGAACCAGGCAGAGTGCTGCTCGCGCTGCGCCTCCTCTGGTCCGGATTCGATGGACCGCGTGAGAGCGGCAACCGATTCCGGGGAATCTGGCAGTTTGTCCGCTCCCTCCAAACCCAATGCTCTCGCGAAGGCAACGAAGTCGGGCGCGAATTCGTCGAGGGAGCGAAGCGCGAGCTCTCCCAGCTTTCGCGTGGTACCTGAACGGAAGAGGTGCGCGCCGCCATAGACGACATGAACGGGTTGCCGGCCGGCGCTCGCGCCGGGATACCTTTTTGCGAAAGCCTTATGAGCCTGTTCCAGCCGCGTGCCGATTTCCTGCAGCGCTTCGGGGGGAAGAGACGTTTTCATCGCGACCTCGTTTCTGCGTACCTGGGATTGCAATGGATGCGTGAAGGAAACAGGGTGCACGATACCGTGTTGTTTGGAAAGAGCGGACAGGATACATTTGCTTACGGGCCGAGCGAAAGGCGCAGAAACGCGATCGGCGGGGAAGACGCACCGCGCTTCTGTATCGCTCGAAATTCTCCTCAGGAAATCGAAACCCAGGCTTCATGGCTGAAAAAATCCTGATTGTTGACGATGAACTTTCCGCGCGAACCGGTCTGGCGAAGCTATTAAGCCGCGAGGGATTCGAGGTGTGCCAGGCGGGCGACGGGCAAAGTGCTCTCGCGGCTTGCGCGTCGTTCCGGCCGGACCTGATTCTTCTGGATATCGTGATGCCGGGAATGGATGGGTTCGAGGTGTGCCGGCGGGTCAAGGCCGCGCCGGAAACGCGGCTCACGCCGGTGGTTTTGATCACCGGCCTTTCCGCCACCGAAGATCGCATCCGCGGGATCAACGCCGGTGCGGACGATCTGCTGAGCAAGCCGATCGATTTCAATGAACTCCTGGCGCGAACCCGCTCGCTGGTGCGCCTGAAGCAATTTACCGACGAGCTGGAAAACGCCGAGAGCGTGCTCTTCAGCCTCGCCCACAGTATCGAAGCGCGGGATCCCTATACGCGGGGGCACTGCGAGAGGTTATCGGAAATGTCGGCCCGCCTGGGAGAAAGCGTCGGGCTTCCCGAAGAGCACATCAAGGCCCTTCGGCGGGCGGGCATCGTTCACGATATCGGCAAGATCGTCGTGCCCGATGCGATTTTGCTGAAGCCGGGGCCGCTGGCGGATGCGGAAATCGAGGTGATGCGGAAGCATCCCGTCGTGGGCGAACGCATTTGCGCGCCCTTGCGGACGTTCCGCCTGGTGCTGCCCATCATCCGTCACCATCACGAACGCCATGACGGGTCCGGTTATCCCGATGGGTTGCACGGCGCTGAAATTCCACTCACGGCGGCCGTTCTGCAACTTGCTGACGTTTTCGACGCTTTGACGACCGACCGTCCCTATCGCGCTGCGATGTCGGTCGATGCGGCGCTCAGCACGATGGAAGAAGAGACGCGGCGAGGATGGTGGGACCGGGACCTGTTTGAGGCCTTCCGGACATTGGTGGGGAATGGCTATCTGGCCAGCGATCGCCGGGAGGCGGTCCGAAGCGGATCTCTTTAAGTTAAATCCACTCAGCATTGCGGCGCCTCGGTGTCCTTCAGGCCTTTCTCTTTCCCAATACTGTTCGCCAAAAAATCCTGGCTCGTCCCGGGGGCTATTCAGGACGAGCCAGGGGGCGTTATGTGAGGTGGGAGTTGCGGAGACCGTTTCAGCTGTCGCCCTCGGGGTGTTTATACGCTGCAATTGTTATCGCCAGATGACGGCAGAATGAAATCCAACGCTGTCCGGAAATATACGGAAGATTAGCTTTCGAAGTCCGCGCAGAGCGAAGCCTCCGTCCGTAATTCCAACCAGATCAGAAATGGATCAAAGTAGACGCTGAGCGGCGTCGATGGCGTTTTGCACCGCAACGTGAAATTGCGTAAGTTAATTTTCCCATTGGACTCAAAGTTTTCACTTCTCACGGCCCGGAGAGCTTCAACGCTCGGCATCTTAAACACTTATTGCCTCGCTCCTTTGGACACGATGTTGCATCCAATGTGTAGAAGGTAGGTGGATGGCATGAACGCCGCATTCGAACGGTTCGAAACATTTGCCAGAAGCGCTGCTGAGCAAGCGAAGATTCGAAAGCGTTTATTGCTTGGTTTGCTAGCTCTTCTAGTACTACAACTGTACTTCGTCCGCGAATTAATTGCCGCGGAGCTTCTTTTTGGCCTTGGTTTCGTAGTTCTGCTGACGCTGGGCGGGATTTTCTATTTCGTGGGCGCCATCGGCGAGCGAAGCTTTAATTTGATCGAAACGGGCGTTCGGGCCGGCACTCCCCTGGCTCGACGGGCATACACCAAGGTGGAAGAACTCAGTAAAAAACCATTCCGCCATCCACGTTCAGAGTCTGCCCAGTAATCGCACTGGACTGATCCGAAACCAGGAATAGCGCAGCCGACGCAATCTCTTCGGCTGTTTGCGGCCTTCCCTGCAGGATCCCCCCAAACATCCGCGCTGAAACCTCACCAGCCGTCGAGTGGAAATGCTCGGCTAGGTTGCGCCCCAGCTCCTGAAACATCGACGTCTCTGACACGGGACCGGGACTCAAAGCGTTCACGCGGACGCCTTTGCGGGCGGATTCCGCCGCCAGCGTATGCGTGAGCCCGATAAGCCCGGCCTTGGAAGCGGCGTACGGACTATTCATTGCGTAGGCAGCCTTCGCAGCAACGCTCACAATGTTGAGAATCGCACCTGAGCCGCGCTGGTACATCTCTGGAAGAACCAGTCGGGAAAGAAGATAAGGGCCACGCAGATTTGCCGCGATCACTTTGTCCCATTCGCGCGGTTCCACTTTCTCGACCGGCTGTATGGGGCCCAGGATCCCAGCGTTATTCACCAGAATGTGGACTGCGCCAAAGATCCGGCGCGTTTCCCGGACGACTTTTTCGCATTCGGCTTCCCGCGCAACGTCCGCCTGGATAGCCGCCGCCTTCCCTCCGGCATTTTGAATCTCGGCAACGACTGCGAGTATTTCGCTTTCTGTCCGCGCCGTTATTGCGACGGCCGCACCCTCTTCCGCAAATTTTCGCGCAATCGCCCGGCCGATTCCGCGGCCGCCGCCGGTAATAATCGCAACTCGTTCTGCTAGCAGCATTTCATCGCTCTCAAATTAGGAACAACTAGGGCTTCGCGGAGTTGCCGGCTGCCGCAGCAATCACATCTTTCATTTCGGAGTGGATGTTTCCATTGGACGCGAGGAGTTCGCGTCCGCCCGGATGATACGGCTGGCCGGCGAAATCGGTAACTTTTCCGCCCGCTTCGGTTACCAGCAGCATCCCCGCCGCAGTGTCCCACGAACTCAAGCCGAATTCCCAGAAAGCCTCGAAGCGGCCGCAGGCGACCGAGCAAAGGTCGAGCGCCGCAGACCCGTCCCGCCGCACTCCGTGGGAACGCAACGTGAATTCCCAGTAGAGATTCATGTTCGCGCTGTTACGCCGCATCTTGGGAGGAAACCCCGTACACACCAGGCTTTCCGACAGGTTTTCAACGGGCGAGACGTGAATGCGCTTCCCATTCAGAAACGCTCCTTCGCCGCGGACCGCCGTAAAGAGCTCGTTGCTGAAGGGGTTCAGAACCGTCGCGACGACCGGCTCGCCGCATTCGAGCAATCCCATGGACACGGCGAAGCACGGGTAGCCGTGGGCGAAGTTTGTGGTGCCGTCGAGCGGGTCCACGTGCCAGCAATACCGGGCGCCCGCTGCGGCTCCGTTGCCCCCCTCCTCCGCCACGATGGCATGATCCGGGAATTCGGAACGCAGCCGCCCGACGATGAGCGCTTCCGAGCGCTTATCGGACTCGGTCACAATGTCGATTTCGCCCTTGTAGGATATTTCTTTGGGGCGGTCGAACTCGACTCGCAGGATGGCGCCGGCCTGGCGCGCCGCGTCGGCGGCCACTTCGAGGAATTTTTTCATGAGACCCGCGTGATTTTACTCCGGAACGCCTGCAGTGAAGTATTCCTTCCGGTAGCGAACGGTATCGCCAGCTTTCACTTTAACTTGAACGTGCCGGTCGCTGCCAGGGGGAGGCACAGGATTCGGATAGTATCCCAGCAGATATTGCGTGCGCAGTTCGCGGTCGATCTTGTCAAACATCGCGTCGAGCTGGTCGAGCGAATCGAGAATGAACACGGCGCCCCCGCTGCTGTCGGTGATGGTCATCAAGGCATGCTCGCCCGCGGTCTCGCGCCCGCTTTCGTTCTTGATCGGGCGGATGACGATGGAATAAAGCATCGCGTCCGAAGTAATTGCCGCGCGTCGCGCGTCGTCGAATTTGGAATAGCTGGTCGTCTCGCCGGCGTCGGTGACGAGCACGATGGCGCGCCGATGCCCCTGCGGCCTCCGCTTGAGTTCGTTCGAACCTAATACGACCGCGTCATACAGAGAGGTTCCGCTGCCCGGCGCGACGCGGCGAGCCGCCGCCTGCAATTGCGGAACGTCGCTTGAAAACTCCGCCAGCTCCGATACGTGTTCAGCGAACTCGAAGACGCCCAGCGTGTCACCGGGTCGCACAACCTGGCGGATAAAATGTGCGGCGGCTTCGGTCTCGAATTTCATGTCCTTGAAGGTGCTCATGCTCGCGTCGACCATCAGGGCAAGGTCGAGAGGGCGGTTGGTCTCCGCTTCGAAACGCTCGATCTTCTGTGGAACGCCATTTTCGGCTAGCTGAAAAGCGTCCTGGGTAAGGTCGGGTACAGGCTGGCCGTTGGCGTCAATCACGCTGACGAGAATGTTGACCAGATTGGTCTGTATGCGAATGACGCCCGATCGCCGGTCCTGCGAATTCTGAGGCTTTGCTGAAACTGCGTTTGTAACGAGTGCCGCAAACGATCCGAGAAGAAGTGCGCCCAGCGTAGAGGCCGTTTTGGTCATCTGGAAGTAGATTCATCTTGCGGCGAAATGGCTTCCTGACCGGGTATTTCCCCATCCGCCCACACCGCTCCGCCGACGAAGTGTTCTTTCTTCCAGATGGGAACGGTGCGCTTGAGCGTGTCGATCCCATAGCGGCAGGCGTCAAACGCGGCCGCGCGGTGCGGCGAGCTGACGGCAATCAGCACGCTGGTCTCGCCGATTTCAAGCCGGCCCAGGCGATGAACGATGGCAAGGCGGTGAATGGGAAATTTCTCGTGAATCTGCGCCCCGATTTCGCGCATCTTGGCGTAGGCCATCGGTTCATAGGCCTCGTACACAAGGTATTCGGTTGGCTGTCCCTTGAAACTGTTGCGCACGAACCCATCGAATACCACGAGTGCGCCGTCCGAAGGGGCCTTCAGACTCTCGGCAACTCGATGCGAATCGATGCGATCCCGGACCAGCTGGAAAATGTCGCCGCTGCTAGCCGTTTGGTGCTGCCCTCCGCTGACGGGCGGCAGGAAAGCGACCTCGTCACCGGCGGCCAGCGGCACGCTCCAACCGGCATACTCCTGGTTGACGGATGCCGCGATCGACGGGCGAAATTCCGCAAGCTTCGGAAAGCGGCGGCCATAACGTTCGAAGAGGTCTTCGACGCGAGCGCCCTCGGAGAGTTCGGCTTCCTCTTGGGCGATACCAACGATGTCCTTGAGCTGTCCGAAGAAGAGCACGCGGATGCGCATCGGGTTATTCTAGCGCGCCGCGTAAGGAAACGAGAAGCCGGGCCGGATGTGGTAGGATTCCGTCGCCCGGAAAGGGCGAAACGCAAATCGAGGAGGATTTAATGCGCGCAATCGGAATGACACTCGCCTTGATATTGATGACCACGGCAGTTCGAGCCCAGCAAGCACCGCCCGCCGAACCGCCCACCAAGCTTTTCAGCTCCGCTTCGGACGTAACCGGGCTCATCGCCAAGGCCAAGAGCGAACGGAAAGACGGGCAGGCGAACGTGATGGAGAGCATCCTGCAGCTGGCACCCTACGGCGCCCACCTGGAATATCGCGCCTCGATAGGCCCGGCGGCAATCCACGAGCGCGAAGCTGAGTTCATGTACGTGATCGATGGAAGCGCGACGATGGTAACCGGCGGCAAGCTCGTCGACGAGAAGCGCACGAATCCCGCGAATCTGAGCGGCACCGGCATCGAAGGCGGCAATTCGCAGCACGTCTCCAAAGGGGACTTCATGCTCGTTCCGGAGGGCACGGCGCACTGGTTCAGCGCGATTGATGGAACACTGGTCCTGATGACGCTGCATGTGCCGAGGCCCGTGCCAGCCGCGAAGTAAGCAACCGGTGGTCACTTTCCGTGGTTGTTGCCCGATGGGCTGGACTGCCTTTCCTGAAGGCAGTAGAGGACAAGCTCGACGCGAGTGGACACGCCGAGCTTGTCAAACACGCGGAAAAGATAGTTGCGGATGGTGTGCTCGCTGAGTCCCAGGTTTTCCGAAACTTCCTTGTTCGAAAGACCCTCGGCCACCAGGCGCACGACATCCTCTTCCCGCTTCGAGAGATGTTCCTTGAGGCGCGTTTGCTGCAGGCGCGACGGGACTGCTTGACCCAGGGCTTCGAGCAGGTAGCCCAGATGCTCGCTGTTCACCCACACCTGTCCGCGATGCACTGCGTGGATGCACTTGCCGAGCATTTTAAGAGGCTCGTCGCGGAAGATTACCCCGCGGGCACCCGCCCGGAAGGCGTCGATCACGACTGAGCGTTCCCTCGAATCGAGCAGCATGATCGCGCGGGTCCGAGAGCCCCGGGAGCGAAGTTCCCGCAACACCTGATAGCCTTCTAGCGGTCCTTCTTTCAACTGAGCGCTGATAATCGCGACATCGGGCTCGCTTTCTTTGAGCAATGCGAGGGCTTGGTCTGAACTCACCACCGCGCCGACGACAACCAAACGATTGCGTCTTGGGCGAAAGGCACTCTCGACCAATTGGCAATTCATGTGATTTGCTTCGGCAATGAGTATGTTGACGACAGAGCTCCGCAACTGCTGCGCCTTTTGCATAGGTAGCCTCGGGCAGCTTAGGAGTCTGGAAGGGAGCCCCATCATAAAAGCGGGCCGAGGCAATTGCAATAAAAAACATATATCCAATAGTTTAATATCCGGCCTGGCGAATCATTCCGCAGTAGCAATCGGCAAAAAAGACTGCCGCGGCTCGTCGCGAAACGCTGCAAAGCGTGGCCGGTTAAAGCGAACGTGACGCGCCGGGCTGAGCGGTAAGGTCTCTGATTCCAACGCGAGGTTCCCAGGATCGATTCACGGCATGCCATCCGCCAAGGTACATTCGTACCTAGCTGCCGTGGGACAAAAGACTCTATCGAGCAGCCCCGATTTGAGTCTCCTGCAGCTTCCGGGAATGATCCTTGCGAAAAGCCGGAATGTTTTTTGAAGCTTCTTTTTTGAACGTAGGCGCTCCCAACGGCAGGACAACCTTTCTCCCAGACATTCGGCCACTTGTGCGTAAATCGTTTGCGGCGTAGCTTACTCGCCCTGCTCCCGATGACGACGAACAGCATATCGGCGAACCAGATCGAGGAACTTCGAAAGGTGCTTGCGCGCCCGAAGGCAGGCATGCGGGCACGCAACCAGCGGCTGGCGGTGCGGTACGAGTTGCAGGCCCGCGTCGAATTCTGCTGGATGGACGAAAAAGGCGTCAGCCGCCATGGCTTGGGGCGCACGCGCGACATCAGTACGAAGGGCGCTTACATCGTCGGTGCGGTGAGACCTCCGAGGGGAACGCTGGTCGCCATGAACATCGTTATCCCGCTTTCGGGCGCTGCGCCAAGAGCTCTGCGGGTGCAGACCGAGGGGCAGGTGGTGAGAGTCGAACCAGGCGGCGGGCGTGGCGACGCAGGCGGTTTTTCCGTGGCGAACCAACGGGTAACTTCTTTTGGTGCCTGACAATTTCACGCGGAGAACATTCGGAAAAGAGCGCAGATGCCGATGGAAAGCGAAACCGGGAAGAGCAAAACGAGCGGGCATCATTTTCCGTTCTTTATCGTTCTGTTTTTTTTCTTAGGCGTCGCGATTCCCGCCAAGGCGCAAAGACAGTATGCAGTGGCGGACGTGAAGCCTTCCCTTCCATCCAATCTTCGGCACGCCGTCGAGGTCGGCGACCCCTATCAGGCGGACTTGCTCTCCTCGAACTCGCGCTACCGCCTTTGTGTGAGCGACGTCGTCTCGCTGAAATTTCCGCACGCTCCGGAATTTAATCAAACGGTGAGCGTCGAGCCCGGCGGCTTCGTCACGCTGGCCGGCGCCGTGAGTATGCGCGCGGAAGGACTCACCACGCCGGAACTGGCGGAAGCGATTGAACTGGAGTATTCGAAGACCCTCCAGGATCCGGCCGTCACGGTCGAACTCAGGGAATTCAACAGGCCTTTCTTCGTCGTTCTGGGAGCTGTCAGCCGGCCGGGCAAATATGATTTGCGCGGGCACACGTCTATCACCGAAGCCTTGGCGTCTGCCGGCGGCTTGAAGGAGACGGCCAGCTATTCCCACCTTTTGCTTTTTCGGCGCGCGAGCAACGACTGGTATGAAGTGAAGCCGCTCGACCTGAGGGAGTTCCTCCGCGGGCGCGATTTGGAAGACGACGCTGAGGTTCGGGCCGGGGACATGGTGTTTGTTCCCCAAAGCTTGCTGTCGAAGGTGAAGAGGTTTTTTCCCTAGATTTTCGGGGCTGGACGATCAGGCCCTTACCAAGACCGAGTGGCTGGGGCGATTCGTTTTTCGTTTTCGAAAGCGAGCCACGCTCAAGTGGGTGCTGACGCCCACACCCTTGCTGTCTACTAAACGCACGTGCGGAGTCTACTCAAATGCGAATGCCGTTCAGGGAGCAAGCCACTCGGCTAGAAACTCGTGCACCTGAAGCAAATGCCTCCCCGCCGGGAGGCAGAGGATTCCGGAGAAGTCCGCAGTTATTCCCCCTGGACGAATTCGAAGAGCAGCAACTCGAGTCCCTGCTGATGTGGGGATACGCCTCCGCACCGGGTTTCTTTTCCAAAGGGCTAATCGATCACATCCACAATAAGGTCGACGCCATGTTCGGTAACATGAGCCACCCGCCGGGGCAATCGGCGTCCAGCGAAACCGCGATCGAACTGGAAGATCCGCTCGTGCGCGTCTCGGAGGTTCTCGACATTGCCTTCCATGAGAGCGTTCTGAAAGTGGTGGCCCATTTCTACGGGCATATTCCGCCGGTTTATCGAGTGGGGATTGTGCGATATTTGCCGGGCGGGGGCGCGCAGCCGTGCAAATTCCGCCAGGACAGTCACGACTCGGATTCGCTCGAGATTTTAATTGATCTGGTGCCCGTCGATCGCACGCGGGGGCCGCTCGTCTACATCCCGGGCTCGCATCTTTACGCTGGTTTCCGGCCCCACCTGATGAATGCGTTGGGTCTCCAAGTCGAGCCTCGCCGGCTCGACGATCACGAGGTGGAGCGCCTGTGTGCGCGGAACAAGTGGGCGACATTGACCGGCGATAAGGGGAGTATTACCGCCATCTGCAGAAGAGGGCTCGGCAAAGGGCCTTTCTGGATTCAGCCCGCGGATAACAATCAGCCGCGAACATCCATCCGAATCGAAATGACCGGCCACAAGCCGGATGTTCACTACGGCTGGGCCGGAAACCGGATGCACAAGTGGAATTTCGAGCGGATGAGCAGGTTTCAACAGGCGTTCACGCATCCCTGCTTTGTGGAAGAACAGCTGCTCGCATAGCTGCGAATCGGTGAAGCGAGAGGGGCTGAAGATAGGCCGCGGAGGCTTTGAGCCCGGGAAGAATAAGTGGCCCTGGGCACTAAGACTGGTTCGTAAGAATCGTGCGCGGACCGCGGCTGCGCTCCTGCGAAGTCGTTTCTTTTTGCGCGTTCCCCAGCTGGATGAGCAACCTGCGCAATTTCGCGCGTTCCTCAAGGTCGATATCGACCACTTCAAACGCGCGCGCCTGGGTATTCGCGTCGCGAACGATGGTCTGCGCCTTGATGGCTTTCTGCGCCGCGGTGAGTTTCAGATCCACGACACTGCCCGGGTAGAGGCTCTGCTCGCAAATCGCGACGCCGCCGCCCAAGGTCATCTCGGGAATCTCCACGCGGAAATTTTCCCGCAGGTTTGTGGTGGTCGCCGACATCGGCTGCTCGAGCCTCAGTCGCGGATAACGGCGCTGGCGAAGGGCCGAGGAGGTCGGATCCACATCGAGCACCTCAATGGCAAGCTCGGAGTCGGTTAGCCCGCTCTTCGGGACGAATTGGCGCACCCAATCGGGGTCGATTTTCTGCATCGCTTGGGCGGCCACCAGTCGAAGCTCGGAGGGGAAAGCCCAGCGCCACGTCTTCCTCGTCTCGGCGACTTTTCTCAAGATACCCGCGGCGCCGCTCGTTCGCAGACGACCTAACGCCTCAATCGCCTTGAGGCGGAGGTAATCCGTTCCACCCTTCGGCAGATTCCCTTCGGCGATGCGAAGCAGGAGTGTGTCGGCGGACATCTCGCCTGAGATGCCGATTTCATCCACCGCCAACGGGCGAATCAACGCGTCCAGTTCGTCGAACAATCCCAGCAGAAGCCGGCCGCGGCCCGTAGCTCCGCTGGCGGAAATCTGTCTCACGATACGATCGTGGGCGGTGCGCTTCCATTCCTTCATCCGGTCCGGAAGCACTCGCTCCAGCGTTTCGATATCCAGCCGGGCCAGGATCCCTACCGTGTCGGTGGCATCGTGCGGAGAGCCGTGCAGCAGTTTCGCGTGCAGGTGCTCCAATCCTTGCGGGCCGAGAACCTGCATCATCGAGACAAGAAGCTCGCAATCCTCGCGGAATCCCACGCGGCTGAAGCGGCCTGCGATATTGTCGGCGGCCGGCCCGGGCATGCGGCGAAGCAAATCCTTGAGGCCGGACGGGATATCGCGAGCTCGGAGCGCTTCCTCAATGAATTCCGGCAACCGGCTTTCCACCGCGATTCGGGGGCGCAGATTCTTGCCCACGCCGGGCCGCTCGGATTCGACGTAATCGACCACTTCGACGGATCGCTGAATCGCGCGAAAGACGCGTTTGGTAGTTGCCTCCTGCGACATGCGGACGAAGGCCGCACCCACCAGGCTTTGCAATTCGGAGTCGCGTTCTTCCGCGAGTTGAACGCCGATCTGACGAATGGTTTCCACGAAGAATTTCTCGTCGGCGCTTGCGTAGAAGGGGGCAAGCTCCGCGAGTCCCATCGCGGCCTGGCGGCGTATTTCTGTCGATTGCTTGTTGATCCCGGTGACGTAGTTGCGAAGGATCTTCTCCACAACTTCGTTTTCACCTTTTGCGGCGAGCTTCTCGATGCACTCCCGGGCCTTCGAGGGAGGAACGCACCAGGCGTCCTCGGATTCGAGAGCCGCCCTTTGCTTTTCCTCGGGTATGTGGGCCCAGAACTGTTGCGCCAGCAGGTCCACGTGGGACGGCACCGCGATGCCGGCCCGCGTCATTTTTTCTTCGTAGACGCCGAGAATCTTTCGCAGGCCGTCCAGCTCGGTGCTCATTTCCTCAAGCATCTGCCGGACCGTGTTGACCTTCGCATCACCCCGCTCGAAGCTTTCCAGAGCGAAGCGCACGGCAATATGCTCGGCGAGCTTCAGCAGCGTCGGCTTGTCCGACGTTTCGCTGGGGGCTTGCGCGGCGAGCGCAGACAACGCCTGGCTTACGGTAAAGCGCGCCCGGCGCGGCAATGTCGAAAGACGCGATTGAAACGCGCCCGGATCCAATCGGTCTTTGGAATTTTCGCTGGTCCGCGCCACCTGCGCGAGCACCTGGAGGATTCCCTGAAGTTCGTCTTCCTGAAGCGTCATCAAGCCCGTTTCAACCGCCATCGAACCCGCGCCCCCACGAGCGGACCGGCTTCCGCGGATGCCGGTGGTGGCATTCCCCCAGCGACTGGTTGCTGGACCACTCTCCGCTGCACCACCGCCTTCGCCCAGGCCGTTAGCCTGCCCGTCGGCGCTGCCACCTCCATCGCCGTCGCTATTACCGGCTACGCCAGTTCCCGACCCTCCGCCCGAACCCTTGTTCCCTTCTGCCGCCACGATCAATTGCAGAAGCTTTTCGGGACTGTTGAAGAGGGCATCCTGCTGCTCGGTGCTCATCCCGATCGTGCGCGCGGCCAGCTGAGCGGCGACGGTCGATTTGGCCACCGCTGAATCGGCCGGGACAAAGCAGACCTCGTTCACGTGGATGGAAGGGTCGCCCTGAAGGGCGCCTTTGAGCTGCTCGGCGAGTTGGACCGGTTTCGTGCTGGTGTTGGTGGGAAAGCCCTTTACGAGGCGCGCCAGACTTGTCTGCGTCACGTTTGGTGAAAAGTGGATGCTGGCGATCCCCGCGCCGGAGAGCATGCGCGCAAAACCCTTTTCCGCGGCTGCCGATTCCAGCGGCGTTCCGTCGAGAAGAAGCTGCTCGCCGGATACACCCAGCAACAAGCCGGCCTCATTATCCGAGCCGAGGGCCGTGCGCAACTCACTCCAGGCCGTTTCGTATTGCTTGGCCGTGCGCGGATGCCCGAAATCATACATACGGGCGAACTTAAGCAGAATGTTCAAACTTCGCACGAAGGCGCGAGCTGAAGCGTGGCGTGTGTTGACAGTAGTCGACATGTTGGAGGCGGCCGAGCCGCGTCTTCAAAATTTTGCGGGGATAGGCCATCTCAGACAATGGTACTAGTGTCGTAGGTGCAACTGCCTCATTGGGCTACCGGCGGCCCGTAAGCTCAGCTGCGGCGGGGGTTTTTCAGCCACCTTTCCAACCTGGTTACGTCCGGCAGAACAGCTTGTGCGCCCAATTTGAGCAGGAGGTCGCTACGCCGGCGCCGCGCCTCGCCGCTCCCAAAAGCGATGCCGAGGAAGGGAACCTTCGCGGATTGCGACGCCAATGCGTCGTCAACGATATCGCCTACATAGATCGCCGATTGCGGATCGCGCCCATTTAGAATTTTGAGCAATCCTTCGGGGGAGGGCTTCGGGTGTGTCACGTCTTCGACGGTCACGATGGTCTTGAAATACGCGCGGACGCGGCATCGCTCCAGTGTATGGTCGAGTTCCTTCCGGGTCCGTCCGGTAAAGATGGACAGTTCGGCCCGCTTCGCCAGCCTGGCAAGGTGAGCTCTCGGCAAAAGCCATTTTTCCCGGGACACGTTTCCCGAACCGTCGTCGCCCCAATAGAATTCGACGAACTTGCGCTTCACTTCCTCGTACTCGAACTTTCCGCCGAGTGATTGCACCCAGGCCGTCGAGAGCTTCCAATCGTCGTTGAAGCCCGACTGATTTTTCCACTTCTGCAGCTCCGCACCGGTCACTCGCTTGGACGTGAAAAACTTCACGGTTTCAAGCGTGGTGCGGTGAAAGGAGCCGCGCACGTCCACCAATACGCCGTCGACGTCGAAGATGATCAATTCGGGCTGCGGCTTTGAGTTCTGTTTTTTGGGTTTCAAGGTTCGCGAGTTGGCTTGCTCGGAGAGGGCTCAGGAACTGGATTCGTCTGCCTTTTCTACCACGGCCGAACCGCCATCCACTGGCGGTTCATCGAGAGAGTCGGAAGACCAAGCCTCGCCCGGCGCTATCGGGGCGGCGGAGTCTACCTCTGGAGATACCGGAGGGACTGCAGCAGCGGCGCTTTCGGTGCCACTTTGGCTCGGAGCTTCGGAGCCCTGCAGAGCGGCGAGACGAACTTCCAGGATGCCGGCCAGCAGATCGAGAATGAGCTTCGCTCCGCTTCCGTCGGGATCTTTGCCGGGATTGTAAGCGGTCACTTCAATGGCAGCCAGATGCTTCTGGCGAGCAACCACCTCTAGCGCGGCGCGCACATCTTCCAGGGTCAATCCGGAAGAGCCAGGATAATTGGTCGCCTGGAAATCGGCGATTACGTCCACATCGAAGTGCAGCACGAATTCCGAGCTCGTCCCGTGAATGCGCTCCACAGCGAGCTCCGCTGCGGCGGCGGGGCCCATTCGCAGCACGTCGGCGGCGAGATAGCGGCGCAGTGGCGAGCGGCTCAGCACTTCCTCTTCGGGAGGGTCCAGGCGTGCAACGCCAAACAAGGCCAGGTCAGGCTCACGCACCAGAGGCGGCTCTCCCCAGAAACGCACCAGCTCGGCAGCTCCGCGTCCGGTCAGGTGGGATACCACCATGCCGTCGAGACAGCCGGAGGGCGTCGTAGCAGGTGTATTCAGATCGGCGTCGCGGTCCATGTAAAGCAGGCCTACATTCCGGAAATAGCGGCGCGCGCCTGCCACCACCGCCAGCGCGATGGAACAATCGCCCCCCAGAATCACAGGCAGCGCTCCCATCTTGACGGCTTGTTCCACGCGGGGCTTGAGCGCCTCCAGCGAGGCAATCACACCGGAAAGGTTTCGGGCTCGAGGACTTTCCGAGTCGGGTTTGGAAATCTGAATAGGATCGTCGCCGAGGTCGGTAACTTGATAACCGATGGATTGAAGTTTTCCTGCAAGGCCGACGGCGCGTAAAGCGGCAGGTGCTGCTTCGTGGCCCGGCGACAAGGCCGCCGCACTGGTGGGTGCGCCTAATAAAGCGATTCTATTTGGCTGGCGGACGATCTTGGCCGCCACTCACGCGCTCCTTGTATTCGTTGCGTTAGCCCCGGGCTGCCCTACGATGCGGCCCGGCCTTCGTTCTGCTTGGCCGCAAGTTCCGGCGGCAGGGTGAATCGAACATCCTCGCGAATCAGATCCAGATCGCGGTGGTTCGTAAAGCCAAATCCGGAAAGCCGCTGGCTTACCTGCTCGACCAGGATCTCCGGGGCGGATGCCCCGGCGGTGAGCCCAAGCGTTTTGACTCCCTCCACCCAGGATGCATCGATGTCGTTGCCGTCTTCGATGAGCCGCGCTGGAACACCCGCGCGTTGGGCCACTTCCACGAGGCGATTGGAATTCGAGCTGTTCGCCGACCCGACAACCAGGATCAATTCCACCTCGCGCGTGAGCGCTTCCACGGCTTCCTGCCGGTTTTGCGTGGCGTAGCAGATATCGTCGGACGCCGGGCCAACAATCGTCGGGAACCGCTGGCGCAGGCGAGCCACAATCTCCTGTGTATCGTAAAGGGATAGCGTCGTTTGCGTCAGAAACGCGAGCCTGTTGGGATCGGGCACCATCAACTCGTCGACTTCTTCGACGCTGCCGACCACGATCGTTTTTTCGGGCGCTTCTCCCGACGTGCCAATAATCTCCTGATGATCGCGGTGGCCGATAAGAATCAGCGTGCGTCCCTCGCGGGCAAACTTGAGGGCTTCCAGGTGAACTTTCGTTACCAGAGGGCAAGTGGCGTCAATGACGCGCAGGTTGCGCTCCTGTGCTTCCGTGCGAACGCGCGGAGGCACTCCATGGGCGCTGAATACGAGAACGGCGCCCACCGGCACCTCGCCGATTGACTCGACGAAAATGGCGCCGCGACGCCGCAACTGATCCACCACATAGCGGTTGTGGACGATCTCATGATGCACGTAGACCGGCCGGCCGTAGGCCTCCAGCGCCAGTTCCACAATGTCTACTGCCCGCACCACGCCGGCGCAGAAGCCGCGCGGGCGAACGCGCACTAAGGTCTTTGCGCCGTTAGTCATACCTTGAATATGAGTTAGCATTCGATGTGCGATCCGATCCGTAAAGCCACCGACATTCTACCTGAAGAAGGGCTTCCCCTGCCAGCCTGAGTATCGAGCCCGTTACAATAACGTTGCAAAACGTGACAACCAACGCCCGCACAGCGCCCGCTCCCCGCGTTATTTTTGTTTCATAGGGTTGTATTTGTTGACGCCATTTCGAGTCGATGACATAATCTCTTGCTCTGTTCGTCCTAGATAGCCCCGGTTCGGGTGACAGCCCGCCGGACCCAATACAAATAACCAGGAGCGCTGCCGCACCACCAATTTGTCGATGCAAATCGCCCACCAGCTTGGTGAATTGTTCCTCGGAGCTGTGCCTACCGTAATCATTTTTCTTTTCTTTTTTCTGTTTCTGCGCTGGGCTTTTTTTACTCCGATCCAGAAAGCCATGGCCGAGCGCACCCGTTTGATCGAAGGCGCTCGCACCGAAGCCGCATCCGTGGAAGCCGCCGCCAAACAGGAACTCGACACCTACACCCAGGCTCTCCGCAGCGCGCACGCCGAAGTCTATAAGGAACAGGAAGACGCCCGGCAGGTGGTGCTCGACGAGCGCGCTCAACTGCTCAAGGCCATGCGTACGCGGTCGCAGGATGAGGTAAGTTCGGCCAAAAAGAAAATCGCCGCCGATTCGGCTGCGGCGCGCGCAGAAATCGAAAAGCAAACCCCTGCTCTTGCGGGCGAGATCGCCCGGATGATTCTGGATCGGCGCCCCGCGGCTCCCGAAGGGCTGCGCCAGTGAATCCTTCGAAGATTCGGATGCTTCTCCGCTGGCAAGCGTGGCTTTCCTGCGGCTCTTCCTTCCTGCTGCTCGCTGGCCCTGCCCTGGCCGAAGAAGCCGCTCCCAAACCCGAGGATTCGCCCGCGGGTTGGATCTTCCGCTGGATCAATTTCGCGATCGTTTTTGCCGCCATCGTCTATTTCTTCACGAAGGTGGCCGCGCCGGCCTTGCGCGCGCGATCGGAAGAAATCGCCCAGAAAATTGCGGAGGGGGCTCGCGCTCGGGAGGCAGCCGAAAGGCAGCGTGCCGAGGTGCAGGCCAAGCTTGCCGGGATCGAACAGGAAGTTGCCCGCATTCGCATCGACGCCAAGCGCGACGCCGAGGCGGAAGCTGCGCGCCTGCGGGCCCTGGCGCGCCAGGAGGCCGAAGTCATCGAACGCGCGGCGCAGGCCGAAATAAAAGCGGTTCAAAGAGCCGCCCAGCTTGAGCTCAAGGCGTTCGCCGCCCGGCTCGCTGTCGACCGCGCGGAAGCGCTGCTTACCACCGAGATCACTCCCGAGGCCCAAGCGACTCTCTTCCATACCTTCGTGGCGGAACTCCAGAGGAGCGCGAATTGAACGAAGCGGTTGCGCGGCGCTACGCTTCGGCCCTGGCCGACGTCGCCCTCGAACAGATCAAGGCGGACCGCGTGAAGGCCGATTTCACGGCTTTCGTCGAAGCCTTTTATTCTTCGGCGGATCTCAGGAATTTTCTGGAGACGCCCGCGGTTGGTCCCGAACAGAAGCACCGTGTGGTCGAAAAGATTTCGGAAAAAATGGACCTGGATCCAGCCGCGCGTAACTTTATTTATTTTATCGTGGATCACCACCGCACCGACCTGCTTCGCGAGATTCAGGGGGCCTTCGCGGAGGAACTGAACTCTCGCCTCGGAATCGCCGAGGCGGAAGTCACTTCGGCGCGCGCCCTGAACGCCGACGAAAAGCGGGAACTCACCTCCGCCCTCGAAAAGCAGACGGGCAAGAAGATCGAGGCGCGGTTCCATGAAGACAAGTCGCTGCTGGGCGGGGCCGTGGTGCGCGTCGGCTCGACCGTCTACGACGGCTCGGTGCGAGAGCAATTGAACCGGCTGCGCGAGCAGCTCGAAACGGAATAGGAGCAACGGATGGCGAACATCAAAGCGGACGAGATTACACAGATCCTGCGCGAGCAGATCGAAAATTACGAGCAGACGGTCGCGGTCGAGGAAGTGGGCTCGGTCATCTCCGTGGGCGACGGCATCGCCCGTATTCACGGGCTGGACCGCTGCATGTCGGGCGAGATGTTGCTGTTCCCGCACGATGTTTTCGGGATCGCGCTGAACCTCGAGGAAGACCAGGTCGGCACCGTGCTGCTCGGCGACTACACCGAAATTCGCGAAGGCGACACCGTCAAGCGTTCGAACAAGATTATGTCCGTTCCGGTCGGCGACGCGCTCATCGGACGCGTGGTAAATCCCCTGGGACAGCCGCTCGATGGCAAAGGCCCCGTGCAGACGGACCAGCGCAATCCGCTCGAGCGCATCGCCCCGGGCGTTATCGCGCGCCAACCGGTGCGTGAACCTCTGCAAACCGGCATCAAGCCCATCGACGCCATGATTCCCATTGGCCGCGGGCAGCGCGAGCTGATCATCGGCGACCGCCAAACGGGCAAGACCGCCATCATCCTCGATACGATTATTAACCAGCGCGGCAGCGACATGATTTGCATCTACTGCGCGATCGGGCAGAAGCGCTCCACCGTGGCGCAGGTGATCAAGACGCTCACCGAATACGGCGCCATGGATTACACCATCGTGGTCGTTGCATCCGCCACCGAGCCGGCCACTATGCAGTACATCGCTCCGTTCGCCGCTTGCGCGATCGGCGAATATTTCCGCGATTCCAACCGCCACGCCGTCTGCTTCTACGACGATCTTTCTAAGCACGCGCAATCCTACCGTGAAATTTCGCTGCTGCTGCGCCGCCCGCCCGGCCGCGAGGCGTACCCGGGAGACGTTTTCTTCCTGCACTCGCGTTTACTCGAGCGCGCCGCGAAGTTGAACGACGAATTGGGCGCCGGCTCGCTAACAGCGCTTCCCGTGATTGAAACGCAGGCCGGCGACGTCTCGGCCTACATTCCCACCAACGTGATCTCGATTACCGACGGGCAGATTTACCTCGAAGCGGACCTGTTCAACAGCGGCATCCGCCCCGCCGTCAACGTGGGACTTTCCGTAAGCCGCGTCGGCGGCAACGCGCAGATCAAGGCCATGCGCCAGGTAGCCGGTACGCTGCGTCTCGACCTGGCCCAATACCGCGAGCTCGCCGCTTTCGCGCAGTTTGGTTCCGAGCAGTTGGACAAGGCCACGCAGGCCCAGCTGGCTCGCGGACAGCGCCTGGTCGAAATCCTGAAGCAGGATCAGTACCAGCCGCTGCCAGTAGAAAAGCAGGTGCTGATCATTTTCGCCGGCGCGAACCGCTTTCTCGACGACATTGAAGTGTCCGACTGCGGACGCTTCGAACAGGAGCTGTATCCCTTTATCGAAACGAATTATCCCGGGATTCTGAAGACGCTTCGGGAAAAGAAGGCGTTTGATGATGCCCTGCGCGCGGAGACTACCAAAGCCCTCGAAGCTTTCAAAGAACGCTTCAAGGCCACCACCGGCAAGCCCGAAGCGGCGGTTGCGCGCTAGCTGGGGCCGCGAGTACTGAATGCCTACACTTCTCGATTATCGGCGCCGCATTCGCTCGGTGAAGAGCACCCAGCAGATCACGCGCGCCATGAAGTTTGTGGCGGCGGCCAAGCTCCGCCGCGCCCAGGAAGGGGTGTTTGCCGCGCGTCCCTACGCCCGTGAGATTTTGCGCGTGTTGCGTTCGGCCGCGGCCCGCATCGACACCGCCGCTCATCCGCTGCTCGAACGCCGTCCTGAAGAAAAGGTGCTGGTGGTTGTGCTCACCGGCGACCGCAGCCTGGCCGGTGCTTTCAACACCAACGTCCTGCGACGCGCAACCACGTTCCTGCGCGAGAGCACGGCATCGAAAAAGGATGTGATCGTGGTGGGCAAGAAGGGCCGCGATACACTGCGCAAGCGCGGTATCAAGTTCGTTGGCGAATATCTCGGCGTGTCGAGCCGCGTGGATTTCTCGGTCGCCAAGGATATCGCGGCGCTCATTGCGGACCTTTATGCAAAGAAGGAAGTGGACGCTGTCTACGCCGTTTACAACGAGTTCAAGAACGTAATGATCCAGAATCTGCGTTCGGAGAAGCTGTTACCCATCGACCCCGGAATTCTCACCGAGCAGTCGGAACCTGCGCGCGACAGTCACGGCGATCCTCTGCCGCACGATCTGTCAGCCTCGGGAAAGTCCTCGCTGGTCGATTATATTTACGAAGAGCCGGTGGAAGAGATTTTCAACGGGCTCGTCCCGCGCTATCTGGAATCGGAAATTTTCCGCGTTTTGCTGGAGTCTTCCGCTGCCGAGCACGCCGCCCGCATGACGGCCATGGATTCGGCCACGCGAAACGCCTCGGAACTCATCGACAAGCTCACGCTGCAGATGAACAAGATTCGCCAGGCAGCGATCACCAAGGAATTGATTGAAATCGTCAGCGGCGCCGCTTCAGCAGTCTCTTAAGCGCCAGGGATAGGGGAGAAAAGAATGGCAGATCAGCACAGAGTGGGCCGCCTGATCGAAGTGATCGG
>CAZRKW010000019.1:0-29394 GCA_964600355.1 uncultured Acidobacteriaceae bacterium
GGAGAGCTTTTGCCCTCTTGACACGGACTTATCATGGAAGTCGGATTACCGGACATATACCGGCCCAGTACCTACGATGCACAGGGACTGGTCAATCTAGCTTTTAAGCGGAGTTGCAGCGCTGAAAAAACTTCCATGCACCTTGCGCGGATTCTTCATTCGACGATGCCCCCTACCTTCATTCTCATTGAGACAGGGGGCCCTCACAAAGTAATGGAGCACAGATTCGACGGGAACAGACACGCCACGACTGTCGAAGATGCACTGAGGTTCATCATTCGTGTGCACACTCTGCAACAGCTATGTTGTTCCCCCAGATCCGCTCGATGCTTCGCATGAAAAATACTGTTTTTATCGGTGTAATGCGCGACCGGGCGTCCGTAGCGCTCCAGCCAGCCACCCAGGGTTCGCAGGTTCTCCTCCGTCGTGTCGTGTTCGGCGAACCGGGCCCAGAACTTACTGGTTGCGTCATCGATTAGGGCAATCACACGCCGGACCGCGGTTCTCCAGCCACCGAAATGGGGAGGTATCCTGCATGACCAACTCTCAAAAGCGGGCTCTTCGCTGGCGCCACACATGGATCTTTTTCACCCGCTGCTTTCGTGGATGCCAGAAGCTCGCCTGCGTCATCCACTTCCGTAGCGTCTCCCGGCTCACCGGAAAACCATCCTGGGCCGGGTGCTCGCTGGCCAGCGTCGGTCCGAAATCAGCATAGCGCTGGCGAACCCGAGTCAGAATCTTCTGCTCGAAAGCCGATGCCAGCCTGCGGTTCGACGGCCGGCCCCGTAACCGGTGTACGATCGCTAGGTCTCCGCGCTCGGCAATCCGTACCAGCAGCCGCCGCACCTGACGTTCGCTTAACTTGAGCCGTCGAGCCGCTTCCACTTGCGTCACATGCTTCTGCTGGAACTCATGCAGTACTTTCAACCGATCCCGCTCTCTTTGACTCAACCCGATTCGCTCCGTTTCCATAGGCCCCTCGGCCACCCATGAAACCGGACATTCTTACTTTGCAAACCTTTACTAAAACATTGGGATTGGATATATTTCCTCCCCCGAGCCCCAGTGGCGACAGTCAGTTTCTCTGTGGATAAAGCTAGAACTTTTTTACGGGGCTATCCAAGCCTATTGGTTGTCCAGGATTACCATGAAAAGCAGCCTATTTCGAAGCGTTTCACTTGAGCGGCTTTCTTCTCCAGACGAGTTGGATCGGTTGCTGGTTGTCACCGATTCTAAAGCGTGGATAGCCCAAATCGCGGTTTTCGCATTGCTGGGAGTGGCGTTGACATGGGGATTTACAGGGCGACTGCCATCCGTGGTGACGGGCCAGGGCATCGTGGTGCGCAGAGGTGGGGTCTTGAATGTTGTGGCATCCGGCTCCGGCGTGATAACACAATTCCATGTGGAGGTTGGAGAAAATGTCCGGGCGAACCAAGTGGTTGCAAAGATCGCCCAACCAGCGATCATGGAGAAACTTCGCGGCGCCCAGGAGACACTCGCGCAAGCGCAGCATGAAAGGGATCGATCCCACGCGCTCTTGGAAAGCGAGGCGAAACTAACTGTGGCGACCATTCAGCGCAAGCGCGCGAACGCACAGGAGGAAATTGCGCACCTGCAAGAGCGCGCCAAATTAGCAACCCAGCAAGTCGCCGAACAAGATCAACTGCTGTCCTACGGCATTGTCACCAAAGAAAAAACCATCGAAGCTCGCCAGAATGTGGTTTCCATTGAAGACCAGATTGCAAATCTTCAAGCGACCATCAAGGAATTCGATGCCGAAGAATTTTCCGCTCCCGCGAAGGTTCAGCAAAGCGACGCGGACAAGGAATTGCGGGTCCAGGATTCCCAACGCAACTTGAGCGAAGTCCAGAAAGAGCTCGAAATCGCCGAAGATGTTGTCAGCCCATATGGCGGCGAGGTCCTAGAGATCAAGGTGTCGCCCGGCGCAACGGTGACAACGGGTGATCCTGTGCTCAGCATTCAGCCGGACGTCCAGGATCTTCAAGTCTTGCTCTATCTCCCAGCCGCTCAAGCCAAGAATGTCAAACCTGGCATGGATGTCGCGATCTCTCCATCGACCGTAAAACGCGAGGAGTTCGGCTATATCAAGGGCAGCGTTATTCACGTCTCGGACTTCCCGGACACGCCCGCGGAATTGATGCGCAATTTCGAGAACGAAGTGCTGGTGAAAGCGCTGACGAATGACGGACCCGTCACGGAACTGGAAGTTGAAATGCAGAAAAACGCCCAGACATTTAGCGGGTATCAGTGGTCATCTCCACAAGGGCCCGCTTTGAGTCTCTCAAGCGGCACACTCTGCACGGCAGAAATCGTGACGCGCCGGCAGAGGCCGCTGGCGCTGGTGCTTCCGTCCTTGAGAAAATCTCTCGGTCTGACCTGATCAGCCGATGGAATCGACCTCGGTAGATGCCGGCGCGCCACCCCGAATGGCTAACATTCTCAAACAATGGAAGCCATTTTCTTCGCCGCGCGCTAAAACTCCCACCGTGCTGCAAATGGAGGCCGTCGAGTGCGGCGCGGCCGCGCTTGCGATTATTCTGGGCTACTTCGGCCGATCCGTTTCTCTCGAAGAGCTGCGGATCGCCTGCGGGGTCTCCCGCGACGGTACGAAAGCCAGCAACATGCTCAAGGCCGCGCGCCAATACGGGCTCGTGGCGAAAGGCTTTAAGAAAGAACCCGAAGAACTCCGAGTGCTCCGCCTGCCCTTGATCGTCTTCTGGAATTTCAATCACTTCCTCGTGGTGGAGGGTTTCGGCCGGGGAAAAGTCTATTTGAACGATCCCGCTAGCGGCCCGCGCGTAGTGAGTAGCGAGGAGTTCGACCAATCCTTCACGGGCGTCGCGCTGACTTTTGAGAAGACCTCCGAGTTCAAAAAGGGCGGCGAGAAAAGGTCCCTGGTAAAGCTGCTCAAGAAGCGGCTTCCCGGAAGCGAACTGGCTCTGAGTTACCTGGTTCTGGCCACTTTCGCGCTGGTGATACCAAATATCGCAATAGCAGCTTTCTCGCGCGTGTTTATCGACAATGTGGTGATCGAGGGAATGTCGCGATGGCTCCGGCCGCTGCTCGTGGCCATGGCCGCCACGGCTTGTTTCAAAGCGCTTTGCACCTACTTGCAGCAGAACTCGCTGCTGCGTCTTGAAACGAAGCTATCGCTGACATCGTCCAGCAGCTTCTTCTGGCACGTGCTTCGCCTTCCCATGGAGTTTTTCGCGCAACGATTCGGAGGCGAGATCGGGTCGCGCGTCGGAATCAACGACCGGGTTGCCTCCTTACTTTCAGGGGAGTTGGCGACGAATATCGTGGGCGCCTTCCTAATCGGGTTCTACGCAGCGCTTATGTTTCGATACGACAAAGTGCTGACGGCCATCAGCGTTGCTATCGCAGTCATCAATCTTCTCGCGGTTCGCTATGTGGCGCGTAAGCGTACCGACAATAACCAAAAACTTCTGCAGGAGCGGGGCAAGATGCTGGGTACCGCGATGGCTGGGTTGCAGACCATCGAGACTCTGAAAGCGACAGGATCGGAATCGGATTTTTTTTCGCGATGGTCCGGCCTACAAGCCAAGGTCGTCACCGCCGAGCAGGAGTTTGGAGCATCCTCGCAATACTTGTCGGCATTGCCCCCCCTCCTGACCTCACTCAACGTTATTTGCGTCCTGGCCCTCGGCGGCATGCGCGTGCTGGATGGCGTTCTCACGATCGGAATGCTGATCATGTTCCAGACTCTGGTGGCCAGTTTCGTCGAACCCGTGAACAAGATCGTGTCTCTGGGTTCCACGCTACAGGAAGCGCAGGGAGATCTCGGCAGACTCGAAGACGTGCTTCGGTATCCGCCCAGCGTCTCTTTCGATCTCACCTCGCCATCAAACGCAGCCGCCGTTCAGGAAGAGAAGGCCCTCGAAGGCTGGGTGGAAGTGGACCAAGTCAGCTTCGGCTACAGCCGGCTGGAACCGCCACTGATCAAAAGTCTTAGCCTGAAACTCAGGCCCGGCGGAAGGGTTGCGCTGGTGGGAGGAACCGGAAGCGGGAAATCGACAATTGCCAAGATCGTCAGCGGTCTGTACGAGCCCTGGTCCGGGCAAATACATTTCGACGGGAAGCTTCGTAAAAACATTTCTCGCGACGTTCTCAATGAATCGGTTGCCGTGGTCGACCAGGAGATTTTCCTCTTTGAAGGCACCATCCGGCAGAATCTCACGCTCTGGGACAACACCATCGAAGAGACGGAAATCATTTCCGCGGGAAAAGACGCGGCCATCCACGACGAGATTACCGAAAGATTCGGCGGCTATAACGCCCCGGTCGAAGAAGGAGGCCGCAACTTCAGCGGGGGGCAACGGCAGCGGCTTGAAATCGCGCGCGCACTGGTTCGCAGGCCGCGCATTTTGATTCTGGACGAAGCGACGAGCGCTCTCGATCCTCGCACCGAGGAAATAATCGACGACAGCCTTCGCCGCCGCGGCTGCACCTGCCTGATCGTTGCCCATCGGCTCAGCACGATCCGGGATTGCGACGAAATTATTGTGTTGAACCGCGGAGAAGTGGTGCAGCGCGGAACCCACGAGGAGATGAGCGCCGTCGAAGGCCCGTATCTGGATCTCATTCGAGCGCACTGATCATGGCGATACTATCGGACGACAGCAGCAAGGTGCTGGAGCCGCGGCCCAACCAACCGTTCTCGATTCACGCGCCGGGCTCCGTCTGGATCGTGCGGTCGGGCAAGCTCGACCTGTTCATGGCGCACGCGACGGGCGGCGAGTTCGACGGCGCCCGCCATCACATATTGCGCGTCGAACAAGGGCATGCCGTTTTCGGCATGGCTTCCATCGAAAAGAGCGAGGCTTCCATTGCGGCCACGGCCACGCCCGGCACAAAGTTGCTGTTCCTCTCGCAAGAGCGGTTGCGCGAGTTAGGCCGTAGTCCCGATCCGCAAATCGACGCCGACCCTCTCGGCTTGCTCGAAGACTGGATCGCGACCGTCAGCGCCGCCGCTTCCATCGTGGCGCCTCCCAAATCGTTTGTGGAATTGAAAGAGGGCGCGGCCCTTGAAGCAGGAGACGAGCCCAGGCCGGCCATGCCGACGAAGGGCATCCTCTGGATCGAGCACCTGCGAGGTTCTTCACACTTCCTCGATAGACTCGAAATCGATCCGATCGAGGGGCGCAATTACTTTCCAGTCTCCGCGCGCGGATGGGTGCAGCCGCAATCCCAAGCCAGTATCGTTTCGTTGAACTCGCAAGAGTGGGAAAAGAACGACCCGGAGTGGAGCGGCTTAGAGCGATTTCATCGATCGGTCCAGCAGTGCCTCGTCGCAAACCAACGCGCCCAAGACAGCAAAGATCGCAAGCGCTTGCTGGGGCAGGCCGACGCCAACGCTTCGATCACGCGGGCCGCATTGCGGACGCTGGCATCCCCTCTCCAGAAAAACGGAAATGCACGGGCCGTCGTGAACGAAGATCTGGGGGATCCCGTTTTGCGGGCCTGCGAGGCTGCCGCCAATGTCCTCGGAGTGAAGATCGTGCCGCCTCCAGGGATGCGCAGCCACCTGAAGTTGAAGGAGCCTGTTGCCGGCATTGCGAGGGCATCCTCGTTGCGCCACCGCGTGGTGGTGTTAAAGGGAAAATGGTGGGTGGACGCGAGCGGTCCGTTGATTGCGTTTCGTGACAGCGATAACCGCCCGTTCGCCCTGCTCCCAAGTGCCAAGAGGGGATACGATCTGTACGATCCTGTCGAGCGAACGACGGTCCCGGTGACGGGAGCCGTCGCAGTCACGCTGAACGGCTTTGCATATGTCCTTTACCGGCCGTTCCCCAACCAAAAACTTTCCATTTGGGATTTATTCCGCTTCGGAATGCGAGGCTCGCAACGGGAAGTGGTCACGATCGTGACCATGGGAATTGCTGGTGGCCTTCTTGGGATGGTTTTCCCTGTCGTTACGGGCGTTATTTTTGATTCTATTATCCCCGGCGCTCAACGAACCCAACTGATTGAAATATCTGGCTTCCTGTTGTTTACAGCCCTGGCGACTTCGATGTTCGCCCTCACCCGGGGTCTTGCTACGCTGCGCCTGGAAGGCAAGATGGGATCGTCCCTGCAGGCGGCTGTCTGGGACCGTCTCTTACGGCTGCCCGTTCCATTTTTCCGCCATTACACATCCGGTGATCTGGCCGATCGCAGTTTGGGCATTGAATATGTCTTGCGGATGCTGACGACCTCCGCTTTGACGTCGATTCTCTCGACCGTTTTCTCGATCTTCAGCTTCTTGCTGCTTTTCTACTACAATTCTCAGCTCGCTCTCGTTGCAACCGGGTTGGTCCTGGTGGCCGTCGCCGTTTCCGCGGCGGGAGTCCATTTCCAGACCCGCCTTCAGCGCCAGATCTTTAAGGCACGCGGCCGCATTTCGGGAATGGTTCTTGAATTCATCGACAACGTCGCCAAATTGCGAGTGTCCGGAGCGGAGCCGCGCGCGTTTGCCGCGTGGGCTCGCGAGTTCGCGGGGCAGAAGCAATTGTCCGTGGGCGTCCGAGGCATCTCGAATGGCCTCTCGGTCTTCAATTCTGCTTTTCCCGTCATCAGCCTAGCCGTGATATTCGCGTTTGCCGCCGACCTCATGGGGCAATCCCTTCCCCATGCATTCACGACGGGCATGTTCCTCGCTTTCCTGGCCGCGTTCGTCCAGTTTCAGTCCGCGGTTCTGTATCTCAGTTCGACCGTCCAATCGGTGCTGGGCGTCGTTCCTCTCTACGAACGCGTTGCGCCCATCCTCGAAACGATGCCCGAGGTCAACGATGGGAACAAACACCCGGGAGATCTAACGGGGGCGATCGAGGTCAATCACCTGACCTTCCGCTATCGTCCGGATATGCCGCTCATTCTTCACGATTTTTCATTGGCCGTGAAGCCGGGTGAATTCGTCGCTTTTGTGGGTCCCTCCGGCAGCGGCAAATCGACACTGCTGCGGCTGCTGCTCGGTTTTGAGAAACCGGAGTCCGGCACCATCTATTACGACGGCCAGGACCTCGCGGGACTGGACATACAGGCTGTCCGTCAGCAACTGGGTGTGGTGATCCAGAACGCCCGCCTTGCGAGTGGAACCATCTTTACGAGTATTATCGGCTCTTCTCCTCTCACCCTCGACGATGCTTGGGAAGCCGCCGCCCGGGCCGGTCTGGACGCTGATATCCGCGACATGCCGATGGGAATGCACACCGTGGTCAGCGAAGGAGGAGGGAATCTCTCCGGAGGACAGCGGCAGCGGTTGCTGATTGCACGCGCCATGGTTAAGAAGCCGCGCATCTTTCTCTTCGACGAAGCCACGAGCGCGCTCGACAACCAGACCCAGGCGGTTGTCAGCCACAGTTTAGACGCCATTCAGGCGACCCGCATAGTGATCGCCCATCGGCTCAGCACAATCGCGCGCGCGGATCGAATTGTGGTGATCGAAAAGGGCGTCGTAGTACAGACCGGAAATTACGATGAGTTGGCCAATCAAGAAGGACTTTTCCGGGAACTGGTAAAACGCCAATTGACGTGAGAGCAACGTAGCGATTGATCTCGGCGAGCGCGAATGGATGATCGCCGCCATCCGGAAATTGGGGAACGATCCAATGAGAAAAGCACTGTACCTGATGGGCATCCTTGAGGATGAGGACGTGGAATGGCTCGGCAAGACGGGCGCCACGAAGTATATGGTCTCGGGCACGGTTCTCGTTCATGAGGGCAGCCCCATTGAGGACGTTTTCGTCTTGCTCGACGGCAAACTCTCGGTTGTGGTCAAGGCCATGGGCAATCGGGAAATTGCGTCGCTGCTGGCGGGAGAAATCGTCGGAGAGATATCGTTTGTCGATTCCCGGGTTCCTTCCGCATCGGTGGCCACCGTGATGGATTCACACGTATTGGTCATTCCGCGCGCTGCTCTCTCGAACAAGCTGAAGACGGATCCCGCGTTTGCCGCTCGTTTCTACAAAGCTGTCGCTACGTTGCTCGCTGACCGGCTTCGGAGCACTGTCAGGCACATGGGCTATGGAACTGGCGCTGAAATAGCGGACCCTGACGAACTTGACGAAGCGCTGATGGACAGCGCGTCCATGGGCGCGATTCGTTTTGACCGGCTATTGAAGCGTTTGCGAATCAATTAGCTTCAGACTTCGAACAACGATTTGGCGAATAGGATCATTTTGGGCGATAACTCGGCTTTAGCTGAGCCACCTGGATAGATATCTCTGCCTTCAGCCAAGCAGCCGCAAACTCTAAATGCTTCGCCGAGCGTCGCTTACAGGTTCTGTCTCCCGAAATTTCAACCCCAGCTGTACCGAAGTTGTACCGAATGTTTTTCTCTCTCCTAGCACACCGGCTCGGCATCGCCGGTCCGAAGCCCCAAAAGACGATGCGGAGGTTGACACGAAATGCCAGCGGAGCTACAAAAGCAAAAATCCGTGTTAGGAAAAGAGAAAAACCAAAACCACCTTGACGCTAACCGGCCTTCTCATGGAAGGAGTTGTGACTAAGGGCTCCAAACAGAGGCTTGCCGGATAAATCAGACAGGGCCATAGTAGAATGGCGCACTATATTGAATCGGGATGGGTTCAAATGAAACGCGGGCTGGGCCAATTACTAGGACACTCCTGCGGAGGCTACAAGATGAGTGGCATGGGGCGGGAGTTCTCCGTAGAGGGGATGCTGGACAGTTTTACTCGACTTTAGTCAACGAAAAAGCGTCACAGTTAATCTCGGTTGAATTTCGACCGGTCTCCGCCGAGCCGGTAATTGCGTTGCATGATGTTTTCCCGCGTTCAAAGGGGTTTTCGGCAGTAAATGGCACCCGACGATAAGACCACGGAATTCTCCTTCGTTCTCAAACCAGCCAAGCATGGGGTGGGGGTGTTTGCGGTCCACGATATAAGAGCAAACACCTACCTGCGAGTCTTCGGTAGTGAAACCGTGGAAACGAACGTCTCTCTGGTCAGAAAAAAAGAGGACGTGCCCAAATTGTTCCAACGATACTGCGTGGATAGAGGCGATACCGTGTTCGGGCCTAAAGACTTTGGCTGCATGGAAATCGGCTGGCACCTCAACCACTCCAGAGCACCGAATGCCTATCACAAGAATTACGACTATTGCGCGCTGCGGGATATTGCCGCCGGCGAAGAGATAACCATCGATTACAACTCGCTGGAAGAAGCGGAGAATGCAAGAGAAGATTATTACGCCAGTAACGATTGATCGCGATCGTGTTGTCGACACAGATCAGCGCTGGCGGTTTACCGGACGCATCGAAGCGCAACTTGTGATGTGCCTGATAGAATCGCGCGGAACCAGAAGACGAAGCTCATGAGGGCAAACTTGGCAGAATCAGGCCTCTGTTCAATACCATGATCTCAGAATCATCGCTCCCTGCTCTCTACCTATCCTGGCTTCAGACCGTAGCCGGGGGCTCTATTCCTAGCGAGACGAAGGCAACCTGCGATCGTTGCGCAATGCTTCCTTCGCCCGGCAGTGATCCCGAGGCTCTCTATTTTCATCCCGATACTAGGTGCTGTACGTCGCCGCCCGATCTCCCGAACTTCCTCGCCGGAGGAATTCTCTCTGAAATGGATCCTTCGATGTCCTATGGCCGTGGAGCCCTGGAGGCCCGGATAGCGGGACGAGTAGTCGTGAAGCCGAGCCGAGTTGATGCGGGTGTGGTCCGCAGCCTCTTGTACACAGCCACGCCTGGCGCCTTCGGACGTGCTCCTGCTCTACGTTGTTACTACCAAAATCCGGAAGCAGAATGTGGAATTTGGAGACATCGTCCGGGTGTTTGCGCGACGTGGTATTGCAAGCATGTCCGAGGCGAGACGTCATCGCGTTTTTGGGGACTCGCGGGCAAGCTCTTGAGTGAAGTGGAATTCGACTTAGCGCACTGGTGCATGGTTCGGCTTCAAGTCGGATTGTCTGAGCTAGCCGAACTCGAGTCCGAGTCGAGCCCTCACGTTTCCGAGTTGAACGGAGAGCTTGACAGGGCACGATATCGGAGACTTTGGGGCGACTGGGCTGGGCGCGAGATCGAGTTTTACCGGGAGTGTGCTCGATTGGTAGAAGGTCTTACGTGGCTACAGGTTCAGGAAAAATGCGCCCCTCGCATCGAAATTCTCGCAGGACTCGTCCGCGACGCTTACACTCACCTTGAGTCCTGGGCGATCCCGGAGCGTTTGCGGATGAATGAAGTGCGTCTCCGCAGTTTCGAAGCGGGGCACTACAGAGTAACGGGTTACAGCAAGTATGATCCGTTGCGGATGTCTGAACGCCTCGCCCATGTCTTGCATTACTTTGACGGCTGCCTCACCGAGGACGCGCTGCAGGCCATTCTTGTTGAACAAAAAATCCGTCTCAGCGCAAAGGTATTGCGACGTTTGGTGGACTTCGGTGTGTTGGCGGCCTGCGAACCGCAAAAAGGGTTGTTCCGCATCCTGGACTGACTTTCTTCCTTTTGCCGCAATCGTGCTGGTTACTAAAAAAATTGACGCGCGCGCAGTCGGCGGCTATAGTTTTGGGAGCATATTTCATCGAGGTGCCCAATGGCTGATCCCAAAAAGCGAAATCAAATTGTGCCCGCAGATAGCACTCCTTCAGCCCTGCCGACTTCTCCCGAAGTCGTGGAGTTGACTGACTCCGAACTGGATTCGGTAATTGGGGGCGCAACGGTTGTTGGTTCTGGGGCAATTGATACCTACGCAGCCATCGACAACTCGGCTAACTAGTACCACGGATCGGCTGGGACCAGGCAAATGGCTCCAGAGTCTTGCAGTACACCAGACAGTCGTCGCCCGGCCTATAGAAGTCGGGAATGCGCCCGACCATGATGTAGCCGGCAGCCTCGTAGAACTTGTGTGCAGGCCTATAAGTAGGCCGTCCGCTTGTTTCGAGCACGATCCGCAGGCCACCGTGCGAGCTGACAAACGCCTCAGAATGTTCTCGTAACGCCCGCCCCACCCCTTTTCTCTGCGCCGCCGGATGGACACAAATCCAGTACAGATGCCAACTGCTAGCCGTCAAGGGTGTTCTGCCAACGCAGGCATACCCGCACACGTGTTTCTCTACCTCCGCGGCGAACAGGGGATACTCCCCCTCAAGTCCGCCCTGTAATCCGAGGTCGAGGACTTCCAACGCGACGCGTACTTCCTCTTCGGTGAACGCGCCACACGCTACAAGAGCCTCATGGATCTCCTTGCGGTCTTTTTCGTGTGCCTCACGAACGATCATGCCCATGCGAGCTGCGCCTGGACGAAGCGCTCCCAAGTCCAACCGGCCTCCAGCACCGCTTTGTGCATCCCCATTTCCGGCGATGTTTCGGGGTTGGGATTGACGTCTAAAACCTTTGGTTCTCCAGCCGCATCGAGCCGGATATCCACCCGCAAGTAGCCCCGAGCTGCGACCGCGTACCATGCATCGCGTGCCGTTGCGACGACGGCATCGCGCAGTTCAGACTCCAGATCGACATTATGGATGAGCGGTGAGTTGCAAAAATCGGCGCTTGCGTACTCCCACTTTGCCGCGTAAGTGAGGAGATGCAGTCCGCCCCGGAATTTTGTCTCTCCGATCGAAACGTAATCGGGCTCTCTCCGTCCCCAAAGCGATAATTCGAATTCACGGCCGGGGAGGAACTCCTGGACCACGACCGGACCAGGTAAACGTGCTCGCGCTCGGACCACAGCTTCCATATTCTGGCACACCGAATCGTGGTCGATGAAAGCGGAACCGTCCTGATCCGCCGGTTTGACGATACAGGGAAAACCAGCCGTGTCGGGAACCGGAACTCCGGCTGCGGCCAGCACGGCGTTAACGCGATCCTTCCGTCTGCATAGAGCAAGCGTCTCGCTTCCAGATCCAGTGAAGCGTATCCCCGCCCATTCTAGGAGCGCTGCGGCGTGAGGTTCGAGATCGGGTCGTCCGAGGGGAGCCTCGCAGAGGTTGTAGACCACATCTGGTGCATGAGCATCCAGCACGGCCAATATCTCACGTGGTTCACCACGCACGCGTGCGACAGCGGCATCGGTCAATATTTCAGCGATTCCGGCCGCGGCCGGGGCGAGATCGAATTCGTGCGCGAGCCTTCCGGGCTCTACCGACTCCGGAGCCGCTGTATGAAGTATGAGTACCTTCACTTGACGAACCCGGTTCGCGTTGTCGAACGCTTCATACCCGGGCCACAACGTTCCATCGCGCTTAGCAGGATACCCTGGACGAGCTTTTCGTATGACAGGACAGGCGTTGCCAGGGAGACAATGTCGCTGTTCTCCGGATCGAGTCCCGGTAATGCATTACACTCGATGAAACGGGGAAATCCACCGGCGTCGAGCCGGAAATCCAAACGGGCGCAGTCTCGGCACCCCAGAAGACGGTATGCGATCAGCGCGAATTTCTGTAGATCCGCAATTACATGGGCGGGCAGGCGAGGCGGCAGGTGATACTGAACTCGACGGCGCCAATCCCGCTTCGTCTCGAACGAGTATACGAAGGTCGTCTCATCCCCTTTCGGCGCAATCTCCATCATTCCCAGAACATTCGTTTCTGCGCCGTTCCCAACAATCCCGATCGTAACCTCTTTGCCAGGCAGGTATTCCTCGGCAAGAACTGGACAGCCGTAACGAGACCGCAGCCAGCGGCTACGTGAAGCGCCCTCGGCCGGCGTGGCAACCACAGCATTGCTGCCTATACCTTTGCTTGAGCCTTCGTCGTTGGGCTTTACGATAACGGGATACTGAAGACCGGCAAGCAGTTCTTCATCGCCCTCAGATTCAATCAGTACCGCCCGAGCTATGGGAACCTCCGGGGACACAATTCGCCGGGCCGTCGCCTTGTCCAATGTGACGGCGAGCGTTAACGCGTCCGGGCCTGTGATCGGAATTCCCAGCAATTCGCAGACTGCCGCATGAACGGCCTCGCGGCAGCGCCGTCCCGTGCCCTCGGCAATGTTAAACACTAAATCATATTTACCCTCATCCAATCGCCATGGCAGGCGGCGATCGGCGGCTACCGGCTCCACTCGCACAGGGATGTCCTCAAGGGCGCGGGTGATAGCAGCGATGGTTTCGGAACGGTCGTATTCCTCGAAAGCATCGTCGGGCAACCCGGGTGGCGTAACCTCCGGCCGTAGATTGTGCAGCAGTGCAACCTTCATCGTTCCCACGTAAATTCACCGACCCGGTGAGGTGCCCGCTCGATGTCACCCCACAACCATTCTACCGAAGCCTTGGAACGGCGGTTCGCCAGCCACTCATCGAAGAGGGTCTTCAAGATCAGCTCTTTTGTCGTTTCGTCGAACTGAGCCGGCACGATTTTGAGGACCCGGATGATTTCGTACCGGCCGGCGCTCTCGAACGGACCCAGCGTCTGCCCGGCGGAAGCGGCAAAAACAATTCTCGCGTGTGCTGGGCTGAAATCCCTGCGCCGCAGGGAGGAGAACTCACTCTTGGTTGAGGTGGTTTCGCCGGAGATGATTGCTTCTTCTAATACCTGGCCGAGGCTGAGCGTGCTCTTCTTGATTCCGCGAATAAACTTCGTCGCGGCTTGCCGGCTATCAAACAGCAGCCGCGCGATAATCGCCGTGTCGAACTCTTTACGATGCCGCCTGAAGTATGCATCAGGCTTGCCGGCAATCTGCCTTCGAAGCTTGCTGGCGATCAGTTGTCGCCGGAGTTCGTACTTGAGATCCTCGAACGTCCAGCCACGCCCGCGAAGCCAGGAATTCCTGGCTTCAACCGATGTAATGCCCGTCCTGCGTTCGAATGCTTTCATTGAGACTTGAACTTCATCGTCCAACGCTTCGATGCCTCGGGCGTCAACTGCTTCGCGCACCAAGCACCCATCCACCAAGTTTGTCAGCAGGCGGGTGTCATACCATAGGCCGTCCAGGTAACCCATAATGATCTGCATGTTGAGGTTTCGCCCGTTGACTCGCAGTAAATCTGTTTCTCGCGCGTGACGCGCGTGACGAAGAGTCCAAGGTATGACTCCCTTAGGAGAGAAAGCAAGCGAGAGACTTCCGCCTCCAGGCATACGAAGCAAGGCATCGTACTGAAGAGTCCCAAAGTAGCTACTCGCCACGTCCCACACGAGGTCGATCTGCGTACCGGGATGTCGCTTCGCGAGATGGCGCAGACCAACACCGGCCTCGCGTGGGTGAGTTCCCTCGCGGGCCAGCCGTTCGAGGTATTTCAGCGTCGCCGCGACAGCCTTCTGTGGAATTCGCGTGTCGGTTCGCCCGGTGGGCGGAGTCGGCGAGGCTAGTATCTGTGCGCTGGTCTCTTTCATCTGGAAGCCGGCCCGGGCTTGATTCGCTGTCGCCACAGCACGCGTTGAGGATGCACTCGACTCGCGCGCAAGCAATAGATCACATAAAGCCGCGCCGATTGGAAGCCCCGTGTTCTGCTCCATCCAGAGCCATTCGCCATTCGGATTGATTTCGAGGAAAACGTAGCGTCTGTCCGGCGTAAGGATCATGTCGATGGCCCCGAAGCGAAGTCCGAGGTTCTCCAGAAGCTTTATACAGCGACGTTTTACAACCGGTGGCAGAGTGTGGACTTTGTAGCGGGCGCGATGATAGTCGCTACGGCGCCAGTCTTGGCGTGTATGGTTGGTCCATTGGGAATCGATCTCCACCGGAAAGACGCGATTTCCCACCACCGTAATCCGCAACTCCGCCTGCTTATCGACGTACGGTTGGAAGGTCACAGGACAGTACTGGATGGCGTCCGCATGGACGATGTCTCGATTGGCAACGATCTCAGTCAGAACGTACGCCTTGTAGCTCTCTGGACGATCGGCCGGCAACAACCGGTTATGCACCGTCTTAGTGATTACCGCGCCGTTGTATTGCCGGTAGAAATCGAGAAAATCTTGCTGGTTGTTTGTGACCAAAGTGGGGGGAATTTCGAAACCTACAGCCGCTGCCACTTGAAGCTGAAGCGGTTTGTATCCGGCCCGCATCTCCTGCCAATGCCGTGCCGGCAGCCAAGGGCAGTCGAGCAGTTCCGACACGCCGATCCATGCGTCGGTAATCTCGTGCCGGACGTAATTACGAACCGCCTCGTTCTTGATTTCGACATGGGGTGACGGTACCCTTTTTCGCCGCGACCACACCGCAGTCACCGTGTTGAGATTGACTTCCCTGCCCAGCACGCGGAGCACGGGCGACGCACGTTTGCCCGGTTGATACGCTACCGAAAGCTGCGCCATCACGGGCAGGTCGGCGATGTCGAGTCGCAGCACACCCGCCCCTCGGCGCCGCAACTCAGGTTCAACGGCCGCCACGTGATCATCGTTGGCCGCGGACACGATCAGAATCATTCGAGAGGATGTCCTTGGCTGGGTAGCTCGTAGACATAGCGGCGCCCTTCATACTTGAGCTGCATTACCTCACCGCTATCGACCGGCTCAACGGACTCCGAAAATAGCGGAATTTTCCCGCTGCCTCCGGGCGCGTCGATGACGTAGTGCGGCACGGCAAGCCCACTCGTCCAGTCGCGTAGCGCCCGGACGATGGCGAGACCCTCCTCGATCGTTGTGCGGAAATGCGTCGCGCCGGCGGCCTGGTCGCAGTGGTAGAGGTAATAGGGCCGGACTCGCGCGAGGAGCAACTTCTGCATCAGCCGCTTCATTACCTCAGAGTCGTCATTGACTCCCTTCAGCAAAACGGTCTGGCAACCGAGCGGAATTCCGGCGTCGGCAAGCCTGCCGAGAGCTTTAACGGCTGCCGGCGTGAGTTCATCGGGATGATTGAAGTGAGTGTTCACGTAGAGAGGATGGTATTTCTTGAGGACACCGCACACCTCCGGAGTTATTCTCTCCGGCAGGTGGCAGGGAATGCGAGTGCCGATGCGAATCACCTCGATGTGTGGAATCGCCCTCAACCGTGCGCATAGCTCGTCGAGCCGTCTATCCGATAAAAGGAACGGATCACCACCCGATAAGATCACGTCGCGGATCTCGGTGTGCTCGGCGAGATACTGAAAGGCGGGTTCGAGCTGCGCTATCGGAATTTTCTCGGGGTCGCCTACTTTACGCCGCCGCGTGCAGAAACGGCAGTAAGAGGCGCACACCGGTGAGACCAGAAACAAGGCCCGGTCAAAGTAGCGGTGCGTTATGTTGGGAACCGGAGAATGTGCATCCTCTTCGAGTGGATCTATCAGGGTGTCTTCTAGTTCCAGTTCCTGAATGGTGGGAACATACTGGCGCCAGATCGGGTCTCCCGGACTTTTTATGAGATCAATCATTGCTGGGGAGATACGGAACTCGAAGTTATCGGCCGCCTGTCTTAGCCGATCGATCTCTCGCACGTGCTCGGGGCCGAATCGTTTTGCGAGCGCATCGAGAGAATCGATGCTGCGCTCCCGTAGTATGCCCTGCCAGGTTTCGGAGTATTCATTAAATCCCATGTAACCCTAGGTGTCCTTCGGCGCGGTTGCCTCCCGTTCGTTCCTGAAGTTCGTGGAATTGGAGTTCCGCTGGCCATCTCCCGCATGTCAATTGGTTGCTACGGAGAAGCTCTGTACGTTAGGGCCGAAATCTAGCTAAGCCCACGGTGCCGCTTCGGTGAGATGCAAACTAACGGTAGGATTCACCTTGGCCGTCCTGGGGTACTTCCCTGGGAACCTTATTTGCTACAATCGGATTGTAGCAACTCGTAAGACATCATCATTCGTTTTTCAAGGCCTAATTCCTGCGTTGTCCTGTAAAGTGCAATTGGAAGAATCACGGCACGGCAGAGCGCACATCCAACAATGCCAATGAGAAGCGCGAGCAAAAGGCTAGTAGCGTCTTTTAGCATTTGGTGCCCGGACATTCTCACAGCCTGTTGAACTGTCTCTGTGACGCTACCGGGCCCTGTTCATGTTTTCGTTACCTTCTTCAAATACTCGCTCTCTGGGATCGGATATGGCGTAGGGACAGGCGCCTGCGTCATCGGCGAAGGAAGCGGAATAATATCTGGATCCGCGGTACCCCCGGTCACGCCTGTGAGTGGCTCGTCACTTAGTGCCCCAGCGAGATTTGGCTCTTCTTTTGGATCCGTCATATCGTCTGCTTGTAAGTAGGATAATACTCCAAACTTCCGGTCACCGACCTTTTGTGCTTAGAGCCGAGGCTAATCAACGAGCCCAGCTAGAATAGAATGCTCGCTACTGTGGCCTCGCAAAAGCAGGTTCCTATCTCACTAACTAGGGAGGCCGTCTTCGGTCAAGGTGTTGTCGAGCGTATCGCCCTGCGCGATTGATCCACCAGTAGTTTTTTGCAGCTTCGGAGCAGTGGCAGCCGCCAGCCTCGTCGGAACTGAAATGGAGTTTCCGCCCTGCACGCTCCCCAGTTGTTCATCCGTGAGTTCGCCGACCGATGGTTTTTTCTCTTCAGACATGTTCGTTCTCCTTTCGGAAATGTAGGTTTCCTTACTGTCGCTATCTGTACGCAAAGCCTGGTAAAGCGGATTCCCCCATAATGTTTGGAGACAACTGCATTCGTTTACGAACTGAGACTTTTGCGTTGCGCAGGAAAGCACATCTAGTGTTGTATATCCGAAGGGTTCTATCGGTCAAGAAATCAATTCAGGGCAGAAGGTGCGAGCACTGAGCGCCTACAGTGAAGGCATAAACGGAGCACACTCACCCAAACAGCGCCCTCAGCAGGACTAAACTCCTGTGTAGCCGGATTACCGGACAGATACCGGGCTAGTATCTCTCCTCTTCGACGAGGCCACCCGGCTCCGCTTAGGGGCTAGGCTCGATTCCAATCACGTCATTCACGGCCTCTCGGAATCGCTGTTTACAGCCTAGATAGTCCTCGTCTGCGCCGAAACGTGCCCGAGCAGGAACTGAATCTGCTCCAGCTCGCCACCGGCGCTGGTGGCAAAGCCGAGCGCAGGATCGTCGCAAGTCATGAGGCGCAAGCTTGGAAATACCCATCATTCCGGCATATTCCTTTACAACGTGCCACACGACCTTTTCGGTCATGTCCGTACCCCATACCATCCCGGTTCGACAGACCCGACGAAAAATTCTTCCCTCCTTGACGCGAACCGCGAATAGCCAGTCATCGACGGCCTGCTTCACCCAATCGGGAACCGGCACCGTCCGGATGTGGCCACCCTTTCCGACCAGATCAACAATCGCCGAATGCTCTTCGCGTCGATGGAGATGATCGAGCGTCAATTGCGTGAACACCTAATTCGGCCGCTGCTTCCTTCAGGCGCTTCTCGTTGCGGCCGGAGATGGCCACTCGCGAGCCGCTGGCCGCGAGACTTTGCGCGATGGCGAAGCCGATGCCGCTGCTGCCGCCGGTGACCAACGCGACCGAGTTGTTCAGGTTCATGATTCCTCCGTCGTGGCACTTGGAATATTGCCACAGGCAAGGGCGTAACGGTTTCCGGATGTGAATTCCCAATGCATATTGCACCTGTAGCTAACAAAGTGGATGCAGAAAGTGCAGGATTTGATGTAATTGGGTCTCTCAGGTTAGATTGCTTCTGGAGGTTTCCATGAGCATTTTGGCAGCGATTAGACGCGAAGAGAAAAAGGTTAAAAAGCAGCTAACTAAACTCCACGATGATTTAATCGGCTTGCAAGCGGCAGCCAAGGCTCTGGGTAAGTCGGCAAACCGGGACCTCACTCGTGCCGGGAAGCGTGTGCTGTCAGCCGCAGGCAGAGCGAAGATTTCAAAAGCTGCCAAGAAGCGATGGGCAAAGGTCAAAGCGCAAGCAAAGAAGGCTGTCGTCTAATTGCCCCTCGGGCGAGGAACTCCTTTCGGCTGGACGACTTCACAACGGTGCGTATTATCCAGCAGGCGAGAGGCACGAGGCTATCCCAGGAACTCAAGACTCCGAACTCCGCGCGGTTCGTCGACATCTCGGCGGAGGTGGCTGCCCTTCTAAGGGAGTTCCTGGCCGGCCGAACTGCCGGTTTGGTTTTCCCAAATCGTATGGGCAAGCCACTCAACCCATCGAACATTGCAACCGTGTCATTCACCCCTTGCTGAAGAAGAAGGGGCTTCCGGTCGGGGGCAACCACATCTTCCGCCGATTCCGATTGACATGGCTCCGCGAGAATGCGGTCCCCGCAGACATCGAGCGATTCTGGCTCGGTCACGCCAACCCGGACGGTTGGGGATGATTATTCGATGCTCAAGAAAAACGTGAAGTTCCGCAAGGAAATTGCGAACAGGATCGGCGTTGGGTTCGAGTTGCCCGACTCGATTCTAGCCCCAGTTGTACCGAATGTACCGAAAACGAGCACTGAACAAGCACAGCAGGTTATGGCGTAAGTATCTGTTATGTGAGAAATTAGGGAGAGAGCGCCCGTAGCTCAGTTGGAAAGAGCGTCTGCCTTCAGAAAGACACGCTCTTCTCGCCACGTCTAGCAAATAATCCCCGGCTTCGGCCCAACACACCAGGTCATCACGAAGCGCTAGACGAGTCCGCTCGCTTGCTGGCATCGTTTAAGATGGTGAAGGATATACTGCACGTCACCGGTTGCAAGCTTAAGAGCGCGCGAATAATCTTCGGCGGCACCGGCCCACCTTTCCTGTGCCTCGAGAACCCTCCCTCGATTGTAAAATGCGGCTGGATCTTCGCGGAGGCTCAATGCTCGTGTTAAGTCGCGCGACGAAGCATCTAGATCGCCTCGCTTGAAGAGAACCGTCGCTCGGTTCGCCCACGCGTCCGCCAGCGAAGGATCTGCTGCGATCGATTGGCTGAAGCTCTCGTATGCTGGATCGAGATGCCCATTTTTCAGCTCTAGCAGACCGCGCAAGCAGAGTAGCTTCGAATGTGTGGGACTGATGCGCAGCGCGGTTTCAACTTCGGTCCGTGAAGCATCGAAATTCCCCCGATCATAGTGCAGGCACGCTCGATTGATAAGGGCCTCGAGATGACCCGGGGCCAGGGTCAGAACATATCCATAGTCGAGGAGCGCTTCGTCCTGCCGCCCCAAGGAAACCAGAGTCTGAGCCCGATTGAAATAGGCCTCCGGGTAGGGTGGGCTCCACCTGATTGCCGCATCGTAGTCCTGCAAGGCGTCTTCGTAATTCCCGGACAATTGATGAAGAACGCCACGGTCGAAGTATGCTTCAGTATTACCTGGCTGATGTCCGAGAAGAGTCGTCAGGTCGCTTATCGCTTCAGCTACCTGCCTTAGGGCGATATGAAGTCGGGCACGGTTGTGGAGAAGGATAGCGCTCTCGGCTTCATACCTGCTAGGCGCTTCCTTTGCCATATAGTCCAAGGCCTCAGACAACCTTTCATGCGCGGCCGCAAACCGTCCCGTACGCATTTCCACTAGCGCCAACGTATTGCCCAAGAACGCGATATTCACAGCTCTGGTTTCAGAAGACGGCAGCATTTCGGTAAATAACAGCGATTTCTCAACCCAAGCCCTAGCAGCCTCGTAGTCACGTCGCGACGGGTCATACAACCGTGCAGCCAGGATCGCTTTGGCATACGTGGTATGGGCGAGCAGCGCCGGGTCTCCACTCATCGCTAGGTTTTCCGCGCAGATAATCTCCACTTCATCGAGGTGGCCCATGAGCAAATGTGAAAACAGAACGTTGCGGGTGAGTTCGCAGTAGGTCTTGCCACGATCCGCCGCGGCGATCATTTGCAGGCCGCGGCGCGCCCAGTCAAGCGCGGCATCGTAATACGCGAGGTGCATGCAGCGCTTCGATGCTGCCAGCAGCGGCGCTACATCATCAGCCGCTTGCTCATGATGAAGCGGGATCGCACCGAGCGAAAGGGAGCTCTGGTTCAGCCCTTCGAGCGCCGCGGCGCGGGCCCGGTGAAGCGCCCTCCGCTCCCCTACCGGGACGCCTTCATAGGCGTGCTTCAGGATCAGACTATCCGACGCGCAGTCAGACTCCACATATTGTCTCGTAAGCCCCCGCCGCTCGGCAGGCGACATACTTGAGCCAACATCGCGTAGAAACTGCTCCAGGTTGGAGGCGGGCGGCGGGATCACTGACAGTTCCCGATATTTTGAGAGCTCGCACAGCGTAATCCATTCACCAGCCCAGCCAGCTGCACTCTGGCGGAGCCAAATGCGCCAAGCTTCGGGGAGCGACGCAACAGCAGCGGGCGCCGAAGGCTCCAGGTACGTCTTCAAAGCATAGGTCTTAAGGGAGGATTGCAGTGGATCATCCACTTGGTCAGAAGAGCTGCATACTCTCACCGTCAATCGGTCGGGATCGGCACGACGCAGTAATACGGCTATGAACTCCCGGTCGAGGGGATCTGCTAGGTCGGTGTTTTCAAACGATATGGAAAAACGCGATGGGTACATCCGTGCAGCGTAGCTCAAGAGAAAATCCGTCAATCCATTGGCCAATCGGAGGGTCCAGGAATGCGGAGATCCTTCCCGAGAAAAGGTTAGCAACTTAGTTATTTCGTCCGACAGTGGAATAGAGACTCGCAATTCAGGCGCGACAACCAATAGCGTCAGTTGATGCCTGAGAACGAGATCGGGTGCTGATGCGGAGGCAGGAACTATCAGTCTGCGGACAAGCTCGCCGGCTGCCGTGTATGGCCCGCGAAGGTTACGGTGGGCATTGATGTCATACCACCTGGTGCTGGTATCGCGAGCGGCACCTTCTCGGTCTAGCCGAAAAGGCGCAATAATCCAGCTGTGCCGACGAGGAAGGTAAGGAGGCACCTAATCATTGAAACAAAAAACTTGGGACAAGTTCGGGCTCAGAGCACCCGGTCACGTCTAGAGTTCGCTGATGCAAACAGATGAAGGAAGCGTTGTACCGACCCTCGAGTTAAGACCGCCCGACACCGACTTGAGGTCGTCGTCGCTCAGCTGTGGTGAAGTCGCATTCTCGGTCGTGGTCGACTGCTTTGAAACATCAAGTTTCTCTGGATCTTCAGTTGGCATAATAGACTCCTCGAATCGTCAGGCCTTATTCATTAGCCCAATAGGATTCGTAATTCTTTTATCAGCATTCCCCATAAAGGTCAACCCCTCGCCCGTCGCGGTCGTGACCCCTGGTTCATTTGCAAGCTTGGCTCGGAATTGTTGGAATACGATCCTGTGCCGGCGCCGATAACAGTGTCGCCGCACTGGAGCCAAGTCTCTCGACGCTCCGAGGAGGACTCAATCGGTAGTCAATCGCCCTCCGAAAAGCACGAGGAAGAAACTGCTGCTTTGCCACGAAGTGGGCAGAAGTGGACCAGCTATCCCTTAATATAGCCGTCCAGTGCATGGTTCGTTGTTCTCCCCTTGGCCTCATTCAACTTGACACTCTCATTCATCGTGACATTCCCCGTACCGCCCACGACCTGCTTTAGGTCCTCGGCCGATATCTCTGCGTCGCCGGCTTGATCTGGACGTTGCCCCTGTTTTTTTGCTTCATCGCTCATTTTGGCGCCCTCCTAGTGTCGTAGTGTACCCCTGAAATAACCGACGGTAAAATCAATAATGTCTCTATCCCGCCGGGGTGAAGTACTAGCAGTCGAGAGTGCTATCAAAAGCTAGGCCTTCCCGAGCATTCGAAGTAGAACCTCCTGTATTCAGGTTGGGCTACTCTGGTGCGCTTAGAGCGAACCACCTTCTGTGCCGAATTGTTTTCTTGACTGAGAGAATGTGCGGATGTATAAGCAACTATCTGCCGATTCTATTCGGCTGTGCACGAGTCCAAGTTGGTAGACCTAGTATCGGCATCTCTGAACAGTCGTTTTGGATCTATTTCACGAGTGTTTGGGTACAGCTAGAAACCGTAGCGAAGTGCACATTTTCGAAAGGAGAAATGCCATGTCTGATCTGAAAGACAAAAAACCATCGGTGGGCGAGCTCACTGACGATCAACTCGAGAGCGTCCAGGGTGGAAATTCGATCTCCATCGTGACGAAGATGCCGAATTACACTGGCCCGAAGCTCCACGCGCCCACCGGGTCGATCGCGCAGGGCGATACGCTCGACAACACCTTGACCGAGAACGACCTGCCGTCGTAACAACTCTCTCTAATTAAAATAGGAGCAAAAGTTATGGAAGAAAGCAAGACGAAGCCGGAAGACGGACAACCCAAAAATTCCCCGGAAACCGACGGATCACTGTCGCCCGAGAAACTCAATAAGGTCGCGGGCGGACGCACAATTGTGCGCGCTGGCGGCGATCCATGTGAGGGAGGCGAATTTACGCAGCGATAAGATCATGCAACAGCTGCTAGTGCCTCGAATCCTTTGGGGGACCGCAAAACCCCGGGGCTGGTGTGCCCACTCGTTGGCACAGTCAGTACGTGTTCACAGCTCCGTCGAACTGCCAACACTAGACGCGATGCGATGAACGTCTACAACTGGAGTCAGGTTCCTGAAGAACAAGTTAACTCGCTAGCATCTCGCCAGCTGATCTTCAGCGAGACCATGACCGTCATACGTAGGCGGCTCTCGAAAGGTGCCGTGACGCAACTCCACCAGCACCCGGACGATCAGATCTGCATGATCGAGCGCGGGAAACTCCGATTTGTCGTCTCTGGCGAAGAACGCATCTTAAAAAGCGGTGAGGTAGTGGCGATTCAACCGAATGCGCCGCACTCGGTTGAGGCACTAGAGGATTCAGTCGTGACGGACCTGTTTGCGACGCCACAGCCGTGAGCATGTCGCCTCCTCCCCACACTCAGTGCGAGCGTCTCCAAAATTCGTAGAATTCTAGTGGATTTTCAGGATGGAGATGTAGGAGCTTACTATTGAAAGAAGGAAGAAAACAATGGATGAGAAAAACAAGAACCTACGTGAGACGCAAGAAGACGAGCAAGTGAAGAAGTCTGGGGAGGCCGATGGATCGCTGCCGACCGAAACACTCGATGAAGTTGTCGGCGGTCGTGTGACCCGGATCGTTAGAAATGGCGATCCATGCGACGGAAGTGAATAAATAAAACGTCAAAGTGTCGGTTAGGACGTTTGCCAAACTATTTTGCAAAACAAGATATGATTACGAACACTTCCGGCGTGACCTGATTTGGGCAGTGCCGGATAGGGGAGCTACGACATGTCTAAGGTAGAAATGCAGCGGTTCCATCAAGAAATAATGGGAGATCCAGCCTTACAAAAGCGCCTCCGGCAGGCAACGAATGACTCGAGCTTGGTTTCGCTGGCGCTGGAGTTAGGTCAAGAAAGGGGCTACAAGTTCACCAAACTGGAAGTCGAGGAGTACATCAAGGAAGTCAAGGGCTCGAGTTCCGAAAAAAAACTCAGCGATGAGCAACTGGAAGCTATTGTGGGAGGGCGGGCGAAGTCCGCGGCATTTTACGACAATTGCTCCTGCGGCGCCACCAGCGGCAATACTGAAGCTCAATAGATCCACTGTAACGGGAACCTGTGGATGCTATATCCTCTAAACTACTGCCTTGACGGCTTTGGCCCTCATCTCGATTCTCGTTTGGTGTGTCCTCGCACCTTTTCTTCTATCAGTGCCTTTGCTAGAACTCTGCCTTCTTTTTCGGCTGCTTTTCTCGAATGTCGTCTAGGCACCAATCAACCACAGGTTGATTTTGCGGTGCGATTGTCCCAGGCGTCGGAGCCGCAATCTTCAAAGCAGCACCCGGCACCGGAGGAATGGAAAGCTTGCCTCGAGGCGTATTATGAATGGCTCGCTGAACACTCCTTGCTGCCCGAACAGGTCGGACATGTCGGACTTGAATTTGACATTCAAGATCCGTCTTCGTCGATATCCGTGCCTTCAATTTTTTTCTCCCTAAATAGCGAGGTATCCAACCAGCACAACCTATTTGGCATCACTTCCAAAATATTAAACGGGCGACTGCCCGCGTCCTTCGCATCCTATCTCGCGCATTGCCTTGACTGTCTGCCTACGCGAGCTTACATAGCATATCTTGGACTAATGCTTTCTCGTGCGCAGGACTCTGTGCGGCTCATCAGCAATTTAGCCGCCGATCGAATACTCGACTATCTGCGACGTATCGGCTGGTCGGGTTCGCAAGAGCCGCTTGAGTTTTTGCTGTCGGAGCTATCGACGCTAACAGACTTCATATCCCTCAGCTTCGATATTCGGGAGAGGGTCATGCCTCGGATCGGATTCGAATGTTATTTATCTCGGCAACCAAAACATGAACGTCGATGGAGCCTGCTTTTGGATCGCCTAGTTGACCTGAATTTGTGCATTTCCGGAAAAAAGGATGCTCTGTTGAGCTGGCCTGGATACACCCGCGAACGAACCACACCGGCAGCACCGCTCGACCCTAAGGGAGACTCGCCGTGGAGCAACCCATTCCTAAACTCTGGAGCTCTCGTAAGGGAAATTAGCCACCTAAAAATCCTCTACAGTTCTGATGCTCGCCTTGAGGCAAAGGCCTATCTGGAAATGGAGAATTATGCTTGAAGCTGCCGTGTCGGAAAAACATGCATTGCCAAAAATGTCAGACAGCCGAGAACGGCGCGCGCCCCTTACAGATCGAGTGACCCTCGACGCCTTCGGAAGAACTGTTGTCAACGGCTGGACGAGCGAGCACCTGGCCCAGATCGGTGAAGCGTCAAATAAGCACTTTCAGATTGCCATCCTGCCGACGGAACAATGTAATTTCCGCTGCACCTATTGTTATGAAGACTATCGCGTCGGGCGAATGAAACCAGAGATCGTTTCCGCCATCAAGCGCCTGTTGAGACAGCGCGTTGGAGATTTAGAGACTCTCACCGTTTCGTGGTTCGGTGGGGAGCCTTTGCTGGCCAAGAACATTGTCCTCGACGTCTCCGCCTTTGCGGCCGATTTGGCTTCGCAGCATGTACGATTGGGGTATCGAGGGGGTATGACAACAAATGGATATTTCCTCGACTACGAAACCGCAAGTGCCTTAGCAGAATGTGGAGTCCGCGAGTATCAGATTTCCTTGGATGGTCCCCGTGAGGTCCACAACGAGACCCGGCTCCGGGCCGATGGTCGCGGGACCTACGAGCGAATTTGGGCGAATCTCCTCGCAATTCGCAACAGTTCTCTGCCTGTCTCCGTGTTGCTCCGCGTTCACTTTTCGGCCGACACAGTTCAGTCTCTGCTTCCACTCCTCGACGACATAAAGACTCAGTTCTTAACGGATTCCAGGTTTTCCGTAGCCGTCATGCCAATCGGTCGCTGGGGCGGCGTAAACGACGCCGCGATCCAGCTCTTGTCCAAGGACAAACAGGAGCAAGCAATTACGACGTTCTTGACAGCCTTGTTCGGTGAAAATGTTTCATCGCCGCAGAATCTGTCCCGAATCGACGGTTACGTCTGCTATGCCTCTCGATCGAATGCGCTGGTCATCCGCCCAAATGGCGACGTGGCCAAGTGCACTTTAGCTTTGTATGACGAAAGGAATAAGGTCGGTACACTGCAGCCGGACGGAACAATTCAATTGATCCCTGGCCGTCTCGCTCCCTGGCTTCGCGGTTTGGAAACTCTCGATCCGAAGGTATTAAGTTGTCCCCTCGGGGGAATGTCGGCCCGGCCGGAGGCCCTTGGCGCAGTTGCGGATGGAAATTGTGCGCACGGGGACAACAACAACCGCGAAGCCGTCCCCGCCAAACCACAACTTGTTCAAATAAATTCTAGCTTGGCGACAAACCCGTGAACCTCGACTGCATCGCCGGTCTTGTGTTCTCCAATCCACTTTTGTATCCGTTTACGTCGGAACTCCGTAGCGCTAGTAGGCTGCGGAAAAATTGGGTTGAGCGCGCGACTTCAGTCCTGGGTGTGTCGTTTTGTGAGCCTTGAGGCTCTTCGCGGGGATCTTTCGTGTTCTCGGCACCCCGCATGTACGTTGAGGGGAGTATGCAGACACTGAAACCCGATTCACTTCACTGCGTGCGGGAGGGACAATTCAGTGTTGACTAGGACTCAACACGAAGAAGGGGCGCGCCACTGGTTCCTTCGTTGGAGGCCATAAAGGTACCAAATTCAGCTGAGGTGAGAAGCGGAGTTATTTATTTAACCGGTTTTGACTGCGATCCGGTGTCACCACACCAAGCGGACTAAAACGCGGCACGGCTGGTCGAAAGAACTAGATCTCAATAGAACCTTTATGGTTGTCGTCCTGTGATTCGCCCTTAATCCCGCCAATATTGAGTATGCCGCCGCTGACTTTGCTCAGATCTTTCTCTGACAGCTCTTCCGGCTTTTTCTTGTCGTCGATTGGCTTTCTGCTGTCTTCGCTCATCATCTTATTCCTTGTGTAGCATCAGATCAAAGTTTACATGGAAAGCCAGCCAGAAGTCTCCAGTAACGTGCCGTATTCTACCATCACAAAAAGACCACACGTTGGAGTAGGTTTTGATGTTCGCCTCAAACCTACAATGGGGAAGAAGCGCCCAGATGGACAGTTTAAGTATATCGGCATCGATGTTCACAAGCAAGCGATCTCGACGAGCGATTTGGCGAAGTCCCGCCGACGATATTCTTGAATCCTACTCCTCTACGAGCAGAAGCGCGCGGCCCTTCCAGCAACCGAGATCGACGAACGTAAACCGGGAAAGGTCTCCGCCAGGCTGGCCGGCGATGTGCGCCACCGTGGCCCGGAAAACGTCAGGATCAACCGCCTGATAATCGGTTGCTTCCCAACCAAGCCATCGCCGGTGAATCATGCCCGAGCTGTCGCACCCCATCAAAAGATCGTACGGGTGCTTCTCGGGGTAGAACTCTTCGCGCAGGCGCCAGAGAATGTGCCGAAGCGTCATAGAGAGAAATCAACACTGGGACGCGGTTACCTGCCGCGAACGCCGTCGGTGTCTGTTGCCCCCGGAATGTTCGGCGTGCGGGGGATTCTGCCGGCGCGCGCATCGGCGATGGTGATCTGATTTACGTCCAGGGTACGGCCCATCGCTTGGTTGAAGTTCACTTCCGCTTCCACAAGGTTGATTCTGTCGCGCAAAAGCGTGGCTTCGGCCGCGGTGAGGTCCCGCGTGCGCAGCACCACGTTATAGCTGGTCGAGGCGCCGATCTGGTATTTCTTTTGCTCGTCGTCAAGCGTCTGCCTGGCGAACTCTTCAGCTTCGATGGCGGCCCTAACCGCCGCGCGGCCCTGCACCAGGGCAATCAAAGCCTGGCGGACGTTGAGCACGATGCTGTTTTGCTGTTGCCGGTACAGCACTTCCTGCTGGCGCTGCGCGAGCGAGGCTTGGGCGTTGTCGGCCTGCGCCGCGCGGTTGCGGATCGGAAGGGTGAGATTGATGCCCGCTTCGTACGTGGGGTAATTGTTGTGGATCATGCTGCTCCACGCATCGCCGAGCCCGCCGCGCGCGGTTGTGGTTGCCGTACTGAAGGTTTGCGCGCCCACAAAAACGGGTAAGGCCGGATTGCCAATGGTCGCCTGCGTGCCGTTGGCAAAGAGCACGGGTTCGGTGGGCACCGCTGCAAAGCCGGTGGCAGTCGAGATGGTAGAGGTGGATAATCCCGCCAGTCCAATCTGCTCGTACAACCCGAACACATTCACCGAGGGCAGCAGGGCATTCGACGTAGCCTTCACTTCGATCCCCGCGTTTTTCAGATTGAGCGCGGCCTGTTGCAGCTCCGGCCGTTTCTGCCAGGCCTCCTGCACGGCGGTTTGCAGCGGGATGGTCTCGACAACGTCCGGCGTCGGGATAGGAGTGGTGGGAATGATCTCGACGCCGGAAAGAGACATCGCGAGAGGATCCTTAGTGATCGCGACGAGCAGGGTCGTCTCGTCCTGGAGTTGCGTGGTTTGCGCCTGCACCAGGGCTTGCTGGTCGGAAGCAAGCTGCGATTCGGCGGTGATCACATCGAGCGGTGCCATGGTGCCGATAGCGAGCTGCGTCTTATTGTTCTCATAGAGCGTCTGGTCCACCGCCACGGTGGCCTGCTCCACTTTCACGTTCTCACGCGCGTAGACAAGTTCCCAGTAATCATTCGCCACCTGCGTGACGCTGCTGATCACCTGCTGCGCGAATTGCGATTCGCCCACTTTTACGGTGTTTCGCGCTTCCAGAATGTACCGGGTGTTCGCGAGGCGGCCGAAGCCGTTGAGCAGAGGCTGCGTCACCTGAACCGTCAGCGAGGATTGCACGTAAGGATTGAAGAGATATCCGGAAAAATTGATCGACGACCGTGTGTTGTCGAAATTGACCTGAAGCTGCGTGCCGGTGGCGAACCCCTGCGTGTAATTGAAGTTGGCGACGCCATTGTGGCTGATCAGGTTCGAGGCTACTGGAGCCACAACCGCCGTAGTGGACGAAACAGAGGGCACACCCGCCAGGAACGGATTGTTGATCGGCAGGGAGGCTTGGGAGATATTGGCCGTTCCGGTCAGCACAGGATCGAAGACGAGCCTTCCGTTTACGCCGGACTTGGCCCGGAGTAGCGCCGTTTCGTCGAGCCAGGGCGTGAAGCGCTGCACGGCGATGTCCATGTTGTTTTCGA
>CAZRKW010000020.1:0-29336 GCA_964600355.1 uncultured Acidobacteriaceae bacterium
GAAGCGGTTCGAGGCGAGGCTTTGCGCCCAGCCACGGAACTTCGGAGCGAGATGCAGCTCCAGGATTAGCCAGAAAACTAACAGACCGTATACGAAGTTAACTAAATTCGTGAGGAAATGAATCCGCCCGAGTGTCTTGGCCTTCTGATAAAGATCGGGAGGGAGGGTGTAGGCGGTTACCTTCTCCTGCTCCTCAATCGGGCGCGTACTTGCGCCGTGGGTGGGCGGCGCTGCCGCTGGCGTTCGTTCCTGGGCTATCTGTGAAGGAGCAGGCGATTGCGACGGTGATCTCGCCGCGAAGGCTTGACGAGGGTGGAGCGCCAGCGCCAGAAGAGCAAAGAGCAACCATTTTTGAATCATAGTTCCGGCGTAGACCTCTTGGGGCTCGAATCCCGCCCCAATTTGATTCTGGCATAACGTGAGGGGTATCAGCTACAAACCCGAATGACGCTGCCGACACTCCTGACTGCTGAGTCCACCGAGCCTCCCTGACGTTCGACTCTTCATGCAGGCCTGCCGGTTCGTACAGGGTGCCTTTTTAGCGGCCTTCCTGCAGGGTATTTGCCATTCGCGCGCCGAGGTGATTAGTATGAAGATTGGCAGGCGCGCCGAACTGGGGGAATTGCCATGAAATACGCACATTGGGGACTGCTGATCCTGCTGCTTACTCCAGCGCGTGCCGCTATGGCCGGGCAGCAGACCACCAAGCCGCAAGACCCTGTCGCGGAGGCCGCGCGCCGCGCCCGCGAGCAAAAGCAGCAGCAAGCCAAAGCGACGAAGGTCTGGAACAACGATAATATTCCGAAGAATCCCGACGGCTTGAGCGTGATCGGACAAGCCTCTCCCGAAAGCCAACCTACTTCCGCCGATTCTTCCGCGAATGCCCCGAAAACCGCGGCTTCTGGCGACGAAAAGAAGACCGCTCCGGCGGCAGCCGCGCAGAAATCCGCCATCGAGAGCGATCTGGCCGCGGCAAAAGAACAGCTTCAGACGCAGCAGAACGATCTCGACATCCTCCAGCGCAAGTACACCCTGGACCAGCAGATGTTTTACGGGAAGCCCAACTACGCCGCGGACAAGGCCGGCGCGGCGAGCCTGCAGGACGAACAGGATCAAATCGATGCAAAGCAGCAAGAGATGATTGCGGCGCAACAGAAGATTGCCGACTTGCAGGCGAAGCTGAACGCGGCAAGCCCGGCGCCCAGCAGCGAAACCAAGGACAATTCACAGTAGCTTTTCACAGCAGGTTCGCGGGGCCGGTTCGGACCGCTGCTTTTTCCTCTGTTGCTCGCATTTTCCGGGCAGAAAACGTACCCCTACTAATTGTATATATTTTTCTTGACACACTAGGCTGCGCCGGGCACAATCCCCTCGGGTTTTGGGATTCCCGGTCCCGTTTTTCCCGGCTCGCGGTTCCTGCTCGCCGCCAGCCGCCACCTTCTCGATAAAAAGAGGCGCGATGGCATATCTGCCCGGCTCCACTGTGCAGTGTTTGAATCCCGGATGCCCCTCGCGCGGACACTGGCTGCGCGTCCACGATCAGCCGCAGGAGTGCTGCGGTAACTGCGGCGCAACCCTTCAGGTGGTGCCTCCGCCCATCGCGCCGCGGTTCCGGCCGCGACCTCGAACCCTGGCCACCTATCGCCCGATGGGGCGGCAGCGCTGAGCGTTTAGCCGTCCCGAGGCTCAGTTTCGGCGGGTAATCCCAAAGACAACCAGGAATGGCCTTCTTACGGAGAAGCGCGTGGAGATGTGTGCCAGAAGGAGAAGCGGCCGGCGGGGGAACCGGCCGCTTGGGGCATTGGGGGTGTTAGGAGGGACTGGAGGCCGTCTCCGGGCGCCCCGGCACAGACCCAGGAGCTTTCTTTCCTGGTTCTCTGCCGGGGTGCCGAGCCAGCTCCAAATCCAAAGCGATTATGCCGGGAGGGTCGAAGGCGGTCGATAGGCCGTTCGGTTCAATTCGTTCTGGTACGAAAGTTCTAGGGTCCGCTTTCGCCAATCTTGCTTCGCGCGATGACGCAAATGGGGGAATGTCCGGAACTGATTCTTCATTCGCCCTGCGAAATTTTCGCATACTGGCCCGCCCCGGATGTACTACGATAAGCGCGCGTGATGAGCGAAGCCTCTCCTTCCCAATCCAGCAGCCATGCTAGCGAAATGCTCTGGGAATTCTGGTATCCGGCGTTGCGCAGCGACCAACTGCGCGGGCGCAAGCTTGCGCGGGCTATGCTGCTCGACGTGCCGCTGGCGCTGGGACGGGACTCCGCGGGAAAGCCCTTCGCCCTTCGCGATATTTGCCCGCACCGGGCGTTTCCGCTTTCGTTTGGGGAGTTCGACGGCGCGTCGGTGGAATGCGCGTATCACGGGTGGAAATTCGACGCGCACACGGGCCAGTGCAGGATGATCCCGTCCCTCGCGGCCGACTCCAAGCTGAAATGTGAGCGAATCTACGCGGGCAGCTTTCCCTGCGAGGAGCGCGACGGCTACATATGGGTGTTCATGAGCAATCCCGAGGGACGGGCTCTCGCGGAGGCTCCGCCACCTGCGCCTGAACTGCCCACGTTCAGCCCGAAGTATCAGATAGCCCACCTTTGGGCAGACCTGCCGTGCAACGTGGACCAGGCGATCATCGGCTTGATGGACCCGGCGCATGGACCGTTCGTTCACCAAGCCTGGTGGTGGCGCAGCCGGCACAGCATCCGCGACAAAGCCAAGCAGTTCGAGCCGATACCCAACGGCTTTCGCATGAGCGCGCATTCGCCCTCGTCCAATAGCGCGCCCTATAAGATTCTGAAGCTCATTACCGGCGAGCCGGCTACCACGATGATCGATTTCGTGCTGCCGAACCAGCGCTTCGAGCAGATCCGCGCGGGGCGCTACTGGCTCTCCAGCCGGACCACGGTGACGCCGGTCCGCGCGGAGCTTTGCCGGCTGGATTTCTGCGCCGCGTGGAACATTCTTCCCTGGGTGCCCATCGTTCCGCTGATCATTCACGTGCTGGGGCCCCGGTTCATCAACCAGGACACCGAAGTGATCAAGAAGCAGTCGCTAGGATTGCAATACGAGGAGCGCATGATGCTGGTCGACGACGCCGACCGGCAGGCGCGGTGGTACTTCGAGCTGAAGGCGGCGCATCTGGAATCCAAGCGAACGGGTGAAGCGATGCGCCATCCGGTTCCGGGCGTGGTTACGCTTCGCTGGCGATCCTAGAAGGCGTTCCGCGCGGCTTCGGTTGGGCTAGACGTAGGCGATCCAGCGTCCCGCGGCTACTATGGCAAACCACAGCAGAATCGAAAACGTGCCGGCGAACCGCGCGGCGAATGGCGCGACAGGATCATTCTCCCACTTGCCCACGCTCTTATAAGCCAGGGCGTGGAACACAGAGGCATTCACGCCGGCCAGGACGATGAGCAGCATCTTGATTTGAAAGGCCCGGTTGTCGTACATCTTCGTCGCTTCGGAAGAGAACAAGAGAACGCCCGTTACCACCTGAATGACGAAGCCGGCCCACGTCCAGGGCAGAAAGCGCTCGGCTAATGTGGAGACGGTGTCCTGTTTGAAGGTTAGCCCCATCAAGCGGAGGTCGAGAATGGAGGTGGAACCTACCAGGCAGATGATGCCGAAAATGTGAATCGTCTCAATGACCGGGAAAAGCCACAGCGATTCGCGGATCGTCGAACCCATTCCGGTGTTTTCAAGCCAGTGACAAATGGCGTAGAGCGTTTGCATTTGCTAATCCTCGCTATGAATGGCGCTATGAATCGCACTATGAATCGAATGAAGCGGTTCTGTTCGGCAACCCTGCAGGCGCATCACAACCTTTTGGATCCAGCGGGCCTGGTTCAAACACGTTACCTGGCAGGCACATCCGGCACTGCTGGCACTGCTGGCTCAGCGAACCCCTGTCCCCCTCCACGTGTGCGCGCAAGACGATATGTCGTTCATTTCTCCGTGTCAAGCGCGCGCTTGCGCCGGTGAAACCGCACCCGGTTATTTCCTTCGGGTGGCGGATCAGTTGTATAGGAGCTTACCCATTATATCGTGACGGGCCAGCGTATTTGATCGAAATGCTCGGGGGCGAACACCGGTTTCTTTCGTGTCACGGGTGCTAAACTGGGGAGGAATCCTCATGGAAGAAACGAATATATTCGCGCTCATTGGCGAAGATGGTTTTGCGCGACTGACGGCGGCTTTTTACCGACAGGTGCCGGGCGACGACATTCTGAGCGCCATGTATCCCAAGGAGGACATTGCCGGGGCCGAGCAACGGCTTCGCGACTTCCTGATTTATCGGTTTGGAGGCCCCGAGAAGTATATCGTTGAGCGCGGGCATCCCCGTTTGCGCGCTCGGCACCTTCCGTTCATCATCGATCAAGCCGCGCGCGACCGCTGGATGCAATTGATGGACAAAGCGTTCGCCGAAGCCGCGCTCCCGCCTGAGGCGGAACAACTGTTGCGGTCGTTCTTTGGCCAGATGTCAACTTTTATGATCAATAAGGGCTGAAAGCGATTGGAGAGTTGGAAGCTAACTAGGAGCCGTTCAACGCGGGGTGCAGGTTCGCGTAGACCGTCATTGCAAAGCTCAGCGCGACGATGAGTGCGGCGGACCAGCCTAGCAGGTAAGCGCGCTTGCGCTCTTCGGGGGACAGCGGCGGACGGTCTATCATGAGCCTGCCGAGGAGGAATCCTGTGATCAGACCGCCCAGGTGGGCAAAGTTATCGATGCCTGGAAACAACAAACCCCAGATCAATATGTAGATCAGCCAGCGGATGATCTGTTGGCGAAGCATTTTCATCCCGGCACTGCGGCGCCCGGTGGTGATTGCAAGGAGCACGCCAATCAGGCCGAGCAAGGCTCCTGAGCCACCTACGCTGAAATGGCCGAAGTAGCTACTGAGCAGATATCCGCCAATCCCGGAAATAACGTAAATGAAGAAATATCGGGCCGAGCCGTATAGCTCCTCGATCTGCGGGCCGATATCCATCAACACCCACATATTGAAGCCGATATGCAGAAGGCTGCCGTGGAGAAATACCGCCATTACGAATCGCCAGGGCTGTTGGAGGTTGTACGCCAGCGGAAGCGACGCCCCGAGCCTCTGTAGCACTTGGCCATCGACTCCACCGAGGCTGTTGAGGATGCCGAAGGCTCCGCCGCCCGGCTGGGAAAGGCCGCTGAGGCGCATCGTCCACAGGAAGCTGGCGATATAGAGAATGCAGCTGAATCCCAGGATGCCGTAGGTGGCCGGCGAAGTTGCGGGAAGGATGCTGCCGAGCGAGCGGCTCGCGGCGGCGACAGAAAACGTCATGCTCGCGCCGCACTGGTGGCAGCGCGAGGCTCCGGCGCCTACGAGTGTGCCGCATGCGGGGCAAAGCTTGGGGCGAGGCTGTTCGGGCTGGCCGCCGGCGAATAAAGATTTCATTTTCTGCCGGAATCGGTCCAGTTTCATGCGCTGACGCGGCGAAAGGGGCAATGAGTATCCTTGCGAGAATCGAGATGCGTTCGTTCTATAATGTTCGCTTCTATCATACAGAAAAACGTCGGCAAACAGATGGATAGGGACAGCGCTTGAGCCGGTTCGAATCCGCAGAGAAGGCTGCCGAAACCTTGCGCGGCCCGCGCCGCCGGCGGCTGACCCGGCTGCCGCGTTTTCGGTTCGCCTGGGCATTGTGCGTGATTTTCGCGGCGGGCTGCGCGCACCACACTTATCAGACGCAGGCTCCCGCGCAGATTCCGGCTCCGCAACCTTATCCTGCTCCCGGCGCGCCTGCGCCCGCTCCCGCACCCTCTGCTCCTTCCGGACCGCCTCCCGCCGTGGAACGCCAACCGGCCGCGCCCGGTCTTTATGTCGAAGAGGGGGTCGCTTCCTGGTACGGCGTACCTTTCAACGGACGGCGGACTTCCAACGGCGAAATCTACGACATGCACGACATGACCGCCGCGCACCGCACGCTTCCGTTTGGCGCGATGCTGCGCGTGACGAACCTGGTGAACGGCAGACAGACCGAAGTGCGCGTGAACGATCGCGGGCCTTTCGTGGCTAATCGCATTATCGATTTGTCGCTGGCGGCCGCCGAGTCGATTGGGATGATCGGGACCGGGACGGCAACCGTGAGGCTTGAAATGGTCGCCGGGCCGAACCCGCTGGAAGGATTTTTCGGCGTGCAGGTGGGCGCATTTGCGGTGCAGGACAACGCGGATCGTCTGCGGGCAAGGCTGGACGAGAGGTACTCATCCGTAACGATTGTTCCAGTGAGCCTGCCCAATGGGCGATTCTACCGCGTGCGTGTGGGACGCTTGCCGAGCGAAGCAGCGGCCCGGGCGCTGGCAGAGCAGCTTCGCGCCAGCGAGCAGTTCGTCACGTTCGTGGTCCGCCTCGACGAGTAACGCTGCGCCGCTGCACTAAGCACGGGCTTCCGTTATACTGATTCGCTCCGATCGAATGTATGCCTGCGCACCGATTCCATTTTCTGCCGCTCTCCCCTCGGACGCCGCGATTTCGCCGGTTTCGCTGCGGGCTGCTTCTGACAATCGGATTGCTCGTTGCGCCTGCGCCACCGACTCGCCCGCAATCGTCACCGTCGAACAAGTGGACCGTCACGATCGTGCTTCCGTCAAGAGTGGTTGCGGGGAGGCCGGCTACGCTGGCGGTGCTGGGAGTGGACGGGAAATTGGCTTCGGATGTAGCGGTGGAAATCGGAGGCGGTGAGCGCGTAACGACGGACGCGAGTGGCCGGGCTTCGTTTGCTGCGCCCGCCGGAAACGTTTTGATTGCGAAGGCCTCGGGATCCTCGGCTGCTGCGCTGGTGGATGCCAATCTGCCCGCGAACTCAAAGGACGAGATTTGGGCGCCTGCCATCGCGTCAACGCGAGAGCCATTTGTCATTTGCGGCAGCCGATTTCGGAGCGCGGCGGACACGAACCACGTGAGGCTCAATGGAGAGCCATCGCTCGTGATAGCTGCATCCCCGGAATGCCTCTCAGTGATGGCAAACTCGCAGGCTGTTCCCGGACCGGCGCAGATTTCGGTTCAGACGCCTAGCGGGCAGTGGACGGCGCAAACCACGCTTGTGGCTCTCGCGCCCGAGTTTCCGAAGCCCGCACTATTGCCGGGTCAAAAGGGAAAGTTGATGGTGAGGGTGAAGGGATCGGAACAGCCGCTGCGCATTCTTGTCGCGAACCAGACGCCGGGTGTGTTGCGTTTTTCGAGGGGAGACCTGCAGGAACTGCTGACGAGCGGCGGCGCGGAGAATTGCGCTGCCATTGAAGTCGCGGCGATTCGCTCGGGGGATTTTTCCTTCGACGCGCGAATGGAGCCCTCCCCGGATGAAGACGCCGCCCGGCGTTACCTCGAGGCCGCTACCGCTCTCGCGGACGGGGGAGAGCAGCGCGACATTAAGCACCTGGCCGAGCGGGTCGCCAAAGAACCGGGGCACAATCCGCGCAATCTCGATGTTTCTCAGCGCGACCTGGACAAAATTCTATCTCACACGATTGAGGGCGATTTGCGCACGCTTCTCGCCGCTGCACGAGCCGCTCTCTGACTTTTCCGCAGGGAAGCCCATTGAAATTGAGGAGGTCACTCAGAACGAGGGAGCGCTGGAGGCGCCGTCCAAGCACGTTTTAATTGGCGCTGGGTTCGAGGGCCTTTGCTTCCGTCTCGGCGGCGGGAAGCGCGCCCTGGGACATTTGCTCGAGTGCATTGCGCGCGCGCGTGAGGCGGCTGTCCGCCTGTTCGTAGCAACCCTGGGCGTTGCGAAGATGCGTTCCGAGCTTTTCGTAAACGTCGGCGAACGATTCGAATTGCTTCTTCAATCCCGCCATGCCGGCCAGTAGGTGCCGCGCGTTTTCTTCGACCTTCTGCCCCTGCAGGCTGATGGCTATGGCGCTCAGGCAGGCGTAAAACGTGTTCGGCGAGACCGGGAAGACGCGCTTTTCGCGGCAATACTCGTCGAGCCGGCCGTACTTGGAGTCCTGCGTCATCAAGAGCTCGTAGTACACCCCTTCCGAGGGTACGAACATGAGAGCGTATTCGAAGGTGCGTTCCGCGGGCAGAATATATTTTTCCGCGATGGAGTCCGCGTGGCGGCGTACGGCCAGGGAAAAATCACGCCGGGCGTCGTCGCCCGTTTCCACGAGCCGGCGATACGCCTCGAGGGGAAATTTCGAGTCGATCGAAAGAATTCGTTCGCCGCTTCGGACGATCGCGTCGACGATGGCCCCGGTGGAAGCGAATCGGTACTGCGTGGCGTAAGCGCTCTGGGGGAGGGCATCGGCGAGCAAACGATCGAGGGTCACCTCGCCGAGAGTACCGCGCGTTTTGGCTCCGCCCAGGACGGACTGCAGCGTCTGCGCCGCCTTGGAGAGATCCTGGCTCGTCTGGTGCACTTCGCCGATTTTCTGGCTCATGTGCATCAGAGCGTCGGTGGAGGATTGGAGTCGCTGCGCCACGTCGCGTTGCGCTTCGGTGGCGAGCTGGCCCGTGGATGCGACGCCGCTCTGCAACTCCTGTCGCACCTGGCCCAACTGCTGGGTCATCGCCTGGACGAGATGATTGAGCTGCGCCGTCAGGTTCTGGCCCTGGGAGGCGAGAGAACTCTGCATCTCCTGCCGGACCGCGGAAAGCTGGGCTTCGGAGCGCCGGCTGGCGGACCAGGCGATCGCGCCTACCACTCCAGCCGCTAGAAACCCAATGGCCAGCCATACAGCGGGATTCATCAAACCGCCTCTCTGATTACAAATTCTGCGAAGAAGAAATCGTGAACGACTCTAGCGCGAACCCGGGAACGGCTTCGTGGACCGCAACTAATCTCGCGTGGAACCGGTAAGCTGAACGAGCGGACCGGGCGCGGGAGAAGGTCCGGGATCGATTTTCTGGGCAATGTTCTGGGGCGCCCGCCACGAATCCACCACGGAGATCTGATGGACGCAGGAAACGGTGCAACGCGGCGCGCAGCCCTTTTTGGTAAGGAACTCGCGGTCGCGCCGCTCGGCGGTGTATTCCGCAAGCGGGATGCCCGGATGGCCGCGCTGCTGCGAGCAATAGTGAACCAGGCCATCCTCGCAGACATACAGGTAGCGGGATCCCGCGCGGCATCGCCAATTGTTCTCCAGGCCGGCCGCGATATTGTGCTGGAACTTGTTCACCCGCGTGAACGAGCGCTTGCCCAATGACATGATCTCTTCGAAGATTTCCGTCTCGCGCACGCCTAGCGGCTGCAGCTGACCGTTCCCGTCGTGGAGGATGCCGACCGTGGAGGTGAATCCAAACTTCAGCGCGCGGTGGGCTACCGTCAATGCGTCCTCGGGATTGCGAACACCGCTGCCCAGCACCGAGTTAATGTTGACCTGAAACTCGGCATGCTCGGCCAGCAGCTGGAGCTTCTGATCGAGCACTTTGAGGCTCTTCTTGGACACGTCGTCGGGCTGCACGTTGTCGATGCTGATCTGGAGATACTCCAGGCCCGCGCGGTTCAGCCGCTCGATCCGGTCCGCCACTAGCAGATAGCCATTCGTGATCAGACCGGCGATGATTCCATTCTTGCGGATGCGGGCGATGATCGCATCGAGCTCGGGGTGTAACAGAGGTTCGCCGCCGCTGATTGTGACGATTGAGGTTCCCATTTTCCCCAGGCGGTCGATGCGGTCGAACATCTCCTCCACCGGGACGGGCTTGGAAAAATCGTCAAACTCGTTGCAATAGGTGCAGGCGAGATTGCAGCGCCGAATAGGGATGATGTGGACGAGCAACGGATGATGCGTCGAGGCCATTCCCCTAGCGATCATCCGGAACTCGCGCAGCTTGCGGTGCGCGGCCAGGAGTCTTCTTCGAATTTTCGTCCGGGAAGTCAATTCGGTTGCGCAAATGCAGCCCCAAGCAGGCGCAAGTGCCGGAATCATTATGCCATAGCACCACGATCATAGTTCTCGATATGAGCCGGGTGGAGGAGGATCCTGGGATGGCACTTCGGTAAATTCGGGCGAGGAACGGTTAAGGGATTGTCACGGCGACTTCGTTCGAGTACCCGCTTTCCACGCCGTTCGGGTCGACCGAAGTAACCACGTAGAAATAAGTGCCGCTGGTCAGGCTGGCATCCGTATAGCTGGACGCGGGATCCAGCGCTGCGTTCAGCTTGGCATACGGGCCGCCGGAGATGGAACTGCGGTAGATATAGTATCCGTTGACCTGCGACGTGCTGGGCATCCATGAAAGGGTGACGGAATGCGCTCCTGCCTGGGCGGTGATACCCGTGCCGGAAATGGCCACCTGCACGGCGGAGTTCTGAGCATTGCTGGACACGCTGAGGGTGCCGGCGGCATATCCCGGGACAGTGGGACCAAAATTAACGGAAACGGTTACGGACTGCGCGGGCATCAGCGCAACGCTCGAGCCACCGCTGACGCTATAGCCGTTGCCCGAAACAGACACCGAGGAGATATTCAGGATTGCCGCGCCACTATTCGTGAGACTCAGCAGAGTAGACGTCGCGGAACCAACTGAGACGTTGCCGAAGCTCAAACTCGGGCTGCTTACGGAAAGCACTGCATCACCCGTGGGCGCAGTCGTGCCCGCGCTGGATGCGCCGCTTGCTCCAGCCAGTGCCGCCGACTGGCGCGTAAGGCCCACGCAGCCACCCAGCACGGTTGTCGCAGCAAGAGCAACGGCCAGCGTCAGACTGCGAAGCCTGTTGGCGCGGCTCAATTCCCCGGTAAGCAAAACGCGTGGCACCTTTAATGGCAATTCTTGTCATGGGGATTGTCGGCGGTTTGAGCTGTGGACGACTACTGGACGCGGGGACATAAATGGGACAGGTGAGGACACCTGTCCACCCGAGCGCATCCAACGGAAAGGGCCGGAAAGTCAGGCGGTTGCGAGGCAACTCCTGCTAGAATTTGGTATCTTACCAAAGGATACGGATCGAAGAAGAAACTGGAACCTCGCGGATGCGGGTGGCCGCGCGGGCGGATATCGTGCAAATGGATAGCTCAAGGGAGTTTCTCGATGCCTGATGAAGTAGCCGACAAAGTGATCGCGACGCTCGCCTCGGTAAAGCGGATACCCGCTGAAAAAATCTCGATGGAAACGAATCTGCAGGACCTCGGCATCGATTCCTTGGACGTTTTTACGCTGCTTTTCGAGTTGGAAAACGCGTTCAAAATTTCGATTCCGGACGACGACGTTCGCTCCATCCGCACCGTGAGCGATATTGTGGACGGCGTCAAAAAAATCCTCGCTGCGGCCCGGCCGGACGCCTCGCTGGGCTCGGCCACCCCGGCCACGTAGTTCCCGCGATCCCTGATGAGCCCTCACGCAGCTCCCATAATTCTTCCAGCCACGCATAGCGGACGAGAAGCTGGTGATCGAGAATGACGCGACGACGCGTCGCGATTACCGGGCTGGGGATTGTGTCTCCCCTGGGCCTGAACCTTGCCGAGAACTGGAAGTCTTTCGTAGACGGAACGCCCGCCATCGGGGCTATCACCGGGATCGATCTCTCGACGGTCCGCTTTCAAAACGGGGCGCAGGTGCGTGGTTTCGATCCGCTGAAGCACTTCGAGGGCGGCAAGGACGCGCAACTGGATCGCTTTGCGCAATTCTCCGTGGTCGCGGCTAGAGAGGCGTTGCGCGACTCGGGCCTCGATCTGACGCCGGAACTGAGCGAGAACGCCGCTATCGTGTGCGGCTCCGCCGTGGGCGGCCAGGCGGCGCTGGAAAGCGGCTTTGAGGACCTTTACGTGGCCGGGCGCGGCCGGGTGCATCCGCTGACGATTCCCAAAACCATGGCCAATGCAGGGGCCAGCCAGATTTCGATGGATCTGCGTCTTAGCGGCCCTACCTACACCGTGGCGACGGCGTGTTCTTCTTCAAACCATGCCATCGGGCAGGCTTTCCGGCTCGTCCGCGACGGCGACGCCGAGGTGGCGGTAACGGGCGGCAGCGAGGCTCCCTTTACAATAGGCCTGCTGAAGGCCTGGGAGGCCATGCGGGTGATCGCTCCCGATACTTGCCGGCCATTCAGCAAGGACCGCCGGGGCATGATCCTTGGGGAGGGCGGCGCGATGATGATCCTCGAGCCGTTCGAGGCTGCCCGGGCGCGCGGCGCGCGAATCTACGCGGAAGTTTGCGGCTTCGGGATGACGTCGGACGCCCACCATCTCACCCAGCCTACCGTCATCGGCCCAGCCCGGGCTATGCGCGCGGCGTTGCGTGAAGGCGGGATCGAGCCCGAGCAGGTTGGCTATATTAACGCTCACGGCACCGGCACGCCGGGAAACGATCCCACCGAGACGCGCGCGATCCGGGAGGTGTTTGGGGCGCATGCCGACAAGCTCCCGGTGAGTTCGACGAAATCGCTGCACGGGCACGCTCTGGGCGCCGCGGGGGCGCTGGAAGCGATTGCGACGATTCTTGCGCTCCATCACGGCATTCTGCCGCCCACCGCGAATTACAACGAGCGCGACCCGGAATGCGACCTTGACTACATTCCGAATCAGTCGAGGGCAGCGAGTGCGGAGGCCGCTCTCTCCAATTCGTTCGCTTTTGGGGGGTTGAACGCAGTGGTCGCGTTCCGCGCCTACCGCTGAGCGCCCTTTGTTTCGTCGTTTATTTCGTTAATCCATGCAAGTTAGAACAGGAAGTGGAAGAGATACGGAAGAATCATTCCCGGGGTCCAGCCCGGGGGGTTGTATTCCCAGCCGCGTGTCAGCTCATCGGCCATGGAAAAACAGATCATGATGCCGAGCCAGAAAAAGGCCCCGGCGATAATGATCCTCGTAAGCCCCGGATTGTATTTGACGTGCATGAAAAAGAGGATGACGAACAGCATCTTGGTTACGGCGATCGCTAACGCCACGACTGTGTTCCAGCGCCCCAGGTCGATATAGGCAACCACCGTGGTGAGAGCCGTCCCGACCAATAGCACTATGAAAACACCCACGTAGGTGGAAATGGGAACCACATGCGCCGTGTGTTCCTGGTGTTCGCCGTGGCCGGACATCAGTGCCCTCCTATGCTGTAGCGTCCGCCAATGAGATAGAGCAGCGGAAACAGGAAGATCCAGACGATATCGACGAAATGCCAGTACAGGCCGCTGATCTCCAAGGGAACGTAATATTGCGACGTAAACCGGTCGCGAGCACTCATACCCACCAGAACCGCCAGGACACCGAGGCCGACTATCATGTGCAGCGCGTGCAGGCCCGTCATGAAGAAATAGAAGCACATGAACATCTGCACTCCGGGCGCGGCCGAACCCCATTCGGGCCGGTACTGGAAGCCGAAACCGGGGACGATGTGTTCGACGTAATCGTGATACCACTCGAACCGGAGCTTGAGGCCCAGAAACAAAGCGCCCAGGAACATCGTCAGGATTAAATAAAAAATGATCGAAGACTTGCTCTTGCCGGTTTGCGCCGCGCGAATCGCCAGCGCCATCGTCAAACTGCTGCAAATGAGCACGACGGTGTTGGTGGCGCCGAACTGAACTTCCAGCAGATGGCTTCCGATGATGAAGGACGGCAGGTGCAGGGCCCGGTAGATGGTGTAGGAAGTGAACATGCCGCCGAAAAAAAGAATTTCGGTGGCCAGGAATATCCACATTCCCAGCCTTCCGGCTTCGTGCTGCTGCTCGAGATCTTCGAACTGATGGGCGAACCCGGTGGGGTTCGGATGATGCAATGCGGTGTCACTCACTGGCCACGTCCGCCGTTGGGTAGTTGTATGCGTCTTCTGTAACGATCGGAATATGCTCGAAATTCTCGGTCGGCGGAGGCGAAGCGGTGGTCCACTCCAGACCTGTCGCACCCCAGGGGTTCGGGCCCGCGGGCGGCCCGTAGTTCCACGACCAGTAGAAATAAATCAGCGGAATCACGTAGCCGACGGCAAGAATCGACGCGCCTGCCGAAGACATCACGTTGAGCACCTGAAACTCCGCGGGATAGATGCCGTAGCGCCGGGGCATGCCGAGGTAGCCGAGCATGAACTGCGGAAAAAATGTCAGGTTAAAACCGATGAAAATGATGAGCGCCGCGAAACGGGCCCAGAGATCGGGATACAGCCGGCCCGTAATCTTGGGCCACCAGTAGTGGATGCCGCCCAAATAGGCCATCACGGCTCCGCCGACCATGATGTAGTGGAAGTGGGCAACGATAAAGTAGGTGCCGTTCAGGTGGACGTCGGTCGCGAGCGACGCGAGAAACAAGCCCGTCAAGCCGCCCATGGTGAACAGGCCGATGAAGCCCAGCGCGTAGAGCATCGGCGCTTCGTAGGAAATCGAGCCCTTGTAAAGCGTCGCGGTCCAGTTAAATACCTTCACCGCCGATGGAATCGCCACCACGAAGCTCAGCACGGAAAAAACCAAGCCCGCATACAGCGACTGCCCGGTGACGAACATATGGTGGCCCCACACCACGAAGCTGATAATGGCAATCCCCAGACTTGAAAATGCCACGAAGCTGTAGCCGAAGATTTTCTTGCGCGAGAACGCGGTGATCAGTTCGCTGATCACGCCCATGCCCGGCAGAATCATGATGTAGACGGCGGGATGCGAATAGAACCAGAACAGGTGCTGGAACAGCAGCGGATCGCCGCCGATGGCGGGATCAAAAATGCCCACGTGCAGGAGCCTTTCGGCGCCGAGAAGGAGGATGGTGACTGCGATTACCGGAGTTCCCAGAACGAAGATCAGGCTCGTGGCGTACATGGCCCAGATAAACAGCGGCAGGCGAAACCAGGTCATGCCGGGGGCGCGCATCTTATGGATCGTAACCAGGAAATTGAGCCCGGTCAGAATCGACGAAAAACCCGCGATAAATATTCCCAGGGCTGCGGCGATTACCTGGGTGTGGGCGTACGAGCTGCTGTACGGTGTGTAGAACGTCCAGCCGGTGTCGACTCCTCCGGTCATCACCGCGTACATCACGCAGGCTGCGCCGGTGACGAAGACGTACCAGCTCATGAGGTTCAGCTTCGGGAAGGCCACGTCCCGCGCGCCGATCATCAGAGGGATCAGGAAATTCCCAAGGGTAGCCGGAATCGAAGGCACCAGGAAGAAAAAAACCATGATGATGCCGTGGATCGAAAAGAGCTTGTTGTAGGTGTCGGGCTCGACCAGCGCGCCCTGCGGTTCGAGGAGATTAAGCCTCATCAGCACCGCGGCTAGGCCGCCTACGACGAATGTGAGGGTGATCGTGCCGAGGTAGAGCAGCGCGATGCGCTTGTGGTCAAGCGTGAGCAGCCACGACTTCACGCCGTAGGTTGCATTGAGATAATTGACGCCAGATTCGGCCGGAGCCTCGTGGACATCCGCGATTGCGGTACTCATTTATTCGCCCTTTCTTGCAGGCCGAGCGACTTCACGTAAGCAATCAGCTGCAATATTTGCTCCTCGGTGAACTGGCCCTGAAACGTCGGCATAATCGGTGCATAACCCGCCACCGGCACGGAATTCGGCTGCAGAAGCGCCTGGCGGATCAAACCTTCGTCGACCATCTTCATTTCGCCGGTGGAGAGCTTCTCGGGTTTCCCGAAAATTCCCACCAGGGACGGTCCGCGACCGGTGCCATCGGCAACATGGCAATAGCCGCAGGTATAGTGGTTGAAAATCCGTTCACCCTGCTGGGCCATCGGCTCGCTTCGTTCACTGCCAGCCAGCCACGCCGAATAGTCGGTGGGCGACATCACGTACACCCAGCCGATCATCTCGGTATGGTTGGTTCCGCAGAACTCGGTGCAGAACAGGTGATAGGTTCCCTCTTCGGTAGCCTCGAACCAGATCGAAGTATAGCGGCCCGGCAGCACGTCTTTCTTGATGCGGAACGAAGGAATGTAGAAGCCGTGAATCACGTCCTGCGACGTCATCGTGAGCTTGACCGGCACGCCCACCGGCACGTGAAGCTCATTGATTTCGCGCGGCCCCTCGGTGTGCTGCAGGTGCCACATCCACTGCTTGCCAATTACGAATATTTCCGTGGAGGTGGCGGGCGGCTTCGAGTTGCGTATGTACAGGCTCGAGGACCACACGAAAATCACGACGCAGATCAGCGACGGAATGATCGTCCAGGCGAGCTCCAACATCAAAGAGGAGTGAACCTCGGGCGGCTTTTCGTCCGGCGAGCGGCGGCGGTACTTCACCATGAAGTAGAAAATGATCGAAAAGATCAGCACGGTGAAGAACAGGGTGATGCCGGTCAGCAAATAATAGAGCTGGTCGACTTCTCCGGCGATCGTCGATGCCGCGGGAGGCTGCATCGGAATCATCGCGGCCAGGACCGCCATGCCACTCCATCCGAGTTGAATGAGACCCATCATCACCGTTCCGTCAGTTTCCTTTGCGGCTTTGGCCGCTCGTTACGACAGCCGCCGCTCCCCAGCGCGCGTTCATGCCCGTCCGCCAGGCAACGTGTAATGCTCGCCGCGGAACATCACCACAAGAAAAATTCCGCCGATCACTACCGTGAGAAGGCCCGCCAGCTGAATCACCCTCGAAATCAGCAAACCGTATTTACCGGTGTGGGGATCGTAGTGATAGCAGAACAGGAGAATCTGGTCGACCGGGGAGCTGATTTTCCCCAGCGATGCTTCTTCGAGGCCCAGGCGTATGTCGCGCGCCTGGTATTGTATGCCGTAGAAGTAGCGCGAGAGCCTTCCTGCGGGCGTCAGCATCATGACGACGCTGGCGTGCGCGAACTGCTTGGACTCGGAGTCGTAGGCGTAGCGAAAGCCGACCGCCTGGGCGAGCCGCTTGATCTGCGGCTCGTCGCCGGTCAAGAAACGCCAGCCGTCCGCGGCGCCGGGGCGCCCGTACATTCCGGTGTACATGGCCTGTTTGGCTTCGGCGAGGACAGGGCGCTCGGTCGGGTCGATGCTCACCGTGACGACGTTGAAATCCTTTCCGATGTCCATCGGCAGCTGCTTCAAAGTGCGGTCAAGACCGTTGAGCACCTGTGTGCACAGCATCGGGCAGTTGTAATACACCAAAGTGAGAATGACCGGCTTGCTGCCAAAAAACTGGGCGAGCTCTACCGTTTTGCCGTGCTCATCGCGAAAAGTCAGGTCGAGCGGAATCTCGTCGTTCAGCTTCTGGTCGATTCCAACATCTTTCAGCAATTCGGGGCGCTGGCCCAGGTTCTGCATCGGGTCGATGAGCTGGGCGCCCGCCTGCGAGGGAAGTGCGAGCAGAGCGAGCATCAGCGCGGCGCTCGCAACGAACGCAGTCCGCGTTACGGGAGCGAACGCAATACTCGCCGAAATTTTCCCGCTCTTGCCTGCCAACGCCATTGCCAGCTTACCTCTCAGATGACTGCTCGTTCGACTCGCCGCCTGCCGGGGATGCCAGGTACGCGCACGGCCCTTCCAGTTCCACGCCGCCGGGGACCATCGCCGGGGGCACGTCCACCGCTGCAGCGCCCGTCGGTCCCGACGCCCGGATGGGCAAACCGTTTTGCAATACCAGGTCCATCGCCCGGTCGATGGGAACCCGCACGACGTGCAGACGCTGGTTGATCCAGCCGTAGGTATTGAGTTCTTTTACCTGGGCCTCACAATAGTCCTTCAACTCCTGATGCGGCTCCACCTGCAGCCGGGGGCTCGGCGGAAGCTCGCGCGGCCTCGCGAACGGACCTGCCGGCACGCTGACCGTCTGGGTCCGCTCCATGTAATTAAACGTCCATTTCATCGAGACCAAAGTGACCGCGATCACCACGGCCATCCAGAACCCGAACTTCAGCAGATCGGGAATGTGCGCGTCACTTTGCTCGTAGCCCGCGCCGGGTCCACTTCCCGCTCCGTGGCCGCCCTGTGGCACCGGCTTAGTCTCTATGCTCATGCTGGAGCACTCCTTCAAAGCGCGGGTCATGCAAGGGCAGCAGCGGCAGCTTCTTCAATTGCCAGGCGAAGGCCGCGACCCACAAGCCGCCAATTCCAACGACCGCAAAGATATCGATGAAATGCACATGCGGCGAGAGCTTGTCCCACGAGGGAACAACGATCCAGTAGATGTCCACCAGCGTAAGCAGCACCATCCAGCCCGCCACGATCGAAAGCACGCGCAACCGGCGCTTCACACCGCGCTGCAGCAAGAGCAGGAACGGCACGAAAAAGTGCAGGATGACCAGCGCGACGCCGACCGGCGCCCAGCCTCCGAAGGCGCGCTGCATGTACCAGGGGATTTCTTCTTTGAGGTTGCCGGCCCAGGTGATGATCAACTGGTCGAACGAGAGATACGCCCAAAGCATCACGAACGCGAGCAGAATGTTCCCGAGGTCGTTGAAGCGGCTTGGCGCGACAGAATCCTTGATCGGAGGGAAATCGGAAAGCATTCGCAGCACAAAAAGCGTGAAGGACAGCGCGATCAGCGCTTCAATTGCGATGAACAGCAAGCCGTAGATCGTGGAGTACCAGTGCGGCTCGAGCGACATCACCCAGTCCACTGCCGCGCCGCTTACCGCGAAGCCCCAGAAGACCAGGCCTGGGCCGCTGATGGCGCTCATGCGATCCGCCAGAGCCGGATTACCGGTCTGATCCTGTTCGCGAGACCACTTATTGAGCAGGCCCACGAGAAGAAACCAGACTCCGAAATAAATAAAATAGCGAATGACGAAACCGGTGGGATTGAGCCACCAGCGCTTATCCTGAAGAATCGGGTCGCTCTGAACGATTGCCGCATTGGCCCAAAGATAGAGCTTCGACATTCCAAAAAGGACGGGAATGAAGAGGATCGCCATCAGACGGATGGTGCGCGATCCCGCCTCGAGGATGCGCCGGATCGGCAGGCCCCACCAGCCGCCCGTCAAGTGATGCAGCATCAGGATCGCGGTGCAGCCGAGGGGAATCGAAATCCAATAAACAAAGGCGAAGAGATACGAGCGGAACAGTTGCTGGGTATCCCGCATGCCGAGTACCACCACAAGAACCACGCCGATCACGCCGCAGACGAGGGCATTCCGCTGCAGGCGGTCGAGCGTGGGCTGAACTGTGTCCGATGAAGTCATTGCGGTTGCGGTAGCTCCGATGGCGGTTGCGTATCGCCCTGCCCGGCGGTCTGCTGAACGAGTTTCTTGCGTTCGTCGTCCGGCACATCGCTCAAATGCGCGTTGCGCGCTGTCTGCAACACGCGGATGTAGGCCACGATGCGCCAGCGGTCCGCCGGATCGATACGGTCCGCGTAGCTGTACATCGCGCCCATTCCGTTGGTGATCACGCCGAAAAAGTGGCCGGCCGGCGCCTCACGCAGCCGCTGGATGTGATAGGAAGCAGGAAGCGGAAAGCCGCGCCGGACGATGAAGCCGTACGAATCGCCGACATAGTCATGGCAAGGGGCGCAATAAATGTTGTAGCGCTCCTGCCCGCGTTCGAGATCGGCGCGCTTGATCGGAAACGGGAACTCGTCCGCTTCGACGCCATTTTCCTTGCCGGTGTAGAAAAGTTCGTCCAAGCGCAGGTGCCCGCGGGCCACCGTTCCTTCGACGGGCTGGCGTTCGGAGCGCCCGTCGGCAAAGAACGTGGTGGGCTCGTAGGGCAGATATTTCGGCTGGATGTGCATGTCGAGACGGCAGCCGGCAATCGCGAGCGTTGCCAGCGCGAGACATGCAAATTTCCCTAGAGCCGCGGAACCGCTGACCGGGCGTTTTGTAGTTTCAAGCCTCAACTTCGAAAACTCCCTGTGGCTTCAGCTCCTGCAAAAACGTTTTCGTTTGCGCCAGATCGAATTTTTTGTCGCGCGACTTGATGCACAAGAAGAAACGGTCGGTTGATGCACGATCGAAATTCGGAACGTTGAAAACCGGGTGATACGGCCGCGGCAGGCCGTTCATGATGATCATCCCGAATACGGCGAATGTCGCCGCGCCCAGAATCGTGAGCTCGTAGGTAATGGGAATCCAAGCCGGCCAGCTGTTGAGCGGCTTGCCGCCGATATTGAGCGGCAGGCTGATCACGTTCGCATACCAGCACATGAAGAATCCGCTGCACCCGCCGAGAAAGCCGCCGGTGAAGACCACCATCGGCAAGCTGGTCCATTCAAAGCCGATCGCTTCGGCAAGGCCTTCCACCGGGATGGGTGTGAAGGCATCGATGCGACGGTAGCCCGCCGCGTGCGTCCGTAGCGCCGCCTGCAACACCTGCTCGGGCGTCTCGAATTCGGCCATCAATCCGTAAATCGGCTCTTGCTTCGCCATGGACAAATTATCCGTGAATCTCCGGGTTCGGGTTGCGTACGCGCGCCAGATACGTGGTGCGCGGGCGCGTGTTCAAATCGACCAGCAGTCCGTAATTGCGCGTCTGGGCCTTGAGTTTCGAAACGCGGCTGGCGGGATCGTTGATGTCGCCAAAAACAATCGCTTCCGCCGGGCAGGCCTGCTGGCAGGCGGTAATGATTTCGCCGTCGTGGATGGTGCGGCCTTCCACTTCGGTGCGAATCTTCGCCGCGTTGATTCGCTGCACGCAGTAGGTGCACTTTTCCATGACCCCGCGGGTGCGCACGGTCACGTTAGGGTTGCGCACACCGAACAGGCTCGGAGTGGTGTAATCCGCATAAAGATAGAAATTGAAGCGGCGCACCTTGTACGGGCAGTTGTTCGAACAATACCGCGTGCCCACGCAGCGGTTGTACGTCATGTCATTCAGCCCTTCGGGGCTGTGGGTGGTGGCGCCCACTGGGCAGACATATTCGCAGGGAGCGTTTTCGCACTGCATGCACGGCAGAGGCTCGTAGTACACCTCGGGATTATCGAGGCCGCCGCGGAAGTACGTGTCGATGCGGATCCAGTGCATGGAGCGGCCGCGCGCGACCTGATCCTTGCCGACCACGGAAATGTTGTTTTCCGACTGGCAGGCGACCACGCAGGCGTTGCAACCGACGCAGCGGTTCAAATCGATGGACATGCCCCAGGCGTAGCCGTCGTACTTGAAGTTGGGATAAAGCGACGGCCCGTGGTAGTCGACCTGATTCGATTCGTTCTGGGCGAACGCCGGATTCTTGCGGAAATCTTCGAGGTTTCCGATCTGCACGAGGTCGCGGCGGAAGGCCGTATCGCTGGCGAAATCGGTCTGCTCGGAAGGGTGGCCTTCGAAATCGATGTTGTATTGATGCTGCACGGACGCGAAGTCATAGGTTGTGCCGGTCTTCGCCATCTGCAGCCCTAGAGCGATCCACGGGGCTGACGATGTGCGCAAGAGATTCGCGTTGAAACCCGGGCCGGTGCCGATTTTCCCGCCATTAGAACGGCCGTAACCGAGATGAACGGTCACGGAATTGTCCGCGTGCCCCGGCACCACAAACACGCCGGCTTTTGCTTCGCGGCCGGCGAGCTGCAGGGTCATGTAGTCGCCCGAGACAAGCCCCATCTGCTGGGCGGTGGCGGGGCTGATCATCGCGGCGTTGTCCCAGGTAAGCCGCGTTACCGGCTTGGGAGTCTCCTGAAGCCAGCTGTTGTTCGCGTATTCTCCATCGCCGATGGTCGGGTCAGGGCGGAACACGATCTCCAATCCGGTTGCGCTGGCTGCAGCGCTGGTGGACTGCTGAGCGAAATCGGAACGCAGCGTTGCCGAGGACGCCGGCAAGGCGGTTGCCGACATGACGCCATCATGCAGCGACGTTTCCCAGAACGCTTCGAAGGCTGGGCCCTTTTCGGGCCGCTGGCTCTGCCAGTAGTCGCGGATCAGCGTGTGCGCGGACTTATCGGCATCGCCGGTGAGCAGCGCAAGAATTTCGTGAGCCGAGTGGCCTTCATACAGGGGCGCAATCAAAGGCTGCGTAATGGTGACCGAGCCATCGTAGGCGCGACCGTCGCTCCAGGATTCCAGGTAATGCGCCGCGGGCGCATGCCAGTGGCAAAGCATGCCGGTTTCATCGTTCAGGAGACCCGAGTAAACCCTGGTTTTCGCCTTGAGGATGGCCGCTCCAAAATTCAAATCCGCGGGAGCGGTGTAGACCGGATTCACGCCAAGAATGAGCAGTAATTCAACTTTGCCGGCGTTCAAGTCGTTCACGAGGTCCCGGATCGAGTCGATCTGATTCACGGGATTTACTTCGATCGATTCGGTATACACAACCGTTTTGCCGACATTGCCCAGCGCCGCGTTCATCGCATGCGCCAGGGCATGAACGAATGGCGGCTGGTAGTCACCGGGAACGATTACCGAAGTCCCGCGATGGGCGGAAAGGTCGCGGCCGACCGCAGCGACAAAATCCGCCGGAACTTTCCCGCTTGCAGACGCGCCACCGGGAACCGAAACGCCTACCGCCGCGGCGAGCTGCCTCGCAAAGCCTTCGATTTCGCTGGCTCGTAGAGGCAGACGGTGATCGGCCATCGTGCCGGTGCTCGTGGGCATCGGCTCGACCACATATAAACGATTCAAATTCGACGAAGGCCCTGCTGCGAGATCCCGCCGCGAGGAAAAATCTCTCGTGTAACGCGTGTGCCCGGCGCCCGTCGTCAAGAAGTCTGCATCGAGAGAGACGATCACGTCTGCCTGTTCAAAATGATAAACAGGGCTCATGGGCTTGCCAAAAGCCAGGCGCGTTCCCTCGCGAACCGAGTCGCCGCCCGAGGGTTCGTACTGATGCCATTTCGCTTCCGGGAACTGCTTCAGGAGCTTGTTTAGCTGCGCTCCCAGCGTGGGTGAAGTAACGGTTCCGGTGAGAATTCGCATGCCCGTGCCGCTGGTGCCGTTATTCACGCGCGCGTCGCCCATGGCGTTCGCGAATTCGTTCCAATTGCTCAGGGAGCCTTCATAGAGCACGTTCCGCAGGCGATCGGGGTCATACAGATTGAGGATCGACGCCTGCATGAACACGTCTGTGCCGCCCTTACTGCCCGGGTGCTCCGAATTGCCTTCGATTTTCGTGGGGCGCCCCATGTGGCTTTCCACCAGAAGGCCGGTGGCGACACCCGCTTGGGGCATTGAGGTTGCGTAGAAGAGCGGCCGGCCGGGGATAATTTCCTCCGGGGGACGCACGTAGGGGACAATTTTTTCGGTCGGGAGCTTGGTGCAGGCGCTCAGGCCGGCCATGGCCGCCGACGCCGCCATCAGCTTCATCACGTCCCGGCGATTGATGTCCAGGTGCTCGTTCGAGAGCTTCTCCGGGAGTTCATCGGAGGCTTCGTCCGAGGCTTTTTCGGAGACTTTTCCGCCATTGGCGGGAAACTCGTTCACCAGGAAATTGCGATACTCCTTGGTGCCGGACAATTCCTCGATGCTCTGCCAAAGGCGCTTTCCGCCTTCACGATCGAGCGTGGCCCGCGCCGCCGCGAGGTCGATTGGGAGCTTGGGTATGAAGTCTTGACTCATCGTCTCGTTTTCACCGGTGACACGTCGAGCAGTGCTGCAAACTCTGAATCTTGTATTCCTTCACCAGCCGCCGCCCGAGCTCCATCTGGTTGGAGGGCACCTTATAAAAGGGATTGAAAACTTCCGATTTGGGGCGAACGTATTTTTCGGGCTGGCGATGGCATTCCAGGCACCACGACATGTACAGCGTGCCGGCGCGATAGGTCAGCGGCATCTCCGCGATCGGTCCATGGCACGTCGTGCATCCGATGCCCTTCGCCACGTGAATGCTGTGGTCGAAATAGACGAAATCGGGCAGTGCATTGACGCGCGTCCACTCAAGCGACTTGTCCGTGCGATAGCTGGCGCGAACCGGCTCCAGCATTTCGGCGTTGGTCCAGATCTGCGAATGGCACGTCATGCACGTTTGCGTGGGAGGAATGCCCGCAAACGAAGATTTCTCCACCGACGTGTGGCAATACCGGCAATCGATTCCCAGCTCGCCCGCGTGGTGGCGATGACTGAAGGGCACCGGCTGCTGCTTGGCCACTTCCTGGTCGGTGTACCACGGCGAAAGCGTTATTTCCCAGAGCACGAAGCCGAGCAAGCCGATCAGCGCAACCGCGCCGATAATGCTGGCCCGCGACAGATAGTTTGCGCTGCGATGGAATATCTGTGGCATCGATTTTCTTAATGGCTCTCGCTAAACATGCAATTTCTCTTCGTCGGTCTGATGCACCAGCGATCGCACCTCCACCATGGAAATCATGGGGAGGAAGCGGATGAACAGATAGAACAACACAAAGAACAAGCCAAAGGACCCGGCCAGCGTCGCCCAATCCCAGCGCGTCGGGTAGTACATGTCCCACTTCGACGGAAGGAATTCGCGATGCAGGCTCATCGCGATAATCACGAAGCGCTCAAGCCACATTCCCACGTTGATCACCAGGGCGATCAGAAACAGCGCCACCGGGCTTCGGCGGATCTTACGGGCCCAGAGGACCTGCGGAATGATCAGGTTGCACGAAATCAAGCCCCAATACACGACCTTGTATGGACCCGTCATGCGGTTGAGCAGCATGAATTTCTCATACTGGCTGCCGCTGTAAAACGACATGAAGGCCTCAAAGATGTAGGCATAGGCGACGATCATGCCAGTCGCCAGCGTGACTTTGGCCATGATGTCCAGGTGCCGGATCGTGACCAACTCTTCGAGGTGGTAATACTTGCGCAACGGAATGGCGAGCGTCAGAACCATCGCAAAACCGGAATAAATGGCGCCCGCCACGAAATAGGGCGGGAAAATCGTGCTATGCCATCCCGGAACGATGGCAATCGTGAAATCGAAGCTCACCACCGTATGCACGGAGACTACTAGTGGTGTAGCGATACCCGCCAGAAGCAACGACGCGAATTCATAGCGGGACCAGTGGACCGCGGAGCCCCGCCAGCCCATCGCCAGCGCACCGTAGATCACCTGGGAGACCTTGCTTTTGGCTCGGTCACGCAGCGTTGCCAGATCGGGGATTAGACCGACAAACCAGAACAACAGGGAGACCGTAAAGTAAGTAGATACGGCGAACACGTCCCAAACAAGCGGGCTGCGGAACTGCGGCCACAGCCACATGGGGTTGGGATAGGGCATCATGTAGTAGAACATCCACGGACGCCCCATATGCAGCAAGGGGAACATGCCCGCGCACATGACGGCAAAAATTGTCATCGCTTCGGCAAAGCGGTTAATCGAAGTGCGCCAGCGCTGGTGCATCAGGAGAAGGAAGGCTGAGATCAGCGTTCCGGCGTGGCCGATACCGATCCACCAGACGAAGTTGGTGATTGCGAAGGCCCACGCGACAGGGACGTTGATTCCCCAGATTCCCACGCCGAAAGCAAACAGATAGGTGATTACCAGGTTCAGAAGGAGCAGAAGGAGAACGCCAACAGTAAAGCCCCCGAGCCATCCCTTCGTCATCCCCGGCGTGAGGACGATCGAACTGATTTTGTCGGTAACGCTTGTCAGCGTCTGACCCGGAGCGATGATCGGGTCGGGATCGGCCACCACTATATTTTTGTGAGAACCCTCAGGATCCACGCAATGTCCCCAGCATGATCAGACAGCGAACTACATGTGAAGCAGATTCGGAATCACCGACCCCACACCCAGTGTCGTTTGATGATTCGCGATCAGAATATCCCCTGCTTTGTATCAGTGCGCACCGTTTTTCCTGCGTGCCTGACATTCACTTCCCTGTTAGCGCAGCAGGCTCATTTAGGACGGGATAGAATAAAACCGGAACCACGGATACGCAAGATCAAATCGAAAAAATCTTTGTTTAACTCGCGGGCTAAAACGAAGCGGATTTTTAATGAAATCCTAATCTTCGTCCGTCCAGATTCGAGGAACTCGCATTTTCTAAGGCTATCTTTACAGCCAAAGGCGACGAATCCCGGCTCGTGAGCATTGCTGCGATAGCACCGCGGAACGGCGGATTCCATCACGCTGTAGCAACTTAAGACATCGACACAGGAAGACAGAAACTGCCAGCAAACCCGATTGCTAGAATTGATCCGTGCCCTTTTCAATCCGGTGCGCAATTCTTCTCCTGATTGTGGCGTCCTCTGCCGGGGCGGACACCATTGTCCTGAAGAATGGCCGGCGCATCGTCGCCGAGAACGTGACGGAAACCGGCGATCGTGTTTCGTATCAGACTCCGGCGGGCGAGTTGTCTCTTCCGAAGTCGATCGTGGCTCGCGTCGAACGCGACGATTTTACGTATTCCGCCGCCGCGCGCGCCGGAACCGAACCGCCAGTGTCGGCTCCGCTAATTGAGCCGGTGCGCGGCTACGAGGACGTGGCGCGCCTTACCATTCACGATAACGCGATCGATTTCGCCTATCTCGCGCGCCTGGAATCGGACGCGCGCGCGGGCGCCGCAATCCCTATCGAAAAGGTCGCCGCTGGGCATCACGCCGCCGCGCAATTCCTGATCGGCAAAGGCGACACCGACGACGCTATCAATCAATACCGGCAGGCGCTGATCTTCGCGCCGGACAATGTGGGACTTCTGCTGAACCTCGCGGTCCTCTATCTGCACGAGAGCCAGTTCACCACGGCGCTCGATCCACTCGAACATGCGCGACGGCTGACTCCCGATTCGGTTCCCGCGGCGGCCGATGTGGCGAAGTTGATGGGCTGGGCCTATTACGGGGCCAACAAGATGGACCAGGCCATTCAGGAATGGAAGCGCTCGGAGCGTTTGCGCCCGGACGCGGAGGTCGAGCGAGCGTTGCAGAAAGCGGAGCGGGATAAATCCGAAGAAGAAGGTTTTCGCGAGGGAGAGACTTCGCACTTCAGTTTGAAATATTACGGAGGCGCAGCGCCGCAGCTGGCCGCCGGCATTCTGCGCGCGCTGGAGAGCGATTTTCAGGACATTGAATCGCAGCTCGATTACACGCCGCCGGAACAAATCGGCGTGATTCTCTATACCGGGCAGGATTTTGCGGACATCACGCGCGCTCCCAACTGGGTCGGAGCGCTCAACGACGGCCGCATCCGCATCCCCGTGCAGGGATTGAGCAGCGTAACCCCCGAACTCGCCCGGGTGCTGAAACATGAGCTGACGCACAGCTTTGTGGGGCAAAAATCGCACGGCCGCGCTCCCACGTGGCTCCAGGAAGGTATCGCCCAATGGATGGAAGGCAAGAGAAGCAGCGGTGCCTCGGGAGCGTTGCTCGATGCCGCGGCACAAAACGCGATGCCGTCGCTCGGCGCGCTCGAAGGCTCCTGGATGGCGCTATCGGGAAATTCCGCGGCGTTTGCCTATGCGTGGTCTCTTGCCGTGGTGGAGTCGATCGTACAGTCCGGCGGCATCACCGACATCAGCCGCTTGCTCGATCGCATCGCAACTTCCTCTTCGATCGAAGCGGCGCTTCGCGAAACCCTTCGCACCGATTACGCCGACCTCGGACAGCAAACCGTCGAGTATCTGCGGCGGGCCTACGTCCGGTGAGGGCCGGAGTTCATTCGAAAGCTGCTCAGCCATTGGGTAAAGACAAATAAAGCTAATTGTTCCGTTAGAGAGTGGCCAACAGTCCTGCCAGGAGAGCGGCACGCTCGGGCAACTTACGGATTACGATGTGCTCGCGCGGCGTGTGCGCCCCGTCGCCCACGGCACCGAGTCCGTCCAGCGTGGGAATGCCCAGCGCGCCTGTAAAATTTCCGTCGGAGCCGCCGCCGGTGCCCGCTTCGCCCAATGCAAGCCCGCATTCGCGCATCAGCGACTGGGCATGGCGAAACAGGGCGCTCACACCCGGCGTTCGTTCGAGCGGCGGCCTGTTCACTCCCCCACGCACTTCGAGCTTCGCGCCTTTCAGGATGGGGCGCTGGCTGTGGAGTTTCTTGTCGAGCCCGGCCGCATCCGATAAGCGCGTGAAGCGAATATCAACCTGCGCCCGAGCCTGATCCGGAACGACGTTGGAAACCGTGCCTCCGGAAACAACCGTAGCCTGCACGGTGATTCCGCGGCGCGGGTCATTCATGGCCATCAGCCGCTCGATCTGCAGCGCGAGTTCGTGGACGGCGTTCACGCCGTCCTCGGGATTGATGCCGGCATGAGCAGCCCGACCCGTTACCAGAAGTTCGGCGTTGCCGACGCCTTTGCGGGAAGTCTTGAGGCGGCCTTCGCTACCCAGGGAGGGTTCGAGCACGAGAACCGCTTGGCTGCGTCGAGCTTCGCTTTCGATCAATCTACGCGATGTGCCGCTGCCGATTTCTTCGTCGGAGGTCCAGAGGAACACGACGCGTTTGCCCGGCCGGATGCCCGCGCCCTGCAGCGCATCGACTGCACACAGCGCCATAACGAGGCCGCCCTTCATATCGAAGGTTCCCGGGCCCCAGGAGCGTCCGCCGGAAACGCGAAAAGGCATCTTCGCAAGCGTGCCAAGGGGATAAACGGTGTCGAGATGCCCCAGCACCAGGATTTGCCCGGACCGACGACCGCTCCCTTGCCAAATCTCGGCGCGCACGTGATTCCCGCGTTTTGCCTGCGGTACGATCCGAACTTTCGCGCCGCGCCGCCGCCATTCCTCGGCAACGATCTGCCCCATGGCGTCCACGGCAATTTTGTCGTGGCTCGGCGATTCGCACACGACGAACCGTTCCAACAGACGCAGCATTGCCTCTTCGCGGCGCTTCAATTCGCGCAACAGCGCGCGCATGATCGTGGCGTTTTCTTTCAAGGGTGGCCGACTCCGACATTGCCGGGTGTGTCGGACTCGGTTGCCAGCGGTTTGACCAGCAGGACCGTGGTGTCGCGGGCCGCGTCGTAGACCATCGCCAGATGCACGAGAACCGCGCCATGGCGAAATTTGAACAGAAATCGAAGCTCCGATCTCGCGTTGGCACCCGATGACCGCATCCTGGCCAGCTCTCCCGCGAACTCCTTCACTGCCGTGCAGGGAGCGATATCGCGAAAGAAATTCTTGCCGACTACCCGCGCCGGATCGAGCTTCGAAAGCGAAGCCTCCGTTTTGTTGTAGCCAACCACGGTTCCCTCGCCCTTCAACTGGATCACGCCATAGGGCAGGTCGTCGAAATACTCCGGGGGGATGTGTGTCAGATCTTCGATCGGGACGCCGATCACAAAGCCCATGCACGGCAGGCAGATTCCGTGCGAAACGGGCTTGGCTGGATCGCCCGGCTTGAGTTCCTTCATACACCACGCACAACGAACGGGCCCAAAGCTTTCCGGGGAATCATCCACGGGCCAAGATTATCACGGTCCGCCGCGCGTTTCCGGTTGGCGCGCGATTCAGATAGAATTGGCGTCGATTCTTGCGGCACGGCACATCGCCGGACAAATACACGCCGAGGTCAACGCATGCTTCTCGATATCAACGGGATCCAGAAGATTCTTCCCCACCGCCCGCCCTTCCTTATGGTGGACGCTATTGAAGAAATGGAACGATGGAAACGGATTGTGGGAATAAAGAACGTCACCATGAATGAAAATTACTTTCAGGGCCATTTCCCGGGCAAGCCCATCATGCCGGGGGTGCTCATCATCG
>CAZRKW010000021.1:0-29148 GCA_964600355.1 uncultured Acidobacteriaceae bacterium
AGGGTACTTTCTATGGCGGATGTGTCTTTTCCGCCAGCCTCCGCCAAATCGGGTCTGCCGCCCCCGGAACCGCCTACCATCTTGGCGAGTTCCTGGACGATTTTTCCGGCGTGGAGCCTGGGGATGAGGTCCTTCGTAACTGCTGTGATTAGAGCCACTTTGCCGTCGTCGGCGGAGGCGAGGACCACCACTCCCGAGCCCAGCTTCTGGCGCAGCGAATCGACCATCTGGCGGAGGGCATCGCGGTCGGCATTCTCGACTTTTGCCGCGATCACCCGGACACCCTTTACTTCGCGGATATCGTCCAGCAGACCCTGGGCCTGGGAGCCGGCGGCTTTGCGTTTCAGGCCTTCGAGCTGCTTTTCGAGCTGCTTGACTTGATCCAATTGGCGCTCGATGGCGGCGGTAAGGTCGTCTTCCGAGGTGTTCAGCAGGGAGGCGGCGCCCCGGAGGGTGGTAAGGGCTTTCTGGTATTCGGCGAGGGCGCGGTCGCCGGAGATGGCTTCGATCCGGCGGACTCCCGCGGCGGTGGACTGCTCGGAGACGATCTTGAAGACGCCGATTTCGCCTGTCCGATGGACGTGCGTGCCGCCGCAGAGTTCTTTCGAGTAGAAACCGCGGGGCGCGGTCAGGTCAGGAATGGTGACGACGCGGACGTTGGCCTCGGGGTATTTGTCGCCGAAAAAGGCCAGGGCGCCGGAGGCGAGGGCGTCGTCGATATTGGTGATGTCCGTGGTGACCTTGAGATTGCGCAGGATTTCTTCGTTGACCTGCTGCTCGATTTCGGCGAGCTCGCTTGCGTCGACGGCGGCGAAGTGGGAGAAGTCGAAGCGCAGGTGGTCGGGCGCGACGAGCGAGCCGGCCTGCTTCACGTGTGTGCCGAGGATATTGCGCAGGGCCGCGTGCATCAGGTGCGTGGCGGTGTGATTGCGCATGTTGCGGGCGCGGCGGTAGGGGTCGGCGACGGTGGAGACGCGGTCGCCTACGCGCAGATCCTCTTTTGCCACGATGCGATGCGCGACCAGGCGGCTTACGGGGTAATACGCGCCGCGCACTTCGGCTACTTCGAGCGAGCCGGAATTATCGTAGAAGCCGCCGACGTCGGCGATCTGGCCGCCGGATTCGGAGTAGATGGATGTGCGGTCGAGGACGATTTCGGCTTCTGTGCCGGCTTTGATTTCGTTGACCTGGCCGTCCTTGGTGACGATGGCTTCGATCAGGCAGTCGGTTACTTTGGTGCCGAAGTAGAAGTCGGGCTCGGTGTGAAATGTGCCGCCAAGCTTTGTGTAGACAGGGCTCGCAGCTTCCTTATGAGCACCCTTCCAAGACGCTCTTGCTCTGTTCCTTTGTTCCTCAAGAAAGCGATCAAATTCTGCTTCATCCAACTTCATTCCAACGTCATGCAGCGCGTCTCTCACGAAGTCAGCGGGGAGTCCGTAGGTGTCGTACAGTCGAAATGCTCGGTAGCCCGAAAATCGTGGCGTCACGCCGACACTGTCTTTCAGGAGATTAACCACGTATCTTACTCGGTCGCCGATCTTCTCGTTCGACGCCGATAGTAGTGCGCCGGCTTTCTCCATCGCGGAGTTCCAGTGCTCTTGTTTCAGCATCGCTCCATGGTTTTGTGTATATGCGTCTGAGGCGGATTCAAGCAAGTCTTCCTCGAACTTCTTCAAGGCCAGATCGAGAGTTCTCGCAAATCTGTTTTCTTCTCCCACGATGGTTTGAGAGATTCGGTCTTTGTTTTCGATTATCTCTGGATACGCCTGTCCCATTATCTCGACGACCACATCGACCATAGCGAAAAGAAAAGGAGTCGTTCTTCCAAGCAATCGCCCGTGTTGGACAGCCCTTCGGATAATCTTACGGAGGACGTACCCTCGGCCTTCGTTCGAAGGCACGACGCCATCTGCAATGAGGAACGTTGCGGCCCGGGAATGATCGGCAATTACACGCAACGAAGCGATCTCACCGTATTCCGATTCACGGTATAGGGATGAAAAGTCCCAAGAACTCCCGACTAGCGATGCGGCAGACAGAATGAGCGGCTCAAAGAGGTCCGTGTCGAAGTTGCTGATTTTGCCCTGGAGGACGGCGGCGAAGCGTTCGAGGCCGGCGCCTGTGTCCACCGAGGGCTTGGGGAGAGGATTGAGCTTGCCGGACGCGTCGCGATTGAACTGCATGAAGACGAGATTCCAGATCTCAACGTAGCGGCCGCAGTCGCACGGGAAACTGCAATTGGGACAGTTTCGAGTTGTGCGGTCAGAAGCCTCTGGACCCATGTCATAAAAGATTTCGCTGCAGGGGCCGCAGGGACCGGTGTCGCCCATGGCCCAGAAATTTTCCTTGAGGCCGGGGATTTCGATTACGCGATTTTTGGGCGCGCCAATCTTTGTCCAGAGCGCGACGGCTTCCTGGTCGCTCTCGAGTTTCTGGCCTTTGGCGATTTCGGCGCCGCCGAAGACGGTGAAGTAGAGCTTGTCGAGCGGGATGCCGAACCATTGGGGCGAGGTGATGAGTTCCCAGGCGAAGGCGATGGCGTCCTTTTTGAAATAGTCGCCGAAGGAGAAATTGCCGAGCATTTCGAAGAAGGTGTGGTGGCGGTTGGTGAAGCCGACGTTTTCGAGGTCGTTGTGCTTGCCGCCGGCGCGGACGCATTTCTGGCAGGTGGTGGCGCGCTTATAGTCGCGCTGTTCGAGGCCCAGGAAGACATCCTTGAACTGGTTCATGCCGGCATTGGTGAAGAGCAGGGTGGGATCGTTCGCCGGGACGAGCGAGGAGCTGCGCACGACGCGATGGCCGCGCTCTTCGAAGAATCTCAGGAATGTTTTGCGGATTTCGTTGCCGGTCAAGGTGCGTCCCAGGTCGCGATGAATTTTAGCTTACTGAGCGCGGTAATGGAATGACTTGCTTGCGGGGCGGAAAAGCAGATCCTTCGTCGCTGCGCTTCTCAGGATGACTGCGTTTTTAGACGCACCCTCTCAAGCGCGTTACCGAAAAGCCGAACGGCGGACTAATTGGCGGCGGGCGGCGATACCAGCGCCGTTATTTTGCGGATGGCGCCGTCGGATTTGCTCAGCACGTAGAGCTCGCCATCGCCGCCCGCCTGGATGCGCACGTCGGCGCGGCCTCCGCCGTAGGCCAGGCCTTCGGGGTCGGTCTTGGGCTGGCGATGCTCGGCATCTTTCCATCCGGTGGTGGCGTTGCCGAAGGCGGGCAGGCGGTGGTCCTCGATCGGCGTGCCGCCGCGGCGCGCGTAATTCTCGGCCACTATATCGAACATGCGGCTCTTCGCGGCGGACTGGCTGCCGGGCCCCTTGTACATGATCAGGAGTTCGTGAATGGGGGCTTGACGGTTGCGCTCGCCGTGCGTGGCCAGCATTTGCGCCAGGTCGACGTAGAAAATTCGGCCGGTGGTCATATCGTTGAACACATACTTGCCGCGCATCTGCGGCATGAGCTTGCCGCGATAGACGAAGCCGCTGCCGATGGAGTCACCATCCTGGTGGCTATAGACGGCGGCGGGATAGAGCGGCGTCACCGGCTCGACGAGGCCTTCTACGGTGAGGCGGTCCTTGTCGGGGAAGGGGATGGCGGGCGTCAACTGACTGCCGGTCTTGCCCTCGATTTTATTTTCGATGAAAACCTGCTCGTTGCCCTCGCGTTCCGCGTAGCCGTAATTGCCGCCCTTGACGACGATATTGATTTCCTCCCAGGAGTGCAGGCCGATGTCGTTCACGAGGAATGCTTTCGTGGGAACGTCCCAGGTCATGCGATGGGGATTGCGCAGCCCGTAGGCGTAAATTTCCGGGCGCGCGCCGGCGACGGAAATGAACGGATTCGGATCGGGGCCGGTGGAGGGGATGCGATAGCGGCCGTTCTCGCTGAGCATGTCTTTAGGATGAAGACCGATGTCGGGCGTGATACGGATGATTTTGCCCATGAAGTTGCCCAACTGCTGCGGAAGCAAACGGCCGGGGCCGGGCGTTTCACCCTGCGCGCCGTCCCCCACGGCGATGTAGAGATTGCCGTAGTCGTAGTGATGCGGGCGCGCGAGCGGATTGAAGAGCATGTCGGACATGGGGTGATTGCGTTCATAGCTCACGCGAAGAAGCTCGCGGGCGGTGCCCTCGAAGGTGGCGTTGCGGATGTTCGTGTCGGTCCATTCGACCAGAACCGCTTCGAGGCGGAGTTGCCCGGCGGGCGGATTAACGGCGGGCGTCATCGTATAGCCGGCGAGGTTGAGCGACGGCATTCGGGCGTTGGTGGGCTGCGCGGAACCTTCCATGGAAGGCTTCTCGACGTGAACGGTGTAGAACTTGCCATTTTTGGCGTAGCCGGGATCGAAGGCCAGAGAGAGGAAGCCCGTGGTGAGTCCGCTATCGGAGGTGAACTTCGGGAAAATTTGCGTGAACTTGATATAGGGCGTGAATGATTTGGTGGCTTTGTCGAGGATGTAGAGGGTGCTGCTCTGGTCGACGACGAAGAAGCGCGAGGCGGAGAGCGGCGCCTTCGCGGGCTCGGAACGAAGGGAGGTCATGCGGCCGAGCTGCTGCTTGAAATTCATGGCGTCCGGCGCGCCGGAGTGAGTAGGGCCGGAGAGCGGGGGCGTGGCGTACTCTTCGAGCAGGACGGCGGTGCCGTCTTTGGCGATCTGAGGTTGGCCGGGATACTGAGCGCGCGCGGTTACGGCGCTGAGGCTGAGCAGCGACAGAATCAGCAGAAATGCGAAGCAAGGCGCGAATCTTGCCGGCTGCTTTGTGAATCCTCGATTGCTTCGCATCACGGCGATCTCCTTTTTCGTTGCGACGGTGAGCTACATGCGGCTATGCGCGCGCAACGCGGCCTGGCCAACGCGAGCATTCGTTAGGACGGCTGGCCGGGCGTTTCGGGTGCTGCTGCGGGCGCCGGGGCGGGCGCGGGCGGCGCTACGGACGTGACGATCTGCTGGACCGCGTCGAAGTAGCCGGTGCCTACGAAGCGCTGATGCTTTGCGCCCTCGTAGCCGTTGTGTTCCTCGCAGCGCAATTCTTCGTCCTGCAGGCGGCTGTAGGCGGCTACGCCGGTTTCCCTGTAGTTGCGCGCGAGGTCGAACATGGACATGTTCAGCGCGTGAAAGCCGGCGATGGTGATGAACTGGAATTGGTAGCCCATGGCCGCTAGTTCGCGATGCAGGCTGGAGAGCTTGGCTTCGTCCAGCTCCTTCTTCCAGTTGAACGACGGTGCGAAATTATAGGCGAGCAGCTTCTTCGGGAACTGCGCGAGGACGCCTTCGGCAAATTCCTTTGCTTCGGCCATGTCGAACTTGTTGGTTTCCGTCCAGAGGATATCGGCGTAGGGGGCGTAGGCCAGGGCGCGCGCAATGGCCATTTTGACGCCGCCGCGGACGCGGATGAATCCTTCGCTGGTGCGCTTGGTGGTGAGGAATTCGCGGTCGCGCGGATCGATGTCGCTGGTTAGGAGATAGGAGCTGATCGCGTCGGTGCGGGCCATGAGCAGCGTGGGGACGCCGAGAACGTCGGCTGCCAGACGCGCGGCTACGAGCTTCTGAATCGCGTCGTTTGCGGGCGCGAGGACGTTGCCACCGAGGCGTCCTACTTTCTTGAGCGACGAAACCTGGTCTTCGAAGTGGACGCAGGCGGCGCCGGCTTCGATCATCGACTTCATCAGCTCGAAGGCGTTCAGGTTGCCGCCGAAGCCAGCTTCGGCGTCGGCGATGAGCGGAGCGAACCAGTGAGTGGCGCTGCCGCCTTCGGCGTGATGGATCTGGTCGGCGCGCACGAGGGCCTGGTTGATGGAGCGCACCAGGCCCGGGACGCTGTCCGCAGGATAAAGGCTTTGATCGGGATACACCTGGCCGGCCTTGTTCGCGTCGGCCGCCACTTGCCAGCCGCTTACGTAGACGGCCTGCAATCCCGCCTTCACCTGCTGCACGGCTTGATTGCCGGTTACGGCGCCCAGGGCCAGTACTTGCGGCTCTTCGTGAAGCAGTTTCCACAGGCGTTCGGCGCCGAGGCGAGCGAGAGTGTGCTCGATGCGGACCGAGCCGCGCAGCTTTGCAACGTCGGCCGCTTTATAGGGGCGCGTGACACCTTCCCAGCGGAAATTCGAGCTCCACTCTGCTTCGAGGTCCGGCGAATGAACGGCGTCGGTCACGCGATGTGTCTCCTTACAGAAGTTGGGCCTGCGATTTGCTGAATAGCAGGATCATGATTCGACGAGCGGATGTTAGTCCGCGGGTGCGGCGGCCACTGCGGCGCTGGCTTCCCGTTGGCGGAACTCGCGCATCCGGAGGGGACGTACCACGAAGACCAACAGCAGTGCGGCGATGATGTTCGCGGCGGCGGCAAGCTCGAGAGTGGCGGTCCAGTTTCCCGTGCGGGCGGCTATGTAGCCGCCGATGGGCACGAACAGCGCCGCGCAACCCTTGGCCGTGTACAGGAAGCCGTAGTTTGTGGAGGCGAAGCGGCGGCCAAACTGGTCGGAGGTGAGCGCGGGGAAGATGCTGTAAATGTCGCCCCAGGAAAGGAAAATCAGCGCCGCGAGAATCACGAATAGCGCGGGGTTATGGCCGTATTTGCTCAGCGCCAGCATTGCCAGGGCACCGCCAGTGAAGGTGATGAACATGGTGTATTCGCGGCCGATGTAATCCGACAGCGAGCCGAAGATCGGGCGGCCCAGGCCGTTGAACAAATTGTTCAGCGAGAGGGCGAAGAGCAGAGCGGGGCCCGTGAAGCCGAAAAGAGTGACCGAGCTTTTTGCGATTCCAAATGTATTCGCGATCGGGGCGAGTTGCGCGGCGGCCATCAGGCCGCTAGATCCGACCAGGATGAACGCTACATACATCACCCAGAAAATCGGGCTCGCCAGCATCTGGCCGGGACCGAGATCGATCTTGGTTTGAAGGAGACGCGGATTCAGGCGACGCAGCGCCGCGCCCTTGGGCGGCTTTACGAGAACCATGGCCGCGAGGACAACGACAATGCCTTGCAGCAGCGCAAAATGGATGAGCGTGGCCTCGTAGCCATGCGCGGCGAGCGAGCGCGTGAGGGGTACCACGGTGATGGCGGCACCGGCGCCGAAACCCGCGGCGGTCAGGCCCGCTGCGAGGCCGCGCCTATCCTGAAACCATTTCACCGCGTTTCCCACACAGGTTCCGTAGACGAGGCCGGTGCCGATACCTCCGATGGCGCCTCCGGTATAGAGCATCGTCAGCGTGTTGGCGTGGGCGTACATGATCCATGCCGCTGCGATCAGGACGCCGCCGGCCATTACGACGAGGCGCGGGCCGTAGCGGTCGGCGAGATACGCTTCCACGGGAACGAGCCACGTTTCAAAAAGGACGAACAGCGTGAAGGTGTACTGGATGGCGACTTTGCCCCAGTGAAACTTGGCGTCGATGGGGTTGACGAAAATCGTCCAGCCATACTGGAGATTTGCCACCATCGCCATGCAGACGACGCCGGCGAAGAGCTGTATCCACGGATTGGTCCAGAAACCGGAAGGGGAAGCCGGGGCGTTTGCGCCCGAATCCCGCAGAGATTCGTTGGAACGATCTACCGGAAGCACTGAAGACATCGAGAGGGTCCCCGTCCGCTTAATTTCTGGCTGATTTTACCCGATTACGCCGCCAAACGACCCGGATACTTACTCAATTAGCAGCGCAAGTCAAGGCGGTTTCAGCCGCTTTCCGTGCGAATCCATTCATGATAAAAAGCTCGAAACCATACAGGTAGGCCGCCGCCCTAAGTCTTTTTCGCGGAATTCCGCGCGAGCAGTTTCGTGCATGCGTATACGGCCTGCGTGTTGGGCATGGGGACGCCAACCCTTTCGGCGAGTTCGAGCACCGCGCCTACTACGGCTTCGAGTTCCAGGGGACGACCCGCTTCGAGGTCCTGGAGCATGGAGGTCTTGTGCTCGCCCACCTTTTCGGCGCCGGCGATGCGCTTGTCGATGGAGATGGGCATCTCGATATTGAGCTTGGCGGCGACGGCTTCCACCTCGGTCATGATGTTGCGAACCAGCGTGACGACGCCGGGATCTTGAACCATCTGCGCGAGCGTCGCGCGTGTGAGCGCGCTCAGCGGATTGAAGGCGACATTGCCGAGAATCTTCACCCAGATTTCGGTGCGGATGCGGGTGGTTACCGGGCTTTTGAATCCGGCTTTGGTCAGCGCCGCGGAAATAATGCGGCTGCGCTCGGATTTGCTGCCGTCCGGCTCGCCGAGCGAAATGCGGTTGCCCTCGATGTGGCGAATGACGCCGGGCTCGGCGATTTCGGTGGCGAGATACACGAGAGAACCCAGCACGCGGCGCGGTTCGATCGCCTGACCAATTACGCCGCCCGGATCGACGCGCTCTAGGTGAAGTCCGGGAAACGCATCGGCTCCCAGCTGGAAGTACCACCAGGGGATGCCGTTCTCCATGCTGACGAGCGTGGTGTCCTGGTGGAAGAGCGGCTTCAGGTGCGGGACGAGCTGCGGAAGGCTGTGCGCCTTCACGCCGAGAAAAATCACATCGACGACGCCTGCATCTTCAAGCCGCTCGACGATTCTGGGACGGGCTTCAAAGTCACCCTCGGCGTTGAGCACGCGCACGCCGTGCTGCTGCATGGCTCGCAGATGCGGGCCGCGCGCGAAGAGCGTGACGTCCTCGCCCGCTCGGGACATGCACGCGCCCACATACGCGCCGATGGCTCCGGCGCCTGCGACCAGGTATCTCAAGCTTTCGCACCCGCGATCGAAGCTGCGACGGCGCCCCGCTGAATCTTGCCGGTTGCGGTGCGCGGAATCTTCTCGACGATGTAGACCGTCTTGGGGCATTTGAAATCGGCGAGCTTTTCCTTGCAGTGGGCGAGGATTACGGATTCTTTCTCGGGCGAGGACAGGACAACCGCTGCCGCCACTTCCTCACCCCAGGTGGCATGAGGGACTCCGAAGGCAACCGCCTCGGCCACCGACGGATGCGCGAGCAGCACTTCGTCAATTTCGCGGGGAGAGATTTTTTCGCCGCCGCGGACGATGAGTTCCTTGATCCGGCCGGTCAGGACGAGATAGTTGTCCGCGTCGAGATAGCCCTGGTCGCCGGTGCGGAACCAGCCGTTGGTGAAAGATTTCGCGTTGGCCTCGGGATTGTTTTCGTATTCCTTTACGACGTTCGGGCCTTTGATGACGACTTCCCCGCGCTGTCCCTGGGGGAGAAGATTGCCGGCGTCGTCCATGATGCCCACCTGAACGCCCGTTCCCGGCCCCACCGAGCCTTCTTTTCTTGCGGATGGCGGCTGGGGATTGGAGCACATCTGATGAGTCGCCTCCGTCATGCCATAAGCTTCGAGCACCGGAGCGCCGAACGTCTGCTCCATCTTTTCCATCATTTCGGGAGGGAGAGCGGCGCTGCACGAGCGGATGAAGCGCAGATTTTCCGCGCCGTCGGGCTTGTTGCCGCCCGCGCGTGTGAGCAGCAGCTGGTGGATCGTAGGGACGGCCGAGTACCACGTGGCGTGCGAATCGCGTACGAAGCGCCAGAAGGAAAGCGGGCTGAACTTCGTGGGCACTACGACGGCGCCGCCGGAAAGGAGCGTCGAGAGAACCGACGCAACGAGCCCATGCACGTGGAATAGCGGCATCACGCACATGGTCACGTCGTTCGGAGTGAGCGCATAAGTTTTCTGGATGTTTTGCGCCGAGGCACCCACGTTTCCGTGGCGGATGGGGACTCGCTTGGGACTACCGGTGCTGCCGCTGGTGTGGAGAACCAGCGCAATGTCGTCGGGGCCGGGCATTTGCGCTTTCCGGCCGTTACTTGGCGCGCCGACGAGGCGAACGAATCCCTTTTCGTCCATTTCTACCGAGTAGACGGGAACGTTGCGGTCTTTGGCTGCGGCGCGTGCGTCGTCGGCGCCGTCGGGAGGGCAGAGAAGGAGTTTCGCGGCGGTGTCTTCGAGATAAAAGACGAATTCGTCGTGGCGATAGAGCGGATTTAGCGGGGCGGCTGTGCCGGCGATGGTGGCGGCGAGAAACGTTACGATGGCGGGCAGGCCATTGGGCATGCAGGTGGCGACGCGGTCGCCGCGTCCGATGCCGGCGGCGGCGAGATCGTCGGCCATGGTCATGACCTGCTCACGCAGGCCTTTGTAGGTGATGCGGATGCCGGTTTCCGGCAGGATCATCGCGGTATTTTCGGCGGGCGCCACGTTCAGAAGTTCTACGATGTTGGTGACGTTGGGCATGGTTCGTTTGCTCCGTAAAGTCTTCGAAAATACTGCTTGGCGCAGGATGCTGACGCGCTCCGAGAATGTTCCCCACATCCAGGTTACGGGACGCTACGCTATGAATCGCGGGGAGTTCTGCTTGCAAGTTACCGTTAACCAAAAACATAGGCTACGGGTTGCGGAGTGTCAAGGCGGAATCGCCTGGGCCTAGGGATCAACGATGCGCCGATTGAAGAGAGATCCTCCGTCGCTGCGCTCCTCAGGATGACGACGAAAAACAAAGGCGCGGGCAAAATCAAAAGAAAGACCCACCCTTCAAAGTCGAAGGGTGGGGCACCCGCAAAGTCACGACATGGCGCTACTCCGGCCAGGTCGCTGCCGGGTCGAAATTCATGAGCGGCTGCGGCGGGACCTTCGGAATTTGCGGCTTCAGGAACGGCTTGCCGGAGGCTTTGTGGCAGCCGTAGCAGCCGGCGAGCGTTTCTTTGTAGCCGACCACGAACTGGGCGCTGTCTTTCTTCGTAATGGCATCGCGCAGATCGGCGATGGCGCTGTTGTCGATCCCAGCGAAGAGGCCCTTGAGGTTTACGGGATTGCCGTCGGCGTCTTTGCGGATGGGGCGGATGCGGATGGTCCACTGGATGTGCTGGCGCGCTTCGTTCAGGTAGAAGTCGGCGAGGGGCCAGTTTTTTTTCTGGCCGGCGAACCAGAGGTTCGCGAACTGGAAGCCCACATCGGTCATGGCGTGGGATTGCGACGGTACCACTTCCTTCAGATGGTCGATTTCAGCCTGCATCGAGGCAAGGTCGGGCGCGGGCTTGGCTGCGTCCTGCTGCGTGGCCGCGGCGACCGTCGCGGGCTTCCACCGGGAAACGACAATGCCGCCGGCGAGCGCGCCGCAAAGGAACAGCAAGCTGCTTCGAAGTAGAGCGTCTTTCGTCATCGCGAGTCTCCCTCTGTTTAAAGCGCTACCACTATTCACAGACATTGATAAGGCAAGCAGACTACGTAAAAGGAACCCAAAATTCAATTAGCAAAGGTTCTATTTCCCACCAAGGTTAATTCGACGCGAGGCCCTTGTCGCGCGTTACAAAAGGACCGTCCAAGCCAATGCTACGTGGGCATTCGCAAAAAGAAATAGACGGCGAGGAATCCGAAGATCGCGTCAGGCGACCACGCCGCCAGCAATGGCGGCAGTTGGCCAATCGAGCCCATCGCTTCAAACAGCGCCGCAGTGGCCCAGTAGACGATGCCGATGCCGACCGCGAGGGCCACGCCGCCGATCGCCCCGCGCGTGCCGACCAGCAATCCGAAGGGCGCGCTCAGGAGGATGATGATGGCGGCGATCAACGGGAACGCAAACTTCTTCTGCCATTGCACGGCGAGGCGCGCGGTATCGAAGCCCGCCTGGCGCAGGCTGGCGATGTACTGGCCCAGCTGGCGCCAATTCATCTGGTAATACTGGCGCACCTCGCGGCGGAAATAACTGGGCGGCTCGGTAAGTTCCGGCAGCGAGTACGCCTTGAAAGGGAAGTAGCGGGTGACATTGCCCGCGGAATCGAATTCGCGAATCCAGCCGCCGGTGAGCACCCAGGTGTTTTCGCTGGGTTCCCACACGGCGCGGGCCGCGTAGACGCGCCTGGTGACGGCAAAAGTGGCCGGGTTCAGCTCGAAAATATTGAGGCCGCCGAAGAGCTGGCGGTCGGAATCGAAGAGTTCGTAATTGTAGATTTTGTCGTTCTCGCCAAAGATCCACTGGCGCGCGGGCTGGAAGTAGGTTTGCGCGGGGCGTCCTTTGATCTGGTTGCGGAGCGCGTCCTGCCGCTGGTTGGCGTAGGGAAGAAAGGTGTAATCGAGAAGGAACATTCCGCCCGCGAGAAGCAGGCCGGCAAGCGCGAGGGGAAAGATCAGCCGGTAGAGGCTGACGCCGCTGGCCTTGAAGGCGATTACTTCGTTGTTTTTGGCAAGCGCTGCGAGTGTCACCAGGCAGGCCACTAGCGTCGCCAGAGGCGCGAGTTGATAGAGCATCAGCGGAATCAGGTAGACGAAATAATTAAACACGACGATCGGGGGCGGGTGGTTCTTCGAGATGTCGCCGAGAAGGTCGAAAAGAGTGAAGGCATCGAAGATCAGAATGAAGCCGGCCAGCAGAACGCAGAAAAAATATCCGAACTGGCGCAGGAGATAGATATCGAACATCATCGGGAAACCTACGGCGCTGGCGGTTCGCGTGGCGCGCAGGGGAAATGGTGTTGAGCCGGCCGGCGCAGCAGCGCCGTTTGCTACTAAGCCGTTCGACACGGCCGTGGCGGACGCACTTGCTGCAGACGCGGCCGCAGCCTCGACTGACGCCGCAGCCGACCTTCGGCGCAGCCGGAGGCGGTAGGTCTCGATCCATGCGAGCAGGGAATTTGGCTTACGCACGGTTTCAATCCGGCGGAAGAGGTAGAGGCCGACCGCTACCGCAACGATATTCGCGGCCCAGATGCCCGCCCACGGCGGAACTTTTCCCTGGCGCGCCCAGTGGTCCCCTGCGATCCACATAAAGTAATACGCGCCGATCAGGATGAGGGTGAGGATCAAGCCGGCCGCACGTCCGCCGCGCCGGGGACGCACACCGAGCGGGACACCCAGCAGCGCAAACACAATGCACGCGACGGGAAAGGCGATGCGATTGTTGAGTTCGACGCGCGCGTCGCGCCAACCGGGGCCGAGGTTCGCGAGAAGAGCGGAGGTGCTTTGTTCGGACACGGTGAGGCTGTTGTTGCGCGCCGATGCGATGGCGCCGGAAACGTCGACGGCGAGGTCATTCTCGCCGAAGGTGGTGACGTTGTAACGATCGGGGGAGCGCGGATCGTACTGGTGGGTGCTGCCGGGGCCGAGATGCAGCTCGATGCGATTGCCCTCGTCTTCGCTGAGTACGCGCGCGTCTTTCGCCACGGTGACGGCGACGCCATTCGCGCCGCCGGTGGAGGCGAGGAAGACTCCCTGCCACTGCGTGGCTTCGGCCGTGGCGTCTTGCACGTATAATACGAAATGCGGAAAGCGCTCATCGAACACTCGCGGCTGCACAGCGAAGGAAGCCTGTGAAGCGAGGATCTTCATCTCGAGGCGCCGGAGTGTACGCAGAGATGCGGGACTCAGCCAGAAGGTAATAACCAGCGCCGCCAGCGCGCTCACAAGCGCGACAAATCCGATCGGCAAGAGCAGGCGGCGCAGGCTGACGCCGGAGGCGTGCAGCGCGACGATTTCGCTGTCCGACGAAAGCCGGCCGAGGCCGATCAATACTCCGACCAGAACGGCCATCGGGATCGTGAAGATCAGCACGGGGGGAAGCGTGCAGAGAAACAGAAGGATCACCGTGCCGACGCCGCCGGAGTGGCGCACGACGAGTTCCATCAGGCGCACCAGTTGCGGCACGAAGAACACGAACGTGAAGACGGCGAGTCCGAGAACGGCGTGTGAGGCTACTTCGCGGCCTATGTATCGATCGAGGAGGCGCATAATAGCGCGCCGTCATATTACCACGCCGCGAAGCCGCGTACATTTCGCGGGGACGGGCGTTTCGGAAGGCGAGGGCCGGTGAGAATCAACCTGGTAATTCTGTGGCATATGCACCAGCCGCAGTATCGCGACCCGGCGACGGGGCAGTACATGCTGCCGTGGACGCGCTTGCACGCGCTGAAAGACTACTGGGGAATGGTGCGCGTGCTCGGGGAGTTTCCCAAGGTGCACGCGACGTTCAATTTCGTGCCGCTGCTGGCGGAGCAGATCGAGGAATACGCGAGCGGGCGGTTCAAGGAGGAATGGTTTGAGATTGCCTTCGCGCCCGCCGACTCGCTGACGCCCGATCAGAAGCGCAAGGCGCTCGAACGGGCGTTCCAGGTGAACGAAAGCCTGATCAACCGCTGGCCGCGGTTCGTGGATTTGCAGGCGCAGGTGCGCGCAGCCGGGCCGGAGGCGTGCGTTTCACACTTCAGCCTGCGCGAATGGCGCGATTTGCAGCTGCTCTCGCAGTTGGCGTGGATGGACGAGGAATATCTTGCGAACGATCCGGTGGTGCGGGATCTGTCCGAAAAAGGCACGGGGTTTTCCGAAGAAGACAAGCGGGCGTTGATGGGAAAGCAGCACGAACTGCTCTCCGCTGTCCTCCCGGAATACCGCAACGCGGCCGCGCGCGGGCAGATCGAGATTTCCACGACACCCTATTACCATCCGATACTGCCGCTGCTCTGCGACACGGATATCGCGCGCGTGTCGAATCCGCATACGCCGCTGCCGAGCCCCGCGTTTCGGTATCCCGAGGATGCGCGCGAGCAGCTTTCGCGCTCCCGCCAATTTCACGAACGCATATTCGGCGCGCCTCCCGTCGGGCTGTGGCCTTCCGAGGGTTCGGTGTCCGATCAGGCGCTCGATATCGCCATGGAGCTTGGGTTCAAGTGGTTTGCCACCGACGAGGGCGTGCTGGGGCGCACGCGCAACATTGGTTTCTGGCGCGATGCGGGCGGTTATCCCGAAAATGGCTGCCACCTGTACCGTCCCTGGCGATTGCAGCGCGGCGGGAGACAGATGAGCGGCTTCTTTCGCGACCACTACCTTTCCGATCTCGTAGGCTTCGTTTACAGCCGCATGGGGGCCGAAGCGGCCGCGCAGGATTTGCATCGCCGGATCCGCGCGATCGGGGAACGCGAGGCGTACGGGCAGACCGCGACGGTCAGCCTGATACTGGACGGAGAGAACGCCTGGGAATACTATGCGGGGAACGGGCGCGAGTTTTTGCGCCGGTTTTATCAGTCCATCGGGAATGACCAGGACATTCGCGCACTGACGGCCAGCGAGGCCATGGAGGAGGTCGCCGAGCAGCCGACGATCGAAAGCATCTTTCCGGCGTCGTGGATCAGCGCGAACTTCGATGTGTGGATCGGCGACGCCGAGGACGTGGTGGCGTGGAATTTACTGCGCGAGGCGCGCGACGCGTACCGGCGGGCGGTGGAGCGGCACGAATCGGAGAGCCCGGTTTCGCCGGAGTGGGAAGCGCAGCGTAAGCGCGCGTACGAGTCGGTGCTGGCGGCCGAGGGAAGCGACTGGAATTGGTGGTATGGTCCGGAACACGCGTCGGCGAACGACGCGGAGTTCGACGCCTTGTATCGAAAACATCTTACCGAAATTTATCGCGCACTTGGCGAACACGTGCCGGACGCGCTGGCGCGCCCGATCAAGCGCGCCCCTGACCGCGCGCGGCGCGAGTCTCCGATGGCCTACCTGAATGTGAAAGTGGATGGCCGCGAGAGCAATTATTTCGAATGGCTGGGCGCGGGTCTCTATGCCACGGACCGCCGGCAGAGCGCCATGCACGGGCGCGCATACGTGCTGGGCGATTTGTACTACGGCTTCAGCGATTCGCACTTTTATCTGCGCGTCGACCCGATTCCCGAGGTGGTGAAGGAGATGCCGTCGTTCCAGATCCGCTTGACGATGTGGGATTCGCGCGAGACGCGGATCACGCTGCGCATCGAGAACGGTGCGCTCGCGGGCTGCATCTTCGAGCATGCCGGGCTGTGCCTGCTGCACCCGGAGACAGTGGTGTCCGCCGCGTACGGCAAAATTCTTGAGGTGGGATTTGCGCGGGATCTCTTCGATTTGCACGGCAGGCGGGAATTACTGCTCAGCGTCGCGCTATGGAAAGGCGGCTTGCCGCTCGACGTGCTGCCCGCCGAGGGAATGATGAGCGTCGCGCTGGGGGAAGAGTATTTCGCGTGGCCGCCGGGCTAGGACGAATCGGAGGGCAGCGACGCTTCGGGAGGGTTTATGCAATCGAGACGAGAACTTCTGGCAGGGGCGGGAATCGCCGCAATCGCAGCACTCGCCGGGCCGGTCAAGAATGCTTTTGGCAGTGCCGCGCAGCCAAAGACGCCGGTGGATTTTGACGTGCCTGCGAATGCGTGCGACTGCCATGTACATATCATCGGAGACGGCCGGCGATTTCCGTATGCGGCATCGCGGGTTTACACGCCCGAAACGGCGTCCGTCGCGGAGCTGCGCATGCTCCACCGGGCCCTGCACATCGATCGCGTTGTTGTGGTGCAGTCGACCGTCTACGGCGCGGACAATGCGTGCACGCTCGACGCGATCAAGCAGATCGGACCCAGCGCGCGCGGCATAGCCGTGCTCAGCGACGCCACTTCCAGCGCGCAGCTCGATGAGATGCACCGCGGCGGAGTCCGGGGAGTGCGGATCCACTTCGAAGCGTTGAAGACCTTTGACCCGGAGATTGTGCGGAAGAGCTTCCGGGCTGCCGCCGAGCGAATCAAGGGCCGCAAGTGGCATCTGGAGGTCGTCGCGGCCGACTGGCGTGAGGTGGAAGCCCTTCGAGAAGAGGTCGCTGCGTCCGAAGCGCCGGTTTCCTTCGATCTCGGCGTTCTGACGCTTTCCGCCGTCGATCCGCAGGGTTTCAAAACGCTGCAGGGTATGCTCCAGGGCGGCAAGACATACGTCAACATCGCGGGGCCGTATAACGATCTGAATTACGCACCGATCGCCAAACCGCTCATTGCGGCAAATCCCGAGAGAATCACATGGGGCTCCAATTGGCCGCATGTCGCGCGGATGCCCGGGAAGAAAGTTACGGAAATCTCGCCGCTCGCTCAAGTGGACGATGGGCGCGACCTTAATCGCCTCCCCGCGTGGACCGCCAACGCGTCTCAGCTAAAGCTGATCCTGGTGGAGAACCCGGCAAGGCTCTACGGATTTTGACGCGATAGATGTGCGTACACGTCAGTCGGGTTATTATCTTGGGCGTTGGGCAGGTTCACCGCTTGAGGCTGGGATGAAACTGCGAAAGAAGCAGGTCGCGGCTCCGAAAATGGAGATCGATCTGGCAACGATCCGAAAGCTCGCAGAGGATCGCGAAGACGAAAACTGGGGTTTCCGGTGCTGGTTGAAGTACCACGATCCGGATGGCATCGATGACCTCGTCAAGCACTTGAGCCGGAAATACTTCGCTCTCATCGACTGCACGCAATGCGGAAATTGCTGCCTGTCAATGCACATCGAATTCGAGAAAAATGAGCTTCACACCATTGCACAAACGCTGGGCGAGTCGATCGAAGAATTTCAGAAGAAATTTATGTCGGAAGGCCAGGTCAACCCTCCTTGCCCGATGCTGAACGGAAAGCTGTGTTCCATTTACGAAACCAGACCGGAAGTTTGCAGGTCGTTTCCTCATTTTGAACAACCAGAATTCACATCCCGGCTGTACGGCGTGCTCAGCAACATAGCTATCTGCCCGATCGCGTTCAACGCTTTTGAGGAACTAAAAGCAACAGTCGCATGGCGACGCCGCTAGCGCGGAGACGCGCGATGACAGGAGAGGAAATCGATCATGGCAACTAATACGATCCGGCTTCATCGGGTGCTCCGTGCAAGTCCCGAGAAAATTTATCGCGCGTTTCTCGATGCGGACGCGAAAGCGAAATGGCTTCCGCCGAATGGCTTCACAGGCAAGGTTCATCACCTGGATGCCCGGGTGGGCGGCACCTACAAAATGTCGTTCACAAATTTCACCACCGGGAGTGTCCACTCCTTCGGGGGCGAATATCTCGAATTGGTGCCGTACGAGCGGATTCGCTATACGGACAGATTCGACGACCCGCACATGCCGGGAGATATTCAGGTAACGATCACCTTAAAGAAGGTTTCGTGCGGAACCGAGTTGCACATCGTGCAGGAAGGGGTGCCGGCTGTGATTCCGCCTGAAGCGTGCTACCTTGGCTGGCAGGAATCGCTCATTCTTCTGGCCAAGCTCGTCGAGGCAGATATCCCCAACTAAAGCGAGTTGTGATGCGACACCTCCCAGCATAAAAGGCCGTAATCAGGCGCACGAGAAGATCGAACCATCCGCCCCAACCACTGCGCCAATCGGGAGATTGGCGTTCCCGGGATGCTTACACCTTGGGGGCGGTGATTCCCAGCGCGGGGATGTAGAACTGGCTGACGTACTCCTTGACCATGCGGCGCGTGCTGAACTGCGGCGCTACCGTCTTGATCGCGGCCTTCATCACCTGCAGGTAGCCGTGGGGGATTTCGTCTTCGGAGCGGTCGTAGTAGGACGGAACGATCTTTTGTTCGAGTAAATCGTAGATGGCCGCGGCATCTTCTTTGTTGCGGTCGGCTTCGATGGCGCCATTGCCGAAGGCCCAGCCGTTTTCTCCGTTGTATCCCTCCAGCCACCAGCCATCGAGGACGGAAAGGTTGGGAACGCCGTTCATGCTGGCTTTCATGCCGCTCGTGCCGCTGGCCTCCAGGGGAGGGATGGGGTTGTTGAGCCACACGTCGACGCCGCGCACCATGCGCTGGGCGAGGTGCTGGTCGTAATCCTCGACGAAGGCGACGCGGGCACCGAAATCCGAATCCTGCGCGAGCCGGAACACGCGTTGGATAATCCGCGCGCCCTCCACATCCGAAGGATGCGCTTTGCCGGCGAAGATAATCTGCACCGGGTGCAATGGATTCGTGAGCAGGCGCTTCAGGCGGTCGAGATCGTAGAGGATGAGGTCCGGTCGCTTGTAGCCGGTGAAGCGTCGCGCGAAGCCGATGGTGAACACCTCCGGCTCGAGAAGCGCTCCGAAGGCAATCACGCTTTCGGCCCGCACGCGCCTATTTTGCCAGCGCTCGCGCGCACGTTCGTTGATCTCGTCGATTAGCAGCCCCTTCAAGCGCCGTCGCAGCCGCCACAGATTCGAGTCCGGTATCTTCCGTACGAGTTCCCAGATTCCCGGGCGGTCCTGGTCGCGCACCCATTCGGGCCCGAGGTATTTGTCGAGGAGCGGCTGCAGCCAGATGGGGTCCATCCAGGTGAGCAGGTGAACTCCGTTGGTGATGGCGGCGATAGGAACGTCCTGTTCTTTCTTATCCGGCCAGATGCTGGCCCACATCTGCCGAGCGACTTCGGCATGCTTTTTGCTGACGGCGTTGCAGTACTTCGTCATGCGCAGGGCGAATGCGGTCATGTTGAAACCGGAGCTGGGGTCGGGCGGATATACGCCGAGCTGCAAGAGGGTATCGCGGTCGGTGCCGAACCGGCTGTAGGCATGGCCAATATATTTTTCAAAAAGGGGATAGGGAAACACATCCGTGCCGGCGGTCAGCGGGGTGTGCGTGGTGAACATGGAGCTTTCGCGCACCTTGTTGAACGCGTCGCGGAAGGACATTCCTTTCTGGACGAACATGCGCACACGCTCAAGTAGCGCGAGCCCGGGATGCCCCTCGTTGATGTGAATTCCGGCCGGCTGTATTCCCAGGGCTTCCAGCACGCACATGCCGCCGATGCCCAGCACGATTTCCTGGCGCAGCCGCTGCTCGGATTCGGTGATGTAGAGCCGGTTGCCGATGGCGCGATCCCAGGGCTGGTTGGTTTCGACGTCGGTGTCGAGCAGGTACACCGGCACGCGGCCGATGTCGGCTCGCCAAACCAGCACGTGGACCGGCGGGTCGAACAGCGGTACCTGCACGGTGAGGGGCTTGTTATTCGCATCGAGCACAGGCCGCACCGGGTCGAAGGTGCGGTCGAGGACGTTTTCCTGATCCTCCTGCCATCCATCGTCGCGGAGCCTCTGCGAGACATAGCCGCGGGAATAAATCAGTCCGACGGCGACGACCGGTACGGCGAGATCGCTGCACTCCTTGATGTAGTCGCCGGCGAGCACGCCCAGGCCGCCCGCATACAAGGGCAGGGAATTGTGAAACGCATATTCCGCCGAAAAGTAGGCGATGGGCGCCGTGGGGCGTCCGAACTCCGCCGTATACCAGCCCGAGGGCGAAGCGACCTCGGCTTCGAAATAGGCCATCACCGCGTCGTATCGTTCGAGGAATTCCGGATTTCTGGCGGCCTTTTCCAGCGTTTCCTGGGAGACCATTGTGAGCATGCGCAGGGGATTGTGCGCGCTGTTGAGCCAGGCTTGCAGGTCGAGGGCGCGGAACATCTCGCGCGCGGCGCGATTCCAGCTCCACCACAGGTTGTAGACCAGCCGCTCTAATCCGCGAATGCGCTGGGGCAGGTTGGGGAACCGAGGGCTGCCCGCTTGATTCCGATCCATGAGGTCCATGAAAATCCTTCGCTATCGATTATTTGGATGAGTTCGATTGTTTCAAGAATAGCATCGGCGAGTCGAGAGTTTTTCCGCAAGGCTTTTCCCGGGGGGAAATGTGCCAGCTTTCCCAAGGATCGAAGCACCTTGACGATTTCGTATTCTTTTATCCGGAGCGGGTTGCGGCGTGCCGGGCCGCTGCGTTCGAAGGCGGGCCGCCTGCTTTTACTTTCGCCGGACCGCCCGATTCGATGGTACAACGAGCTGTGATTCTTCGGGGCTGCTTCCGGATCCTTCTCCTCTACGACGTTGCGGAGGCGCTCGACCTCGACAAACTCCGCGAGCTGCTTGGCCCGCGCGGCGGAACGGTGAAGCGCGTGTTTCCGCGCGGCACTCCGGAGTATGTCCGCTTCGAACATGCGCCGATCGTCGAACCGGCTCAGGCTATCGACCTAGGCACCGGCGAACGGATTCTCTGCTCGATCAAATATTACGCGTTCGCTGTGGTGGTGGTGCAGCTCGAGACTCCCTTCGAATGCGACTGGGAGTCGCTCCTGCGGCAGGCTTCGCGCTGGACGGATACAGTAAACGTGGAGCCATACGCCCGGGAGATGGTGAGGCAGCACCTCGAGCGGCTGGCGCCTTCGGTCATACGCCCGGTGAAGGACTGGCTGCAGGAGGACTACCTCGTAATTAATCTGGAGCAGGTGCAGCGGCCCGAGGGGCCCCTGAGCGGGACGGAACTGCTCTCGGCGCACGGGCAGAAAATCGCCCAACTTGTCCGCGGCGAGCTTACGCCGCTTGCCCCCGGAGTCACCGAGGAAATCCTGCAATCAAGTATTTCCTATTACGCCTCCGACCTGGTGGTGGCCGGAGCCTCCGCCTCGCTGGTTTACGACCGCGGAGAGGATGCCGCGGCCACCAACCAGGTGCTCGAATACGCCAAAATGCAGCTGCTCGAATTCCGCTACTACGATGGGCTGATGAGCCAGTTGCTCTCCGACGTGTACACCGCTCTCGAACGCAGGAGAAACGTGCTTTTGTCGCGGTGGAGTGTTCCGCGCGACGCCAAGCGGTTCAACACCATCCGCCTGGATGTGATGGACCTTACCGAACGCATCGACAACGCCATCAAATTCGTGAGCGACATTTACTATGCGCGGCTCTACCGGCTGGCGGCGACCCGCATGGGCGTCCCGGACTACCGCAGCCTCGTGGATGAAAAGCTGCGCACGGTGGGGGAGCTCTACGACGTAATGGTGGATCAGTTCAACGAGGCGCGCTCGTTTATTGTGGAGTTTGCCATCGCGATTCTGGCGCTGCTGGATGTGATCCTTCTGCTGCGAATCAAATAGCGGGATTGTGTGTTGCGACTATCGCGAAGACCCACCCTCGTAAAGCGCAAGGGTGGGGCACCCGCAACGGCAACGGCCCAAGTCGCGCAAGTTGCTACGCGCTCTTACCCCGGGCCTTCGGCGACTTCTTCGCTGCTGGCGAGGCTTTCCTGGCTGCAGCTTTCTCGACCGGGTCGCCTGTGGCGGCTTTCTCTACGTCGCCGCCTTCGTCGCGCGCGATCTCGGCGAGTAGGCGGCCCGATATGGCTGAACGAGGCTCGTCGGCGGTAATGTCCGCAGTCGAAGCATATTGGTCGCGATGCTTGATGAGGAGCCACGAAGGCTTGCCTGAACCGCCGCCGAAGCCGCGCGTGCGGAAGAGGACCCAGGAGCCGTGCAGTTTCTTGGCATGCAGCGTGAACTTCAGGTCGCCCTTCTTGAGCGCGGCGTCCACGTCGGGTTGCTCGGGTTCCCAGGTGCCCTGATCCCACACCATCACGGTGCCGCCGCCATACTCCCCTTCCGGAATTACGCCTTCAAACTTCGCGTACTCGACGGGGTGATCTTCCACCTGCATCGCCAGGCGCTTCACCGAGGGATCGGGCGAGGGGCCCTTGGGAACCGCCCAGGAAAGAAGGACGCCGTTCCATTCCAGGCGAAAGTCGTAATGGAGCTGCGTGGCGCGGTGCTTCTGCACCACGAAGATCAATTTTGACGGCTTCTTCTGCGGGCCGCCTTCGCCGCCGGAAGGCTCGGTGGTGACGTCGAAACGCCGCTTCTCCTGATATTTTTTTAGGGTCATCGTGGGTTACGCCCTCGCGCTGAGTTAGCGGTTTGGGATTTGCGCCTTCACTTCGGCTCGCAAGATATCTCCAACCGCATTCATTTCATCTTCACTCGAATATGCGTGGCGAGGCCAGAAAAATCCGCGCAATCCGTCTTTGCGCCGGCGCGGCACGATGTGGATGTGAAAATGCGGGACGCTTTGGCTGACGGTGTTGTTCGCCGCCACGAAGGTTCCCTCGGCCTGCATGGCGCTTTTGACCACGGCGGCGAGATCCTGGACGTTGGAGAATAGCGTGCCGATGAGGTGTTTGGGAACGTCGGCGATGGTCTCGTAATGCGCTTTCGGAATGAGGAGGCAATGGCCCGGGAATAAAGGGCGCGCATCGAGAAAAGCCAGCGAAGTGTCATCTTCGAACACCACCTGTGCTTCCTTCTCGCCGCTGGCGATCTGGCAGAAGACGCAGTCTTTTTCTGGCTGGGGCGAGGCGGTTTTGGGCGGCGTCACCGTATCAGCTTACTTTGTATCGAACGAGAACAAAGAGAAAACTCTCAGTGCGAGGGGAAGGCCCGCCGCGGTAAAACCGCAATGTGGGCGGCTTCTCGCCGTTGCCTTTGCCTTCGCCTTTGCCTTCGCCGTTGCTTTCGCCTTTGCCTTTCGTTGTCATCCTGAGCCCATGCGCGCGCAGCGCGGATGGGTGAGGGATCTGCTTTTTCTTTTTCGGGCACATGCGAGAAGCAACGGCGAACGGAAAGAAGGCAGCCGACTCACGAATCGATCCCTCCTGAGGCTGAAACGTAACGGCTTCCGGGCGCATCCGACTCATGTACACTTAAAAGCGAAGCATCGCAGGCTCGATTTGTAAATGGCGCAAGAGTCTGGAGATAGCAGCCTGCCGCTGGATTCGACGAATAGCCGCGAAAGGCTGCGAGGAGCCGCCGGCCGGTCTTTTAGCCTTTGTGCAGTCTTTGCGTAACCGAGAGCAGTCGGCATCGCCCTTAAAGTGCAGAAACGCCGCGCAAGTAACCGATGAGCTTATCTTCTCCATTCATCCATCGCCCCGTCGCAACGTCCCTTCTGACCGTAGCCATTGCGCTCGCGGGGGCCGTGGCCTTCTTCTTTCTGCCGATCGCGCCACTGCCGCAGATTGATTTTCCCACCATCACGGTGGGCGCGTCGTTGCCCGGGGCTAGCCCGGAGATCATGGCTTCGTCGATCGCGACGCCTCTCGAACGCCAGTTCGGCCGGATCGCGGGCGTCACCGAGATGACTTCGGCGAGCTATCTGGGAACGACAAGCGTCACGCTGCAGTTCGACCTGAACCGCAACATCGATGGCGCGGCAAGAGACGTCCAAGCCGCCATCAATGCCGCGCGCAGCTTTCTTCCCTCCAACCTGCCGAGCAACCCGATCTACCGCAAGGTGAACACCTCGGACGCGCCGGTGATGATCGTAGGATTGACGTCGAGTTCGCTCGACCGCGGGCAGCTCTACGACGCGGCGTCGACGATCATGCAGCAGAGCCTTTCGCAGGTGCAGGGCGTGGGGCAGGTGTTCGTGGGGGGTGGTGCGCTGCCGGCGGTGCGCGTCGACGTCAACCCGACCCAATTGAACAGCTACGGGCTAGGCTTGCCGGACGTGCGCAACCTGCTGAACGCCCAGAATGCGAATATTCCCAAGGGCCAGATCTCCGACGATACGACAACCGCGAACATTCTGGCGAACGACCAGCTGCTCAAGGCGAAGGATTACTTGTCGTTGATCGTGGGATACCACAAAGGCGCGGCGATCAAGCTGTCGGACGTGGCTCAAGTAACTGACTCGGTTGAAAACCTGCGCGTCTCCGGGTACGTCAACGGCAAGAACGCCATCCCGGTGATTATCTTCCGGCAGCCCGGCGCGAATATTATCGATACGGTTGACCGCGTGCGGGCAGCGCTGCCGTCGCTGAAAGCGGCCATTCCGCCGGGGATCGATCTGCAGATCCTGCTGGACCGGACGGTCACCATCCGCACCTCGGTGCGAGATGTGGAACGCGCGTTGTGTGTCTCGGTATGCCTCGTAATTTTGGTGGTGTTTTTCTTCCTGCGCAGCCCACGCGCCACAATGATTCCAGCGGTGGTGGTGCCGGTGTCGCTGATTGGAACCTTCGGGGCGATGTATCTGTTTGGGTACAGCCTGGATAACCTGTCGCTGATGGCGCTGACGATTTCCACCGGTTTCGTCGTGGACGACGCAATCGTGGTGATCGAGAACATCACACGGTACATGGAAAAGGGCATGCGTCCGCTGGAGGCGGCGCTGCGCGGCGCGAGCGAAATCGGATTCACGGTGCTCTCGATCAGCCTGTCGCTGGTGGCGGTGTTCATTCCCATTCTGCTGATGGGCGGGATTATCGGGCGGCTGTTTCGGGAGTTTGCGGTAACGCTTTCGGTTTCGATCCTGGTGTCGCTGGCCGTTTCCCTCACGGCCACGCCGATGATGTGCTCGAGGCTGCTTAAACAGGAAGATCCAGGCGGGCACGGGCGGCTCTACCGCGCCAGCGAAGGCATTGTGAACTGGCTGCTGCACAGCTATGAAAGGGCCCTGCGGGCGGTTCTGCGGCACCCGGCATTTACGCTGGCGATTCTATTCATCACGATTGCGGTGAACATCTATCTGCTCGTGATCGTGCCCAAGGGATTTTTCCCGGAGCAGGACAATGGAACGGTGGTCGGCGGCATTCAGGGTCCCCAGGACGCTTCGTTCCAGATGATGCAGGGTCTCACGAAGCGCTACTCGGACATTCTGAATTCCGATCCAGCGATCAGCAACGTGACCGCCTTCACAGGTGGGCAGGGCCCGATCAACGCGGGAAACATCTTCCTGGCTCTCAAGGGCCGCAGATTTCGCGACGTGAGCGCCAGCGAGTTGATCGCCCGCCTGCGTCCAAAACTCAACTCGGTGCAGGGCGCGCGTGTCTTTTTGCAAGCGGGCCAGGACCTGCATATTGGCGGACGCGGCAGCAATGCGGAGTTTCAGTACACGATCCAGAGCGAGAACCTCGATGACCTCGTCAAATGGGGGCCCATCCTGCTCGCGCGGATGAGGCGGCTCCACGGCTTTACCGAGGTCAACAGCGACCAGCAGAACAACGGGCTGCGCGTCTCGGTCGTCTACGACCGGGCCACCGCCGCCCGGCTGGGGATCACGCCGCAGGCCCTCGATTCGACGCTCTACGATGCGTTCGGGCAGGCCCAGGTCAGCACGATGTACACGTCGCTCAACCAGTATCACGTGGTAATGGAGGTGGCGCCGCAATTCTGGCAGGACCCGTCCGCGTTGAAAGATATTTATATTCATTCGTCCAACGGCGGCGTTGTGCCGCTGAGCGCGATCGCCAAGTATGAACCGGCGATCGCTCCGCTGGCGGTGAACCACCAGGGCCAGTTCCCGTCGGTGACGATCTCTTTCAATCTGGCGCCGGGAGTGGCGCTGAGCGACGCTTCGCGCGAGATCGACGAACTGGAACAAAGCATGGGCATGCCGGGTTCGGTTCACGGCTTGTATTCCGGCACGCTCGAAGCTTTTCACACGTCGCTCGCGACCGAACCCGCTTTGATCGTCACCGCCCTGCTGGCCGTCTACATCGTGCTGGGCGCGCTCTATGAGAGCTTCATCCATCCCATCACCATTCTTTCGACGCTGCCCTCGGCAGGCGTGGGCGCGGTTCTGGCGCTGATGCTCTTCCACATCGACCTGAGCGTCATCGCGGTGATCGGAATGATCCTGCTGATTGGAATCGTGAAGAAAAACGCGATTCTGATGATCGATTTCGCGCTTTCGGTGGAACGCAGCGAAGGCAAAAGCCCGGCGGAAGCAATTTATCAAGCGTGCATCCTGCGCTTCCGCCCCATCCTGATGACCACCATGGCCGCGCTGCTCGGCGCGCTGCCGCTGGCGTTTGGCACCGGCAGTGGTTCGGAGCTTCGCCGACCGCTGGGAATCACCATCGCCGGAGGGCTGGTGTTCAGCCAGATGCTCACGCTGTTCACCACGCCGGTCGTTTACCTCTATATGGACCGGCTGAGCCTGTGGTGGCATCGCGTGCACGGAGGCCAGATGAGGCCGGCCGCGCAACCCTCCGATTAAAATTCACATAAACCGTCAGCCGTCATTCTGAGCCAGCGAAGAATCCCTCCCGATTCTGCGTCCGGGTCAGAAGAGAACGGGGCGCCTGTGCATTTTTGGTATGCTGACAACTGCGGTCAGGAAAGGAACTCCGTGGACATCGTGAAGGGCAACATGGGCTGGATCGAAGTGATCGTCGGGCCGATGTTCTCCGGCAAAAGCGAAGAGCTCATTCGGCGGCTGCGCCGCGCCGAGATCGGCAGGCAACGCGTCCAGATCTTTAAGCCGGTTATCGACCAGCGCTACGCCAGGAACGGGATCGTCTCCCATTCCGGCCTGGAGATTCCGTCGGAACTGGTGCAGAGCGGAACCGAGATCCTCGAGAAGGTGGCGCCGCGCACCGAGGTCGTGGGCATCGACGAAGCGCAATTTTTGGGCGAAAGCATCGTGGAAGCGTGTTCGCGGCTCGCCGATGCAGGAAAGCGCGTGATCGTCACGGGGCTCGACACCGATTTTATGGGGCGGCCTTTTGAGCCGATGCCGCGCCTGCTGGCTGTTGCCGAGGAGATCACCAAGCTTCTCGCTATCTGCATGCGCTGCGGGAATCCCGCCGTGCACACGCAGCGTCTGGTGGCCTCCGAGGAGCTCATCGTGGTGGGCGCGGGCGGAATGTATGAAGCCCGCTGCCGCCGGTGCTTCGAGCCGCAGCTCGCGCAGCAGAAGCTGGAAGAAAATGCCAGGCAAACCGATGCGATCCACTCTGTCAAGGCCCGAGGCTCATCGAGTTAATCTTACAGGTTCGCGTTAACGGCAGATCAGGTGGCCGCGCATATGCCCCGCAAGAAAAAATCCGTGTTTCGAGCAGGCAAGGAAGCCCGGCGACGGGCGCGCCTCGGCATCGGAATGCCTCCGCCGGAGCGCGTCATCGTCGACAAGAAACTCAAGCCTCCCAAGCACAAGAAAAAACTGACGGAATTGATCGAGGACTGATTCGTTTGAGGGAAGAAGGTTCGCCCGGAACCTAGTTGCGGGAGCCTCAACCGGGCTTGTATTCCGGGACTGCTTCGCCCGATTTGAAAAGGGGGACGGCGGGTTTGCCGGTGGCGCGCGCCGCCGCCGCGGCGATTTGTTCCAGATCGGGTTTCGAAAATCCCACGCTGGTGACCTGAATTGTGCCGTCCTGCCCGATCAGGAACATCGTCGGCACGTTCGTAAGGCCGAACTGGTTCGATACCGGGTAGCCCTTTTCGTCCAGCAGGGCGGGGAACTTCACTCCGTATTTTTCGGCGAAGCTGCGGGTGTCTTCGGCGTCGTTCTGCGAGATCGCCCAGAACGTGAAATTCCCTCCGCCAAACATTTCATACATACGTTCGAGGAAGGGAAACGTGAACTGGCAGGTGGGGCAGCTGACTTTGAAGAACGCGGCAAGCACGGGGCCTTTTGCCAGCGCGTCCGCGAGAGAGACCTTCTCGCCCTCCACCGTCGACAGCGAAATCGAGGGCGCTGCTTTTCCCGACGACAACGCGCTCACCCGGTGGCACCCTCCAAAAAATGTACGAGCAAAATTCTTAAAGCTCACGTTTTAAAATTACCGCATCCGCATTGCGTCTGTCGAAGCGTTTCCGCAGGCAAGGTGCAAGAATCGACCGCCATGCGGCGGGGCTGGTAGTACCAGGCCTTACCGCTCCTTGTTCTCGACCAACCCCGCCAATCGGGAGATTGGCGTTCCCGGGGAATCAATGAATGTTGCGCGTCTTGCGCCCCACGTAATCCATCAGCAGGTATTGTCCCAGCGTATAGGGCGTGGTGAAGTAGGCCTTGCCGCGGCAAAGCTCGGTGATCTTCTGCACGAAATGGACCAGGCTGTAATCGCTCGCCAGCATAAACGTATTGATCAGGATGCCGGCGCGCTTGCACTTGGCCACTTCTTCCATGGTCTGCGTGACCACCAGCGGATCGAGTCCAAACGCGTTCTTGTAAATCCTGCCGTCTTCGAGCGTGAGAGCAGACGGCTTGCCGTCGGTGATCATCACGATCTGGCGCATGTCTTTCTTCTGGCGCGACAAAATCCGCTGCGCCAGCCGCAATCCCTCGCGCGTGTTCGTGTAGTACGGGCCCACCTGCACGCGGGCCAGCTTGCCGATGGGAATTTCCTCCGCGCTGTCGTGGAACAGGACGCAGTGCAGGGAATCGCCCGGATACTGCGTGCGAATCAGGTGGGAGAGCGCGAGCGCCACCCGTTTGGCCGGCGTGAAGCGATCCTCGCCATAGAGAATCATGCTATGGCTGCAATCGAGCATGAGCACGGTGGCGCAGGAGCTTTGATACTCGCACTGGTGCACCATCAGGTCGGGATAATCGAGCTCGATCGGCAGGCCCGAACCGTTCCGCTGCACGGCGTTGAAGAGCGTCGCGCTGATATCCATATTCAGCGTGTCGCCAAACTCATACGGACGCGAACTCCCCCCTGATTCCACGCCGGTAGCGAGGTCGCGCGTATCATGTCTTCCGAAGCTGCTCTTGCCGAGCGACGCGAGCAGGTCTTTGAGCGTCTTGAAGCCGAGAAAATCGAGAGCCTTGTCGGTGATTTCAAACCGCGCCTCTACTTTTGGCCCTTCTGTTCCC
>CAZRKW010000022.1:0-27064 GCA_964600355.1 uncultured Acidobacteriaceae bacterium
CCCAGTCGCGCATGGCTTCGTTGATCGCGTCCTTGAGCGTGCGGCTGCCGGAATCGACGCCCACCACTTCCGCGCCGAGCAGCCGCATGCGGAAGACGTTGAGCCGCTGGCGCTCCATGTCGTCGGTGCCCATGTAGACCGTGCAGGAAAGGCCGAGCAGCGCCGCGACGGTCGCGGTGGCCACGCCGTGCTGTCCCGCGCCCGTCTCCGCGATCACGCGCTTCTTGCCCATGCGCACGGCCAGCAAACCCTGTCCGAGGCAATTGTTGATTTTGTGCGAACCGGTGTGCAGCAGGTCTTCGCGCTTGATATAAATGCGCGGGCCGCCGAATTGTTCGGTCAGGCGCGAGGCGAATTGGAGCGGCGTGGGCCTGCCGGCGAAATCGTGCAGCAGCTTGCTGAGCCGCGCCTGAAAGCTCGGATCGGCGGAGGCTTCCGCGTAGGCGCGTTCGAGTTCTTCGAGCGGCGCCATAAGCGTCTCGGGGACGTAGCGGCCGCCATACGGGCCGTAGCGGCCGCGTGCGTCCGGCACAACCTGCGAGATCGAACCTACTGAACTTGTCGCCATCATCGTGCACCTTTCGCTGCTTTGCTCGTTTTTGACCTGCTCTTCCTCGATTTGCTCTGCTTCGATCTGCTCTTGCTTTTCTGTGCCTCACGCACGGCCTGCATGAACGCTTTCATGCGTTGCGGGTCTTTCTTGCCGGGCTTGGATTCGACTCCGCTGCAGACGTCGATTGCGTATGGCCGGGCGGTGCGAATCGCGTCGCCCACGTTCTCCGGCGTGATGCCGCCGGCCAGGAAAATCCTGGCGTCCCCGTTTTTCTTTGGGACGAGGCGCCAGTCGAATGTTTTGCCTGTTCCGCCCCAATGATGCGCATCGAAGCCGTCCAGCAGGAACGCTTGCGCGTGCTTGAATCGCGCCAGCTGCGCGGGCCGGAACGATTTTCGCACGCGAATGGCTTTCATCACCGGAAATATGCGGCTGAGCCGGGCAACCGCTGCGGGGGACTCGTCACCGTGAAGCTGCACGTGGACGAAGCCTACCGTGGATGCGATGTCCAAAATCGTGTCTTCGCTCTCGTTCACGAACACGCCGACCGCGAAGATTTTTTTCGGCAAGCGCTGCACGATGCTGCGCGCTTTTGCCGGAGCGATGTAGCGCGGGCTGGGCGGGTAAAAATTGAAGCCCAGAAAATCGGCGCCCGCTTCCACGGCTCGGCGCGCGTCCGGCCAGTTGGTGATGCCGCAAATCTTTACCTTTACCTTCGGCTTGGGCTTTTTGGGCATGGCGCGATCAGGAGGCCGCTGCTCCATCGCCCGCGATGAGGCTTCGCAGCGAAGCGCCTGGATCGGCCGATTTCATTACATTTTCGCCAATTAGGAACGCGTCGAACCCGGCCGAGCGCAGACGCGCGAGGTCCGCGCGCGAATGCAATCCCGATTCGCTGACGGCGATACAATCGTCCGGAATCGATTCCACGAGTTCGAGCGAGGTTTCCAGGCGGACGCTAAAGTCGCGCAGGTCGCGATTGTTGACGCCGATGATTTTCGCGCCTGCGGCAATCGTGCGATCCAGTTCCGCGCGGGAATGCACCTCCACCAGCGGCTCCATCTGCAGCGAGCGGCCCAGATCGAGAAGCTCGCGAAGCGTTGCATCGGGAAGCACGGCGGCGATCAGAAGAAACGTATCCGCGCCGGCGGCGCGCGCTTCCCAGACCTGCCACGGATCGAAAATAAAATCCTTGCGCAGGATGGGAATCTGCGTGGCCTTCTTTGCTTCCTTTAAGTGGCCGAGGGAGCCCTGAAAGAATTCCTCCTCGGTGAGCACGGAGAGCGCCGCGGCTCCCGCTTTTTCGAGCAAGGCAGCCAGTTCCGCGGGGACGTAGTTCTCGCGAATGATTCCCAGGGAGGGCGACGCTTTCTTCAGTTCCGCGATGATGTTGAAGTTGTCGCGCGTGAGCGCCGAGGCAAAATTCCGGGGAGGCTCGGCCTTCTGGACGGCCATCCTCAGGGCCACGTCCGGCAGCACGCGCTTGCGATGCGCCACCGAAGCGCGGCGCGCGTCCACAATGCGGTCGAGTATCGTCCTGTCGCCTGACATGGTTTCCCCTGACATGGTTTCCATTGTGGAATCCACTATTGTACCGAAGATAGAGCCGAAAGAGGCTACGTAGAATACAGGCTGGTAGTGAGGACAATCACAAAAGCGAAGAGCGGAAAATTGGGAGGGGCAAGGCAAAATAAAATCCCCACCCCTCGCGAGCCGTCACGAAGGGTGGGGATATGTACCGAACGAAAGGTCAAAAACAACCAGGCGAAGACGCCCCGGTTATCTTTATTGCCTGATGGTTACCACCCGAGCTGGTGCCCACCGTGGCAGATGCCGAAGCCCTTGTCGCTATAACCACCAGTCGTAGCCGGTGCGGGAAGTGTAGGACCATTGAATGTAGTTGTAGGACTTGCCAGCCCCGGGGCCGACTCGAAATCCCATTGGTAGCCGTTCGGATCGAGCGTCAGCTTCATCACGCCCCAGTAGTCCCCGGTGTACGCCTCGAGATTCGTTGCGTTGAAGCTCGTGTTGCCGGTTGGATCCTCGAGGTTTGTTTCACCGGTCAACTTTGGATAACCGGGCTGTGCACCTGTGCTGCTCGTCTCAGTGGTTGCGTAGATCGGATCGAGTGTCTCGCCGCCGGAGCCCACGATGAATTCCTTAATACCTCTACGTGGATCGTAATTCCCGGAGGGGTCCAGGGGGCGGTAGTGGGCATAGAGGTGGTCGTGTCCGTTCAGCACCAGGTCGGCTCGGTACTTGTAGAGCTTTTGCCAGAAGAGCTGAGCGGCGATGCCCTCTACAGTGATGCTGTTCGTAGCGCTGAACGTGGGCTGATGCCAGTACGCGGCGGTGCAAGGGGCATGGTTCTCCTGGAGGTCCTTTTCCAGCCATGCGAGTTCATTGGCCAACCAGGTGCCCGTTGCCGGTTCCGCGCCTAAGGCCGGACAGCCGCCCGGCTGCTGCGTCGAGCACTCTATATTGAGGGAAATAATGTGCCACGAGCCCAGATTATAGGAGTACCAACCTTCCCCGACTCCGGTCCCGTTCAGGCCTCCGCTCGCGCCCAACTCGAAGTGCCCCGCCTGTCCATCCGCCAGCGGCACGGGTTGGGCAATGGGAGTGTTGAGGCCCGGATAGTTGCAACCCGCCGCCAAAGCTGATGGGCACGGGTCCGGGACCACGGCCGTAACAGGACTACCAGTGGTATTGACCTGGAAGCCGTTGTAGTAGGAGAAGTAGCCGTAGCCGCCGACGCCTGTCTCGCTATGCTCGTCATAAAACTCGTGGTTGCCGGGCGCGGGCCGGTGGAGAAATTTAAAAGCGCCATACGTCAAATCGAACGATCCCTTAAAGTCCGAATATAGGCCTACCTGGTATTGCAGATCTCCGAGGAGCGCGACGGCGTCAGGTTTCATAGCCTCAATCTGACTCGCAGTAGCCTCCTGGGATTGCCACAGAGAGGTAGAGGTGTAGTTGCCCTTCTTTGTGGAGGGGTCGCTGCAAACTTCATTCGAAGCCTCACCTGACACCTCCTCGCCTGGCTGGCAGGCGATGTCGCCAACTACCGCCAGCACGGGCGATTTACCCGTTGCGTAAGGCCACGGATTGTCGTTCGCCGGCGGATTGCCGAAGAACCACGAATCGTTGAAGTCTCGATCCTGCGCCTTTGCCCCACCTGCAAATGCCAGTAACGAGGCGGCCGCTCCCATGAGCACTGCCGCTCGGATCCTTCCTCGGACTGCTTTCATGCGGTTCCTCCCGTTCGGAATGAGCTTGGATATTGCGAAACTGGTGATTTTTACTTCTTCGATATTTCGGGGGTGTGTCGAATATGTGAAAAGAATGTAACAGAGACAACTAAGACTAAAAAACGCCTGCCGCCAGCGAATCCGTCGTCGATTCGCAGCGACGGGATGCTGAAGTTATCGCGCTGGACGGTTCACAATGGTAGCCTCCGCAGACTCGCCACGTCGCCCGGTTTGCAGGCGATGCGACGCTCAGGCGTAGCGAAACAGCGCCTTGAAACCGAAGTCCATGTGCTGCTGGATATGGCAGTGAAACAGCGTGAGTCCCGGCTGGTCGGCGACCAGATCCACGGCGGCGCGTCCGAACGCCGGAACGATCACCGTGTCCTTCATTACGCCGGCAGTCGGCTTGCCGTTGAGCTCGACGAGCTCGAACAGGTGCCGGTGGAAGTGCACCGGGTGGCTGTCGTCACTGCGATTGTGAAACACGATCCGGTAGCGGCCTCCCTGGCGAAACACGAATTCCCGTTCATGCGGATATTCCTTGCCGTTGACGAGCCAGTGATTGATCCCGTGGGGTCCGCCCGGCACCTTTTCAAAGACCATGTCGATGGTCTGGTCTGGCGGGGGATGCGGAGCGGGCTTGCCAAAGATGGTGTAGTCCCAGCGCGCGCTCGGAGTTGGAAGCCACGTGGGGCGCTGCTGCTGCTGATTGGCGTATTCCACCACGATGCCCATGCCGGATGTCCGCGCGGCATCGCGCGGCTCCCCTAAAATCCAGACGCCCGGCTGATTCATCTCCACGATCGCATCCACGCGCTCACCGGGGGCGATCTCAATCACGCTGACCAGCTGAGGCGCGGGCACGGGATTGCCATCGAGAGCGATCACCTGAAACTTGTGGGCGGGCAAAGCCACGCGATGAATTTGCGAAGCGCTGGCGTTGAGCAGGTGCATCAGGACGCGCTGACCCGGATGCACGCGGAGAGGCTCCCCAGCGCCGAGCATTTTGTCGTTGATGGAATAAAGAGGAGCGTTGACTTCGAGCCCGTTGGGACGCGTGTCCGGAGTGGCGGGCTTTTCGGGCATCGGATCGCTGGGGTCCGCTGCCATCTCGTCCTGATCCATCGGGCTCAGATAAGGCTCCCAGTCGCGCAGCGCCAGAAAGACCTCTTGGTCGTAGAGCCCAGGATTATTCCCCGAATCGATCATGAGAAAACCGAACTGGCCGGTGTAGGTGCCGCGATGCAGATCCAGCATGGCCATTGCGTGCGAGTGGTACCATCGCGAACCCGCCGGCTTGGCCACGAATTGATAGCGGCGGCGGCCGTGCGGCGCCACCGGAGGCGTGCCTTCTTCCTCGGCTCCGTCCACCTCGGAGGGAACAAACAAACCGTGCCAGTGCACGTATTCCGGAACGTCTGTCTCGTTCACAACCTCCACGGCGACGAGCTGCCCCTCCCGCATCCGCAGCAAGGGACCGGGGACCTGATTGCTATAGCCGATCGTGCTGAGCACAACCTGAGGTGCCAGCTCGAGTGTCATCGGTGCGATCCGCAAGGTGAAATCCGCCGCGCGCTCGTGTGACGTCGGTCCCGCGACCGCCGCCATCGGATGCGGCAGAGGCTTCGAAGCCCGGGGGAGTGCCAGCGACCGCGCAAACGCGGGCCGCAGCTTGCCTGCGCCGGTCGCGATCACCGTGGCCCATCCAAGCCGCATCAAGTCCCTTCGGTTCATGTGATCCTCAATACCCGTTGTAAACCCCAGCGCCGATGCAACGCCCCCTGCGAGCGCTGTCGCTACGAAAATCGCCCGGGGTATTTTGCCATTCTCGCTTCGGCTTTTGGGTGAATGGTTGAAAAAAAACAAACAATTCTAAGCGTCCTTAGAAACGACCGTTAGGAGTTTTTCGGATAGTCTCGGAACGCTCCGCGGGGGATCTGCCTGGGTACGTGAGGACTGAACCACTAGCTGGAGGTTAGCTGCCGATGCGCATGAGGCGCATCAGGTTGGCGGTGCCTCGGGCGCCGATGGGCGTTCCGGCAATCATGCCGACGATGTCGCCTTTCTTTACGAGCTTTTGTTTGCGCAGGCGCTTGTCGATCAACGCAGCCAATTCCGCCGGCATGTAGGTTTCGCGAATGATTCCCAGGGACGGAGACGCTTTCTTGAGCTCCGCGATGATGTTGAAGCAGTCGCGCGTGAGTACGGCGACAAAATTCCGGGGAGGCTCGGCCTTCTGGACGGCCATCTTCAGGGCCACGTCCGGCAGCACGCGCTTGCGATGCGCCACTGAGGCGCGGCGCGCGTCCACAATGCGGTCGAGTATCGTCCTGTCGCCTGACATGGTTTCCCCTGACATGGTTTCCATTGTGGAATCCACTATTGTACCGAAGATAGAGCCGAAAGAGGCTACGTAGAATAGAGGTTGGCAATGGGCCAGTTTCGGGAGTTACGCCTGGGAACGAGCCTTTCTGTCTAAAGCGGGGAACGGTTAAGTCCGTCTTATACTCCTTCTGGCGAATGTGCATGTTCACACGTCGCGCTCAAAAGGCTAAAGCAAAGAGGGATACGCCGAAGCCAAAGTGCGGGATCGCTGCGTGTCCCGTCAAAACGAGAGGGGCAGGATGCAACTGTTTTCCAAAATGATCGCGGTTCTGACGATGCTGGGATGCTCGATCAGCGTTGGAGCCAGGTGCGCGTTCGCCCAGCATCAAAGCCTACAGCTGGAGCTTATCCGGAAACTGCAATCGGAGAAAACTACAGATCAGGCCAGAAAGCAATTACTGCAATTTAGCAAGTCTGACCCCTCAATTCGGAAATATCTGATTACGCAGTTGCCGCCGATGATCGAGCGGGGACCGGATTCATGTCCTCCGAGTGACATCGCAGATATCTCCGCCCGATGGCATTCCTGTCCCTGGTACAACGCGGTGGAGTTGGCGGGTAATCTGAAAATTGCCGAAGCAGCACGCACCCTGGCCCCATGGATTGCAATGAATAGCTATGGCGGCTTGGTCCTTGGCCTCTCTTCAGAATATAGGCTCGACCCTTATCCAGCCGCCACTGCGTTATGGCAGATTGGGAATCCGGCTATTCCGAGCGTCCAGCATGTTCTCGCCTCCGGCCCGCGGAGGGATCGCGATCTTGCTATACATGTGCTCTGTATAGTTGACACCCCGGAGGCAAAAGCTGTCCTTCGCAACTTCCGATCCCGCGAATCCGACCAAGACCTCCGGATGACGATCGAACGCTGTACAACGTAAAGTCCCGATAACCGTGGTTAGCTGCCGATGCGCATGAGGCGCATGAGGTTGGTGGTGCCGCGGGCGCCGATGGGCGTTCCGGCGATCATGCCGACGATGTCGCCTTTCTTTACGAGCTTTTCTTTGCGGAGGCGCTCTTCGACTACGGCGGGGAGTTGGTCGATATACTCGATGCGGTCCATTCTTTTCGAGTCGACGCCCCAGAAAAGATTCAAGCGGCGGCGCGTTTCCTGATTCGGAGAAAAAGTAAGAATTGGGGCGCGCGGGCGGTACTTGGAAACCAACTGCGCGGAGTAGCCGGTTTCGGTAAAAACCACGATGGCCTTCATGTGCAGTTCTTCGGCGGCGTGGCAGATCGCTTCCGCGATGGCCTCGCTGATGCTTGGTTGCGCCGAGCGACGCGGCCGGAGTTGCTGGGTGACGTTGGCCTCGGCCTCGCAGATGATGCGGTTCATCATTTCCACCGATTGCAGCGGATAGCTTCCGGCGGCTGTTTCACCCGAGAGCATCAGGGCGTCGCTGCCATCAAAAATGGCGTTGGCCACATCGGACGCTTCGGCGCGCGTTGGCCGCGGATTCTTCTGCATGGAATCGAGCATCTGGGTCGCGGTAATCACCGGCACCAGCGCGTTTCGCGCCTCCAGAATAATCCGCTTTTGCACGATGGGGACTTGCTCCGGCCTCATCTCGACGCCGAGATCGCCGCGAGCGACCATGACGCCGTCGGCGACCTTCAGGATTTCTTCGAGATTGTCGATGGCCTCCGGCTTTTCGAGCTTGGCGATGACCGGCGTGTCTTTCCCTTCGCGCCGGATGGCCGCCTGGGCCATGCGGACGTCGGCGGCGGTGCGCACGAAGCTCAGCGCGATGTATTCGACGCCAACCTGGATGGCAAACGACAGGTCCTTGCGGTCTTTGGGGGTCAGCGAAGGAATTTTGAGTTTCGCGCCAGGGAGATTGATCCCCTGATGCTCGCCGAGCTCGCCGGCGTTTTCCACCTGGCAGATGACGTCGCGGCCGTGGACCGAGAGAACCCGCAGGGCGATCTCGCCGTCGCGCAACAGGATCTGGTCTCCCCGGTGAACCGATTCAGGCAGTTGCTTGAAGGTGGTGCTGACCCCCTCGGCGTTCCCGGTGACGTTCCTGGTGGTGATGAAAAAGCGCTGGCCGAAGCGCAGACGTATAGGCAGGCCCCGGTCCAGCGAGCCGGTGCGGATTTTGGGACCCTGCATATCCGCCAGGACGGCGATGGGCTTTTCGTATTTCTTGGCAGCGGCGCGAACCGAGGCGACGCGCTGCGCGTGGTCGTCGTGGGTGCCGTGGGAGAAGTTCAGGCGAGCGACGTTCATGCCCGCAACTACCATCTTATCAATGATTCGGTCCGAGGAACTGGCGGGTCCGAGGGTACACACTATCTTCGCTCTGCGACGAGTCACGGGTCGGGGCTCGGCTCAGTATAGCGTGATCTTGCCGATGGGAGATCATCACAATAATGGATGGGTAATGTCTCCGTTTCAAATGAGCTTAGTTCGCTGTTCCTTCAGTGGGGCTCATTTCAGCGCGATTTCAGGAATGTGCCGCGATCGAGATCGTTGAAGGCCTCGCGCAGCTGCTCCTGCGTATTCATGACGATAGGGCCGTACCAGGCTACCGGTTCTTCGAGCGGCTTCCCGGAAACCAGCAGGAAGCGGATGCCATCGTCTCCTGCCTGCACGGTGACTTCGTCGCCGCGGTCGAATAACACGAGGGAGCGATTGTCCGCCTGCGCGGGAGGCGCTGTATCGGCCCAACCCACAGGTTCGGTCGGCACGGCGAGGGGTTCGGAGGCGTTGCCGAATTTGCCCGCGCCCGAAAAGACGTAGGCAAACGCATGGCGCGTGGTTTCGACAGGCAATGTCTTCCTGCGGCCGGGAGGCACGGAGACATCAATGTAGATCGGGTCGGCGGCGATGCCATCGACAGGACCTCTGCGCCCCCAGAAGCTCCCGCAAACGAGGCGCACGTGGGTGCCGTCGTCGTCCTTTATCTCGGGAATGTCGTTGGATTTCACTTCCTGGTAGCGCGGCGGCGTCATCTTGAGCGATGAGGGAAGGTTGGCCCAGAGCTGAAATCCATGCATGCGGCCGGCGTGGTCGCCCTTGGGCATCTCCTGATGGATGATGCCGCTCCCGGCGGTCATCCATTGGATGTCACCGGAGGCGATTGCCCCGTGGTTGCCCATGCTGTCGCCATGCTCCACGGTTCCGGCCAGCACGTAAGTGATTGTCTCGATGCCGCGATGCGGGTGCCACGGGAAGCCCGCCAGGTAATCCTCGGGGACGTCGTTGCGGAAGTCGTCGAGGAGGAGAAACGGGTCGAAATCCGTAGTATTGCCGAAGCCGAATGCGCGGCGCAGATGTACGCCCGCGCCTTCGAGAGTAGGTTTTGCCTGGATCAGCTTCTTGACCGGCCGGATGGACATAGCGAACCTCCGCAGAACATCAGATGCGATTCTGTTGAAAGGGATACGAGAAGATTCAGCGGCCGAGTAATGCCCGGGGCCGCTAGCTTTTCCAGTTGGGTATTTCTACGTACGCGGACGTAATGTCCGCAACCGTCCGCGTGCCGCAATTGCCCATGCACATCCGGAGTTCGCCCTGGAGTATCTCGACCACCCGCTCGACGCCGGGCTGGCCGAACGCGCCCAGGCCCCACAGCATGGGTCGGCCGATTCCGACGCCTTTGGCGCCGAGCGCCAAGGCTTTGAAGATATCGGTGCCGCGGCGGAACCCTCCATCGACAAAGACGGGAACGCGGTTATTGACCGCAGCTACCACTTCGGGCAGCGCTTGAACTGTGGCGCGCAGGGTTTCCGTGGAGCGGCCGCCGTGATTCGATACGAGGATGCCGTCGAGGCCATGTTCCACTGCAAGTTTGGCGTCCTCGCCAGTGTCGATTCCCTTGATCAGGAACTTCCCCTTCCACGTCTGGCGGATGCGGTCGGCGTAAGCCCAATCCATCGCGGGGTTGGTCTGGCGCACGCCCTTCATATCGATGCCGTCGTACATGGGGCGCTCGGCGAGTGAAGTGCCGGGCTCACCTTCCTCGTGGCACGCCATGCATTGCGTCAAATCCTTGGGGCGAGTGCGGAGGTAGGTTTCGCTGTTGCGGCCGGTGGTGTTGTCCACGGTCAGTGCAATTACGGAGCAGCCGGAGGCTTCGACGCGCCTCAGTAATTTTTCGCATACGTCCCAACTGGTGGGGCCGTAGAGCTGAAACCAGACCGGCCGGCCGAGGGCCTTGTTCACGTCTTCCACCGGCGTGGATGTGGCCGTCGAAAGGATTTGCAGGGCGCCGCGGGCCTTATCCGCTTTTGCCACAGCGATTTCGCCCTGCGGGTGAAACGATTTCTGGCCGCCCGTGGGGCAGGTGAAGATCGGGCTGTCGTAAACGGTGCCGAACAGGTCGACGTGCGTGTCGACCTTTGTGGCGTCGTGGAGGCGACGGGGGCGCAGTTCGATATGCTTGAAAGCGTCGCGATTGGCGCGGAGGGTGCCGTCGTCGTCTACGCCGCTGGCCATGTAGGCCCAGTGCCCCGGGCGCACTTTACGGTGCGCCGCTTCCTCGAAATCGAAGACGTTGAGGGCCTGAGCCGGATCCGTAATAACCGAAGCAGCTTCCTGCGCCTCTCCCGCGGAAACCGCGCGATCACGGAACGCAGCGACGCCGCCGAGTGCGGCGACGTAAGGGCTGGCCCCCAGGAATTTCAGGAACTGGCGGCGGGCTTCAAGCGTGGAATGTTCCATAACGGGTGCCAATCCTAGCACTTTGATTCCCGAGTGAGAAGCTTGCGAAGATGTTGCGTTTCAGATCACTCATCGTTCTGCCTAGTAGTTCTAGGTCTCGTTTATTTTTGTAATGCAATTGCTAAGGCATGTGTTTTGCGAAGGTTTGCAGACAGGATCGCAGCCGGAATAAATGGAAATGATTCTCCCTAGTGGGAAATGTTTTGCGCAGGGAATCGGGGCGCGCGGTTGAATGGAAACCACTTAAAGCTGGCAAGCCAGATGCATATTTGCTTTGCGGTTAAGCACATAGGGAACCGAGAGCGCGTGTCCGTAGTGTGCGCTCGAGATTGACCACCGAAATGGGTCTGAAGGGGCGGAAGCTTGTCCGCTCATGCTCGCTATAGGCAAAAACAACTTGTCCAGTTCACAATTATCCTGGTTTGCGATTCGCGTAAAGTCCCGCTGTGAATGGGCTGTTGCCGACGCACTCCGCCAGAAGGGTTACGAGGACTTTCTTCCGCTGTATTGGTCGAGACGGCGCTGGTCGGACCGAGTGAAGATTCTGCAGCTGCCGCTTTTTTCGGGCTATCTCTTTTGCAGGTTCGCTCCCGCGGATCGTGTTCCGATTCTGTCGACACCCGGCGTCGTTCTGATTGTGGGATCGGGCAAGACTCCTCTTCCGATTGACGCGAAAGAGGTCGAGGCCATCCGGGCGGCGGTAAATTCGGGACAAAAGGTCGTTCCATGGCCCCATCTTGAGATCGGGCGCACCGTACGGATCGAAGAAGGCTCGCTCCGCGGCCTGGAGGGCGTCCTGCTGCGATTCAAGGGGACCAATCAATTGATTCTCGGGGTGCAGTTGCTCCAGCGCGCGGTGGCAGTGGAGGTCCCCGAGAACTGGGTCATCCCATGCAATGCGACAGGACCCGCGGCGACGGCTCCAAGATTCGCGTGAGCTTTCGTCACCCGTAATTCCCAAGCAAAAACAAATGCAACCATACAGCGATCGCGGCGAAATAATCGTTCATCCCAATAGGTCGCAGCGCGCACCGACCACGGTGCTTTACCTCGAGCCCCTCGATTCGGGTGCGGCGGCGCCAGAGACCAATTCTCTATTGGTCGAGATGTGGCGGGCCAGCCGCGCCAAAATGCATTGGATCGTTCTTATCGTGCTCCTGGGAGCCCTGGGCGGTTTTCTGGTGAGCCTGTCGGAGACGCCAACTTACGTGGCGCACATTTCGCTGGAAATCGAGAACCCCACGGAGACGGCCAATCTGCAAGTGGGCGGCGACGGCGCTACCATAGCCCCCGAATCGTACCTCCCCACCCAGACAGCCGTTTTAGAGAGTCACACGCTGCGGCGGCGCGCCATCGAGCGGCTGAAGAAGGCCAATCTCCCCGGGTTTACACCACCGGACCGGTTCGCTTCCTTGCGCAGCTATCTGCATTTGTCCCCGAAGCCGGTTTCGACCGCCGCTCCTTCGCAGAATCTGCCGTCCCTCAAAGTAACCCTCAATACGCCGGCGAACACGCGGATCGTGACCATATCGATCGAATCCACCGATCCCAACGTCGCGGCCGCCTTTGCCAACGCCCTGGCCAATGAATATATCGACTCGAACCTGCAGGCCAAGTGGGATGCCATCAATAACGCCCGCCAATGGCTCGCGCAGCAATTGGAAGAAACCCGCACCAAGCTGCAGACTTCCGAAGATCAGTTGCAGGCATATAGCCGGGCTTCGAACCTGCTGTTTACCGGTGATAAAGACAGCGCCGATCAGGACAAGCTGAAGCAGATTCAAGAAGCCTTGTCCAATGCGGAAGCGGAGCGCATCGAAAAGCAGTCGGCTTATCGAATCGCGACCTCCACGCCGGCCGATTCCGTTCCCCAGGTGATCGACAACGCCCACCTCGCCGAATACCAGCGCCAGATTGCGGATTTGCGGCGGCAACTTGCGGACTTGAATTCGCAATATACCCCCGAGCACCCCAAAGTGAAGCAGGTGCAGGCGCAGATCGACCAGATGCAAGCCACCTTCCAGAAGGAACGCCAGGACGTCCTGACGCGCATTCGCAGCGAATACGAGTCCGCGCTGATGCGGGAAAAGCTGCTGACCGGCGCTTATAAATCCGAAGTCCAAATCGTATCCGACCAGACAGAGAAGACGATCAACTACAGCATTCTTCAACGCGACGTTGAAACCAATCGCCAGCTCTACGACACGCTCCTGCAGAAGTCTCGCGAGGCGGATATTGCCACGGCCCTGCGTGGCAGCAACACGCGCATCATTGATCCCGCCGAAGCTCCCTTGACGCCTTCGAAACCGAACTTCCTGTGGAATACCCTGCTGGGTTCGCTGGTGGGGCTTCTGGCGGCCGTCGGGCTGGTAATCACCCGCGAGAGCCTCGACCGCAGCTTCAAGTCACCGGGCGACCTTTCCTTCCACCTGAAGCTGCCCGAACTCGGCGTGATTCCCGAGGGCGCTTTGAATGCCGCGAGCAGCTACCGGAAAAGCCCGCGTCTGAATGTGGCGCGGTCGGCGGCAGCCAGTACGCTCGAGCCCACTGCGACGCTCGGGGCCGTGGAATTGGTCACATGGGGAGACAAATCCTCGGTGATGGCGGAATCGTTCCGCAGCACCGTGACTTCGATATTGCATTCGGTGGAAAACGGCGCCTCCCCGCGGGTGATCCTGGTCAGCAGCGCAGTTCGCGCGGAAGGCAAGACAACCGTCGTGAGCAATCTGGGCATCGCGCTGGCGGAAATCAGCCAAAAGGTGCTGCTCATCGACGGCGACATGCGCAAGCCGCGGCTCAATGAAGTGTTCAACCTGCCCAACGACTGGGGCCTCACCGATCTTCTCCGCGAGAAAAGCTCCTTGCGGGATTGCCCGCTCGATGCGCTCGTGAAGCGCACGCAGATGCCGCAGCTCAGCATTCTCACCAGCGGTCCGGCGACCAGCAGCATCTCGAACCTTCTCTATTCGCACCGGATGCTCGAGCTGCTTCAACGGTTGCGCTCCGAGTTCGACATCGTTCTGATCGATACGCCTCCGATGCTCGACATATCCGACGCTCGCATCCTCGGCCGTCTGGCCGATGCGGCGATCCTGGTGTTCCGCGCGGGAATGACGAGCCGCGAGGCCGCCATGGCCGCCAAGCGGCGCTTGATCGATGACGGCATCCCGGTTCTTGGCACGATCCTCAACGCCTGGGACGTGAAAAATATGGGTGGTTACGGCTACAGCCCGAACGAGTATTATTCTCCCACCACCTAAGGACCATACCGGTGCGAGAACTATTTGACCGCGGTGTTTGCCTTCTTGCGTTACTGGTGCTTTCTCCTTTCTTGCTGATGATCGCTGTGGCCGTCATCATCGAGACCGGCACCCCGATTCTCTTCAAACAGATCCGGGTGGGCCGCAACGGCGCCCCCTTCCACCTGCTGAAGTTTCGAACGATGCGAGCGGGGAAAAGCGGGCCTTCCATTACGGTTCGCGGCGACTCCCGGGTGACCAGGGCCGGAAGGGTACTGAGGAAGTTCAAACTCGACGAGCTCCCTCAATTGTGGAACGTGGTTCGCGGCGAAATGAGCCTGGTAGGTCCCCGGCCCGAAGTTCCCGAGTTTGTAGACATGAAAAACCCCGTGTGGCGCTCGGTGTTGCGCGTGCGGCCGGGAATCACCGATCCGGCTTCGATCCTCTACCGCAACGAGGAAGAGCTTCTCGCGAAGTCGCCCAACCCGATCGAATTTTACGAAAGAAGCCTTCTTCCCACGAAGCTGACTCTCAATCTGGCGTACTTGGAAAAGCAGTCCTTTTGGGGCGACATCGGGATAATTTTACAGACGGCCCGGTGCGCAATATTTCCGGGAACACAGCATGCCAAGGAGACCGGGTTCTAACCGGTGAAGATTCAGAATGACCGAACATACCTTCATACCGTTCAACCGTCCTGAAATCGACGACGCCGAAATCGCCGAGGTGGTCAGCACCCTGCGCTCCGGGTGGCTCACCACGGGTGTGCGCACGGCGCAATTCGAAAAAGAGTTCCGGGATTACGTGGGCGCCCAGCACGCCCAGGCCGTCAGTTCCTGCACGGCCGCGCTGCATCTGGCGCTGGCCGCCCTGAACATCGGACCGGGCGATGAAGTGATTACGACCCCTCTCACATTCTGCGCGACGGTGAGCGTGATCGTCCATGTAGGAGCCACGCCTGTTCTGGCGGACGTCCTTCCGGACGGCAACATCGACCCTGTTTCCATCGCCGAACGCATTACCCCGCGCACGAAGGCGATCATCCCGGTGCACCTGGCCGGCGCGCCCTGCGACATGGATGCCATCTGGAAGCTCGCGAAAGAGCACCATCTGTTCGTGATCGAAGACGCGGCGCACGCGGCAGGCACCGAATACCGCGGTCGCCGGATCGGCTCATCGGAGTCGCCGAGCGATGCGGTTTGCTTCAGCTTTTATGCGACCAAGAATCTGACCACCGGCGAAGGCGGCATGATCACCGTGAACAGCAAAGCGCTCGCCGAACGAGTGAAAATGCTGACCCTTCACGGAATCAATAAAGATGCCTGGAACCGTTATCGGGAAGATGGCAGCTGGTACTACGAGGTTGTCGAATGCGGCTTCAAGTACAATCTCAGCGACCTTCAATCCGCGGTGGGTATCCATCAGTTGCGCAAGCTCGAGAATTTCACCGAGCGCCGCACGCGGTACGCCGATAAGTATAACGAAGCCTTTGCGGCGCTCCCCGAACTTGAATTGCCTGAAGCCGCCGTCAACGGCCGCCACGCGTGGCACCTTTATGCTCTTCGCTTGAACCTGGAATCGCTCACGATTGACCGGGCGCGGTTCATTGCCGAGTTGCGGCGAAGGAACATCGGTGCGAGTGTGCACTTTATTCCCATCCAGCTTCATCCGTTTTTCAAGAAATGGGCGGACTTGCCGGAGAATCAGTGCCCGCGCGCGCTCGAACTGTATCCCCGTCTGGTCTCCTTGCCGCTCTATCCCGCGATGACGGAAGAAGAAGTTTGCTACGTGGCCCGGTCGGTGCGCGAAATCGTGGCGCAGCACTCGAGGCGCCACTCGATCCGCCCGCCCTGGAATGCTGAAATGGAAGCAGGCATCCAGCAAGAGGAAGCACGCGGATGAGAGCGGTCGCATTGTCGCTGGTTTTATGGCTAACCGCCCAGTTTCCATGCTGGGCGATGCAGAACGCCGTTGCGCAGAATGCCCCACAAAATGCGCCCGCCGCCGCCCCTGCGGACGATGACGGCCCCATTCCCGCCGCGCCCACCGACGCCAATTCACCTGCCCCCGCTGCTGCCGGGCATGTTTCCTCGCCCGAAGACGTGATTGGACCGGACGACTCGATTACGGTTTCCTGTTTGGAATCGATGGAAATCAGCAGGATCTGGCGTGTAACCAGCGTGGGCGATGTGGATCTGCCGTTGGTGGGCAAAGTTCACGCCGCGGGACTTACCGCCGAGCAACTTCAGGAGTCGCTGGCCACGAGCCTGAAGACCTATATTCGCGATCCCCACGTTACCGTTTATATTGCGGAGTTCCGCAGCCAGCCTGTCACTGTTACCGGCGCCGTTCACCGTCCGGGTACGTTCCAGACGGAAGGTCCCAAGACTCTCTGGACCGTCCTGACGATGGCGGGTGGTCTCGAGAAGGACCCCGGAGCCACCGTGACGGTTACGCGGCAGATCAAGTACGGAAACATTCCTCTGCCGGATGCCCACCCGAGCGCGGACGGCAAGAAGAGCGTTATCGATCTGCCGATGAGGGATGTAATCGACGCTACGAGCGCCGCGTCGAACTTGTTGATTGAGCCCAACGACGTGGTAGCCGTTTCAACCGATGCGCGCCTGGTTTTCATTATCGGTGAAGTGATCAAGCCCGGCGCTGTCGAGCTTGTGAATCACGATTCGATTTCGATGATGCAGCTTCTGGCGGCCGCAAACGGACTATCGAAGCTGGCTAACCCGGCCCATAGTGAGATCATGCGCAAGAACGGCGAGGGTCTCTATGAGAAAGTCGGGTCCGTCGATTTGAAGAGGCTCGTGAACGGCCGGATTAAGGATCGCATGCTGAACGCGGGCGACATCGTGGTCGTGCCGTCGAGTACCTTAAAGACGTACACCCAGATGGCGGGTTATTCGGCCATAAGCAGCGGGTTTTTCCTTTTGACGCGTTACTGACCGGATCCAGGCTCGTCCGGCCGCGTCCGGCAAGCAGTTTGCGTTTCAACTCGTGAGTGCGAATCCAATCTTGACTAACTACTCAGCCAGAAGGCAGGGCGCGGGCTTTTTCCGCTGGGAACAGGCGGATGAGCCGGCGAGCGTTCACTTTCATCTCAATACCGTCGAACTCCTGGAGCGCGATGCCATTCGCGCGGGCAAGAAGGGAGCGGCCGGAATTCTGCTGGGAAAGAGAGACGAATCCCGGGAGTTGACCTTTATTGTCGAGAACTATGAGCCGGTGCCGGTCGCGACCTGGAAGACCACCGACTCGCCTTTCGGGGATGCCCGCCAGCTGAAAGCGATGATCGATCGCTGGCAGTCAAGGCCGGACAAGCGCATGTCGGTTCTGGGCTTCTACCGAAGTTCCGCCGAAGGCGAAAAGACGCTGACCGAAGATGATCTTTCGTTGCTTCAGAATCCTGACCAGCCGGAATCGATCTTTCTATTGATTGAACCGCGCTCCGGCAAGGCCAGCAACGGCCGATTGTTCCTGACCAAGGATAATGCAGTCTCGTTTGAATGGGATCCCGCTCCCTTCAACCGCGCGCAACTGTCGGGACGAGGGTTTCCGCGGTCTTCCGAGCCCAGCCAGCCCGCGACCGCAAGAAGGCCGGAGCCGGTGCGTTCCGAACCGCAACGGCCAGAACCCCAGCGGCCAGAACCGCAACGGCCAGAACCGCAACGGCAAGAACCGCGGCGACAGGAACCGCAGCGGCGGGAACTGCAGATACCGAAGGAATCGCACGAAGCTGAAGAAACTTTCGAAGCGCAGGAAGCGGAAGAGGCAGGGGTTGAGACTTCCGGCGGCGAGTTTCGTCTTTCGAGGGAATGGCAGTGGGGCCTCGGGGCGACCCTCGTATTGCTGCTTCTGGCCGCCGGTTTCTATCAGCTCCGCGGCTGGCGGTCTGCCGACACTCCCAATGTGAAAACGGAATCCTCTACGGACGCGAACGTCGGGCTGAAATTGGATCAGGCGGGAGGGGATTGGAGGTTGAGCTGGAACCCCGACGCTCCTGCTGTTCTCCGAGCGGCGAAAGGACAACTCCTGATTACGGACGGCGGAATTCAGAAGACGATAGACCTGGACGCCTCTGACTTGCGTGGCGGCTCGGTGGTCTATTCTCCGCTTAGCAAGGACGTTGTTTTCCGTCTTCAGCTCAGCGCAGATGACTCCTCCGTGCCGACGCTCAGCGAAACCGTGCGCGTCGTGGGTCAGCTGCCTGCGGGCATGTCCGCGGCAGTTGCTCCCGCTGTGGATTCTCCGGCGCCCGCCGTTCCCCCCGCGAGCGTCACTCCACCGAAGCAGCCGGCGCTCTCCGATAAAGAGTTGCAGGATATTATCAAACGGGCCTCGAACCGCGGCGACGCGTCGTCGAATCGTTCAAGCACGGTTTTAGGCGGCACGGAAAAGTATGAAGTAGCCGGCCATTTTCCCGCGAAGGCTCCGCCTCCTCGAACTTCACCCAGAGTGAAGCTGCCTGAGGATACTCTGACGGTTTCCAGGACTCTGCCGCCCTCGGCGGCGCATTCGAAGGCCCACCAGGCATCGAGCACCGGGCTTTCGACGATCGCGGCCAACGGACGGGGGCCTGCCGTTGCGTCCAAGCCTGCGGGCCCTGTGATGCCCGGCGATCCGATGAGAGCGCCCGCGGAATTGATTCCTGTGATCCCCGCGTCGTCCGCATCGTCGTCCGGTTCCGCGGCCGCTGCATTCGCTCCTTCCGTCACGCGCTATGCGCGGAGGGGCGGAGCCGTACAACCCGCGCTGTTGTTGACGAATATCAATCCGGTGTATCCGGCCGAGGCCAGGGAAGCGGGAATCTCCGGGCCGGTAGAAGTGCGCTTCAAGATCAGCGTTATGGGCGACGTGCATGACGTCGTTGTTGTGAAGGGCCCGGAAATACTGGGGCAGGCAGCCGTAGATGCCGTACGCGAACGCCGTTACAAACCGGCGCGCGTGGACGGTGTTCCTACCGAAACGGATGCCAGCGCAATTTTCGAATTCAAACTGAACTAACTTCATCTCCCTCGGGAGCGATATGCTCAACTTCTCCATTTACGGGGATCGAGTCGCAAGACTGATCCGGCGGCGGGTATTATCGGCGAACCTTTTGGACCTGGCCCCGCAAGCCCTGCAGGGCATGGTCATCTCCAACCGGCTCATCTTCATCCGTGTGTGGCAAGCCTCGGTGATAGCGCTTTCGCTGATGGCGTCCTTCCTGGTCCGGTTCGATTTCGTCTTCCCGCACGGGGAGATGCGCCACTTGTTGTTCGGCCTGGCGATTGTGCTGGCCGTGAAGATGGTCGTGTTTTACGTGGTGGGCATCGAGCACGGCTGGTGGCGTTTCTCGGGGCTTTCCGACCTGGTAAAGCTTTTGATCGCCAATGCGGGCGGATCGATCGTTTTTACGGCGGTCACAATTGCCTTGGTGGGATCGGAATTTCCGCGATCGGTCTACCTGATCGACTTCCTCCTGTGCTTCCTCGCCACGGCAGGCGCGCGGTTTGGCGTGCGGCTGTACCACGAAATGGTGATGCACGAGGTCGCCGCAAAGAAGGCGACCCAGAAGGGGCTTCTCATTTACGGGGCCGGGATCGCGGGGCTGAACCTGGTGCGCGAGATTCGCTCCAACCCGAGCATGAACTACCGGATCATCGGATTCATCGACGACAATCCGCACAAGTGGAACGTGAGTCTGATGGGCGTGAGCGTCCTCGGCTCCGGCCGCGACGTTACAGGAATAGTCGAGCGCTACCGCCGCCGCTCGCATAGCATCGACGAAATCGTTATCGCGATGCCCTCTGCGTCCGGCAAGCAAATGTCGGAGGCGCTGACCAATTGCCGGTCGAGCGGCGTGCCGTGCAAGACGATTCCCAACCTTGCGGAACTGCTGGCCGGGAAGGTGCGCGTCAGCGAAATCCGCGAAATCTCGGTGGAGAACCTGCTGGGGCGCGAACCGGTGCAGCTCGAGCACGACCGGATTCACGAATCCGTCGCGGGCCGGTCGATCCTGGTTACCGGGGCCGGCGGCTCGATCGGAAGCGAGCTCTGCCGGCAGCTGATCCGCTTCGAGCCGAAGTGCCTGGTGGCGCTGGATCAGGCCGAGAGCGATTTGTTCAAGATTGAGATGGAACTGCTGGAAATGTCTTCCCAGGCGACGGTCTGCCCGGTGATCGGCGACATCCGCGATTACGACCGCATGGAAGAAATCATCCGCGAGTTTGGCGTGACCTCCGTCTACCACGCGGCGGCTTACAAGCACGTGCCGATGATGGAACACAACGTGATTGAAGCCGTCACCAACAACGTGATCGGCCTGGACAATATGGTCAAGGCCGCCTACCGCAACGGCGTAAACTCGTTCGTGATGATTTCCTCGGACAAGGCGGTGAATCCCACCAACGTGATGGGGCTCACCAAGCGCGTTACCGAGCTGATCGTTCAATCCATGCCGGATTCAACCGGCGACAACGGCACCAAGTTCGTATCGGTGCGTTTCGGAAACGTGTTGGGCAGCAACGGCAGCGTGGTGCCCATCTTCAAGGAACAGATCGCGCGGGGAGGCCCCGTAACGATTACACATCCGGACATGCGGCGGTATTTCATGACCATTCCGGAAGCCGTACAATTGGTCCTGCAGGCCTCGGTGATGGGCAAGGGATCGGAAATCTTCGTGTTGGATATGGGAGAGCCGGTGCGGATTCTGGATCTGGCGCGAAACATGATCCGGCTCTCCGGCCATGAGCCCGATGTGGACATCCCGATCCGCGTCACCGGCATGCGCCCCGGGGAGAAGCTCTTCGAGGAGCTTTCGACCGAAAGCGACGAGACGCGGCCCACGTATCACGAGAAGATCATGGTTTTTTGCGGCGCCCCGATCCAGCGCGATTTCATCGACCGCTGGGTGGGCGAGCTGCGTTCCCTGGTCTCCCGGCGGGATGAAGTGCGCGTGTTGTCGCACATGGCGGACATCGTTCCGGAATACCAGCCCAGCGGCAAATGGCAGGTGGCTTTGCGGCAGCGGTCCTTGAAGGCGGCGGCAGGCGATTAAATATGGAGTTCGATCCGCAGCGATGTCTGGTGATCGGCGAAGTGGCGCAGGCGCACGACGGCAGCCTGGGCACGGCGCACGCCTACATCGATGCGATCGCCAAGGCTGGCGCCGGCGCGGTGAAGTTTCAGACGCACATTGCCGCCGCGGAAAGCACCCCGCAGGAGCCCTGGCGCGTGCGATTCAGCTACCAGGACGCATCCCGCTACGAATACTGGAAGCGCATGGAATTTACCGCGGAGCAGTGGCTCGGCCTAAAACGCCATGCGGAAGAAAAGGGCCTCGAATTCCTGAGTTCTCCGTTTTCGTTGGAAGCGGCGCGGATGCTGCAGCGGATCGGTATGAAGGCCTGGAAGGTGGCGTCGGGCGAAGTGGGGAACGCGCCGTTATTTGCGTTTATGGCCGAGACGCGGCTTCCGATGATGATTTCCACCGGGATGAGCGCCATCGGAGAAATTGACGCAGCGGTTGCACGGGTGCAATCTGCGGGGGTTCCGCTGGCGGTGATGCAATGCACGTCCGCGTATCCTTGTCCCCCGGAAAAAGTCGGGCTGAATATGCTGGAGATTTTTCGGTCGCGCTACGCTTGTGCGGTGGGGCTCTCGGACCATTCGGGCACGATTTTCCCGGGACTGGCCGCTGCCACGCTGGGCGCGGAACTCGTCGAGGTGCATGTCACGTTCAGCAAGGAATGCTTCGGGCCTGACGTGCCGGCCTCGATCACGACGGCCGAGCTCAAGACATTGGTGGAAGGCGTGCGGGTTAACGAGCGCATGCGGGCGAGCGCCGTCGACAAAAATAAAATGGCGGAGGAGATGGTCCCGCTGCGCGATCTTTTTACCAAGAGCATTGTGGCGGAAGTCGATCTCCCAAGCGGCGCGGTGCTCACTCTCGAGGCCCTGTCGGTGAAGAAGCCGGGGACGGGAATTCCCGCCGACCGGCTGCCCTCGATGATCGGGCGCCGTTTGCGCAGACCGCTGGCGGCCGGTGAGATGCTGAGCGAGTCGCATCTGGCCGAAGAAGCCGTGTTCCAGGCGCCGGGGCGATAGATTCGATGAGCCAGGCCAACATTTTCGTTCTGCCTGGCGCGAAAGGCGCCGCGGAACCGCGCAAGGATGCGGCCGCGCCACCGGCCTCCACCGAATTCGCCGATTTCGAGAAGATCAAGCCGGGCGACGAATTCGAGTTCGCGAAGGCGATCACCGCCGAAGACGTTGAGGCGTTCGCCAAACTGAGCGGCGACCGCAACCCGCTGCACATGGACGACAGCTTCGCGGCCCGCACGCATTTTCAGCGCCGCGTCGTGCATGGAATGCTGGTCGCGAATTACGTTTCCACGCTGATCGGCATGCGCTGCCCCGGCCCGGGCGCGCTGTGGAGCCAGCAGAATTTCAAGTGGCTTGCGCCGGTGTTCATCGGCGACCGCATCGGCCTCACGATGAAGGTCACGCACAAATCGGAAGGCGCGCGCAGCCTCACAATCGAAGTGAAGGCCCTGAATCAAGAGGGGAAGGTGGTTATGGAAGGCGAAGGAACCGTCACCGCGCTGGAAGAGCGCCAGCAGCCCAAGGATCTTCCCATCACCGAGCGGGTAGCGTTTATCAGCGGGGGCGCGCGCGGGCTGGGAGCGGCAATCGCCACGGCGCTGGCGCAGGCCGGCGCGATGGTCGCCGTGAACTATCACAACAGCGCCGCTGCTGCCGAAGATCTTTGCGCCTCGCTGCAATCCAATGGCGGGCGCGCGATTCCCGTGCAAGCCGATGTGACGAATCAAGCCTCGGTAACCTCGGCGCTGGAGAAGGCGCGCCAGGAGTACAAGCGGTCGGTCAGCATCCTCATCAATAACGCAGGCAGCTTGCCCGAGCCACGTCCCTTCCTGCAGACCACCTGGGAGGACATGCAGGCAACTCTTGACGTCCACTTGCGGGGCGCGTTCCATTGCAGCCAGGCCGCGATTCCTGGAATGATCGAGCAGAAATCCGGGCGCATCGTCAACATCGGCTCGTCCTTCTCTTTGAATACTCCGCCGGTAAACTGGAGCAATTTCCTGGTAGCGAAATCCGCGATGCAGGCGCTCACGCGCTGCCTGGCGGCGGAACTCGGCCCGCACGGGATTCGCGTCAACATGGTTTCGCCGGGATTGGTGGAAACGGAATCGATCGCAGGGCTCTCCGAACGCCTGCGCAAAGTGCAGGCGATGCAGACGCCGCTGCGGCGGCTCGCTTCGGCCGCCGAAATCGCCGCTGTGGTGGCGGCGTTGTGCACGAGCGCGGGTGATTTTGTCACCGGAGCGGAAATACCCGTCTCCGGCGGCTTGCAGATGTAGGCGGTTTTCTCGCATGGCACACTCCAAGGAATTGCGCGAACTGGTTGAAGGCTGTCTGGCGGAGGGCCGCTGGGCGCAGGCGCACGCCTGCCTGGGCGATTTCTGGCGCAAAGAAGGCCGCGCCGCCGCCGCGAATTACGTATTGTCCTGCTACGAGAAAATGAAAGGGCATTTGCCGCTCGTGCAGACGCGCTTAGCGTTTCTTCGGTCGATGACGGTCGAGCCGCTGGTGCCCATTCTTCGCAGCGCGGCGCTTGTGGAAGGGATTGACGCGACCGTCCATGTGGGCCAGTTCAATTCGTACGCGCAGGAAATTCTCGATCCCGCAAGCGCACTGTACGCCTTCGATCCGGAGATCGTGGTGCTCGCCATTCAAACCCGCGACATCGCCCCGGAAATCTGGGACGGCTACGCGGACCTGACGGAAGCGGACGCGCAATCGGCAGTTGACCGGGTGCTGCGCGACTTCGGCGCCTGGGTTCGCACGTTCCGCGAGCGCAGCAATGCGTCGCTTGTGATTCACAATCTTGAAAAGCCGGCCGCCAGCCTGGGCGTGCTGGAAACGCAGCGCAAAGCCGGGCAGCTTGCGGCCATCGAGCAGATCAACGCGGGATTGCGGGCGCTGTGCTGCGAACATCGCGGCGTCCACGTGCTTGATTACGACGCGCTGGTAGCCCAGCACGGCCGCGCGCGCTGGCACGATGAAGGCAAGTGGCTGATGGTGCGCATGCCCTTCGCGCCAGACAGCATGCTCCCGATGGCAGGAGCGTGGCTGAAGTTCATCCATCCGCTTACCGGAGTGGTTTGCAAAGTCCTGGCGGTGGATCTGGACAACACTTTGTGGGGCGGGGTTCTCGGCGAAGACGGTGTAGACGGACTGAAACTGGGCGTGGAATATCCGGGCGCGCTCTACCGCGGCTTCCAGCGCGCCGTCCTCGATCTTCATCAGCGCGGCATTCTTCTGGCGGTGTGCAGCAAGAACAATCACGACGAAGCGATGGCGGCCCTGCAGAATCATCCCGGCATGCTGCTGCGGCCCGAACACTTCGCGGCGTTTCGCATCAACTGGCAGGATAAGGCGCAAAACCTGCGAGAGATCGCCGAAGAATTAAACGTTGGCATCGACTCGATTGCGTTCTTCGACGACAACCCGGTGGAACGAGAACTCGTTCGCTCCGAGGCGCCGGAAGTGAAGGTCATCCCGGTACCAAGCCACGTGCAGGGATACGCGCAGGCGCTGCGCGATTGCCCGTTCTTCGAGCGGCTGACACTTTCCTCCGAAGACCAGGTAAAAACGAAGCAATACCACGAGCAGCGCAAGCGCTCCGATCTGGCGCAGACATCCGGCTCGCTCGAAGACTTCTTCCGTTCGCTCGAACAGGAAGTCGTGATCGCCAACGTGACGCCGGATTCGATCGCCCGCGTCGCACAGCTTACGCAGAAGACGAACCAGTACAACGTAACCACGCGGCGCTATACCGAACAACAGATCGCGGAATTCGTATCGCGGCCGGACTGCGGCGTCTATTCGGTGGGCGTGAAGGATCGCTTCGGTGACAACGGCATCGTGGGCGTGCTCATCACGCGCACCGAGGACGATGTCTGCGAGATCGACACATTTCTGCTGAGCTGCCGGGTGATCGGGCGCACCATCGAGACGGCCATGCTGGGTTTTCTCACCGATGCGGGCAAAGCGCGGGGAGCCAGTCTGCTGCAAGGGTGGTTCATCCCCACAAAGAAGAACGCTCCAGTGAAGGACCTGTACGCAGCACATAAGTTCCGGTCGATCGCATCGAAAAATGAGGCGACACTCTGGAGCCTGAATCTCGGCGAAACAAGTATTGCATTCCCAGAATGGATTCGACTGCATGTCACAAACGGTTCCCATCGGTCCAACGAATCTCGTGCTTAATAAAGTGATCGCAGTTGCCACCGACGTGTTTCAAGTGCCGCAAGCGAGCCTGGGGCCGGCATCCACCCCGGACACGATTGAGACGTGGGACTCGCTTCACCATTTGAGCTTCGTGCTGGCCCTGGAACAGGAATTCAACGTGCAGTTTTCCCCGGAAGAAATCGAGCAGCTTCTCTCGATCGAGCTGACCACCGCGCTGGTCGAAGAAAAAGTGAAAGGAAACGGTTCCTCCAATGGCAGTGGAATTTAGATACGCCAACTTCAGCGAGTACCCGCGCATCAGCGATTTTTTGAATGAACACTGGGCCAAGAACCATATCTACACGCGCAACCGGCCCTTGTTTGACTGGAGTTTTCGCCGGCCGGGTCACTGGGACCCCAACAGCTACAGCTTTTCGCTGGCCGTGGATGGCCCCGAACTCGTAGGCATTCTCGGCGGAATTCCCTTTACGCTGAATCGCTTCGGCCAGTCGTCCAAGGCGGTGTGGATCGTGAATTACGTGATCCGCCCGGACTATCGCAAGGGAGCCATGGCGCTGCAGCTTCTGAGTTCTTTCCGCAAGCCGGAATTCTCGGCGGTGGTGGCGTTCGGCATCAATCCAGCGACAGTGGCGATCTATCAGGTGCTGCGCGGCCAGGTGCTTCCCGAAATTCCGCGCCACTTTCTCGTGCTCCCGCACCAGGGCGAGCGCATGGCGTGCGCGCTCAAGCTTGCTTATCCGGACTGGTCTGACGAACGCGCCGCGAGCCTTATTTCGGCATTCGAACTGAAAGAACTCCCGGTGGCGCCGCTGCAGACTGGCCATGTGTTGCCTGCGGAATGGGACGAACGAGACTGGCCTGCACACGCGGAGCGCACCATCGGCGCGGCCCGCGACGCCGATTTCCTCACCTGGCGCTACAAGAATCACCCGGACTTCGATTACAAATTCCTTACGGTGGCCGAGGGCAAGAAGACCGGTCTCGCCGTATGGCGCCTCGAAACGATCCGGACCGAAACCCCCCATGGACGAAAAGATGTGGACCGCATCGGGCGTCTCGTGGAATTTCTCCCGGCATCGCCGGCGAATGCCCAGGCACTGTTCGGCGCTTTCGTCGGAGAGCTGGACCGCGCCGGAGCCATGGCTGCGGATTTCTACGGCTACCACGGCGAGACGCGCAAGGTTCTTCAGGATCTCGGCTTCAAGGGTTCGTCGGTCCATCCCGATGGCGGAGCATTGCCGTCGCGGTTTCAGCCGCTCGATGGCAAGGGCGGCGGAATTATGAGCGCAATCTTCCTGCGCGACGCGAAGACTCCCACGCAGGACGACTGCGAATGCCCCTGGTATTGGACCAAGTCGGATTCCGACCAGGACCGGCCGAACTAGTCCCCGCACCGCAAGACAGGAAAACGAACGGGAGCCGAAACTCGATGAGCCACCCTCCACAACTGCACGTCGCCACCTATCACTACGTGCGCGAACTGCCTCGCACCCGCTTTCCGCGGATCAAGGGAATGCTCCTGGACGATTTTCGTAGCCAGGCGAAGGCTCTTCCGGACTTCTACGAGATGGCGACCCTCGAATCGGCGATGGCGTTCCTGGCCGGAAAATATACGCCGCGGCGTGACCTCTGCCTGATGACTTTCGACGACGGCTTGCGCGAGCACTACGCCGACGTAACACCCATTCTCGCCGAAGAGCAG
>CAZRKW010000022.1:27074-29147 GCA_964600355.1 uncultured Acidobacteriaceae bacterium
CAGGGACTTTTTTTCCTGATCAGTGGCTGCCTCGAAGACGGCATTGTCGCGCCCGTCCACATGAATCATTTTTTGACGGCTCATCTCGGGTTCGACGAATATCGCGCCGCGTTCGAGAACACCGTGCAGGAGCTTGGGCACGCCGACAAGCTTGCAATGCAAACGGACCCGTCCGTCTTCCAGTGGACTTATCCCCTCGATACGCCGGAAGTCGCGCGCTTCAAGTATCTGTTCAATTTCGCGCTGCAGCCGGAAATCCGCGATCAGGCCGTGAAAACACTCTTTGAAAGACACCTCGGAGACCAGAAGGCGTTTGGCGAGGAGCTCTATCTGAACTGGAACGAGGCGCGAGAGATGCAGCGCGCCGGCATGCTGATCGGGGGCCATACCCACGAGCACCGTCCGCTCGCGACCCTGCGATATCCCCAGCTGTTCAGAGACCTCACTAAAAACTGGGAACTGATTCAAAAGAACTTAGAGCCGCAGCCCCTCTGGCCCTTCAGCTATCCCTATGGGAAAGCAGATTCCTTTAATCGGAACACAGTGGAAATTCTGCGGCAATTGGGCTACTGCTGCTCGCTCTGCACAGAGCCAGGAAACAACTTACCGGGCATCGACTTGTTCGCCATTCGGCGGGTGGATTGCAAAGACATCCTTGCGAACATGGGTCGCCCGGAAGTGTCGAAATTTGATGGCGTTAGGATGGAATCCGCGCCCTCGCCTGCCCGTTCGCCACTGCCGGCTCGCTCTTAGCGAAGCAAGTGACGGAAACAAGTGACCGAAACAAGTGACCTAAAATTGATGAGCACAACCTCAGCAACCATCGCCGTACCCGCCGCACCGGCCGAACGGGAGGAATTCGGAAACAGCGCAACGCTGTGGATCGAGCCGATCCACGGATGGGCGAATCTCAAGCTCAAAGAGCTTTGGGAATATCGCGAACTGCTCTACTTCCTCGTCTGGCGCGACGTGAAGGTTCGCTACAAGCAAGCCGCCTTGGGCGCCGCCTGGGCTATTTTGCAGCCGCTGCTCACGATGCTGATTTTCAGCGTGATTTTCGGGATGTTTGCAAAAGTACCCTCCGACGGCACCCCTTATCCGCTTTTTGCTTTCGTGGCGCTGGTGCCCTGGAACTTCTTTGCGACTTCGCTGACGCAATCGTCTAACAGCGTGGTGGGCAGTGCCAACCTGATCACCAAGGTGTATTTTCCGCGCCTGGCGATTCCCCTGGCGTCGGTGCTGGCGGGCCTGGTCGACTTCGCGCTGTCGTTCGTGGTGCTTATCGGGATGATGGCCTATTACCGCCACGCTCCCACCAAACACATTGTGTGGCTGCCGGTGTTCCTTCTGCTGGGCCTGGCCGCCTCGATCGGCATGGGGTTCTGGCTGTCGGCGATGAACGTGAAATATCGCGACGTGCGCTACGTGGTCCCGTTTCTCACGCAGTTCTGGATGTATGCCTCGCCCATCATTTATCCGAGCAGCATGATTCCCGTGCGTTATCGCACGCTGTATGCGCTCAACCCGATGGTTGGCGTGGTCGACGGATTCCGCTGGGCTCTGCTGGGAACCAAGACCGGGCCGGGGCTGGCGGTTGCCGTATCGGCAGCGGCCACACTGCTGTTTTTGCTGGGCGGCGCGCTGTATTTCCGGCGTATGGAAACCGAGTTTGCGGACATCGTATGAGCGAAAAGATGCCCGGTAACGGGATTTCGAAGGAACTGCTGATTTCAGGAGCCACCGTGGAAACGAAGCCCAAACGAAAAGTCTGTGTGGTCCTTGTGGACCGCGCCAATTACGGGCGTCTCAAGCCCGTACTGCTCTCCATCAAACAGCGGGACGAACTGCAGCTGCAGGTAGTCGCCGCCGGCACGATGGTTCTCGAGCGTTTCGGAAACCCGGTGCAGAACGTCAAGAATGACGGTTTCAACGTCGACGGCGAAATCTACATCGAGCTCGAAGGCTCCACCCCCGCGACGATGGCCAAGTCGCTGGGCTTTGCGGTCGTCGAATTCTCCAGCGAGTTCCAGCGCCTGAAGCCCGACGTGGTCATGCTGATCGGCGACCGCTACG
>CAZRKW010000023.1:0-7314 GCA_964600355.1 uncultured Acidobacteriaceae bacterium
TACTTGTTGGGGGCGAGGATTGCGAGATAATTTTCTTGTACCAAGATTAGTAATGAACGCTTGGCCGATAGCTAGTACCAGTACGACCCCATGTTCCCCGCTATGTAGCTGGAGGGCAATAACAGTTTTCCTGTTGGTTCCCAAACAGCCATTAGTGGTAACAGGGGGGAAGGCAGGCGCGCGGGCAAGGAGGCAAAGGAGGTAGAGGAGGAAGGCTCGCGGCAAAGGCACCGCGAGCGCTGGGCGCTCCGCGCCGGGGCTTTTTGTCGAGGCTGAAAGCCGCGACCTATAAGGCTTCTTTGCTTGACGCTGGCCGTGCTGCCAGCTTTCGTGGGTCAAACCGCTGTGAGAGAGAGCCCTTCGATTTAGCAGTATCTGTTAATAGTTTTGGGGTAAAATCCCCGGCGTCTCGCTGGATTTCCGGCAAACGCGCCCTTAAGAGGATCCTTCCGTTATAGGCGCCAGGAGGAACATGCACAGCAATTTTTCCTTCGCCTTGATGGCTGCAAGCTTCGCGGCTGCCGGAATCGCAGCCATGGCCGCGGCCCAATCGGGCGCGCCGGCCGCCTCCGCCGCGCAAACCGCCAATCCACAGCCTGCCCCTTCGGACGCGGGTCTGCTCAAAGTAAGGACGCGGCTGGTGGATCTCGACGTGATCGCCACGGATTCGCACGGAAACGTGGTCCGCGACCTGAAGCAGCAGGACCTGCAGGTCTTCGAGGAACACGACAACCAGCAGAAGATCGCGCGATTCGGGTTCGTAGCTGGACCTTCCAATGGTCCCAATGGCGGACAGCCGGGCCCGGGTGCCTCGCGCAACGGCGAACGCCCCGCCTTCTACTCGAACCAACTCACCATCGAGAGCCTCACGGTTCCTCCCACGGTATTGCTTATGGACGGCCTCAACACGGATGTTCCCAGCCAACTGTCCGTACGCACCCAGATGGTGCGATTGCTGAAGACCCTTCCTTCCGAAACGCCCATCGCGGTGTTCCTGCTGGGGAATTCTCTCCGGTTGTTGCAAGGATTCACGACCGACCCTGCGCTGCTGCGTTCGGCGGTGGACAAAGCACTGAATCCTCAATTTGCCGAACTGAACCCGATCGATGACCCTCACAGCGTCTCGAATATGATGATGGACGACGCGGAGACCGACGACCTCATATCGGCGGACATGATCCAGCAAATGCAGGACTTCGAGAAGGAAGAGTATGCCAACAACACGGACATGCGCGTGGCGGCCACCATCCAAAGCCTCAATGCCATTGGGCATTACCTGAGCGGGATATCCGGACGCAAGAACCTGGTGTGGATATCCCAATCGTTCCCGATAAGCCTGACTCCCGATCTAAGTACGGGCCAAAACGAGTTCCTCGGGACGCGGCATTATGGCGACCAGGTCGCGATGACGGCAAACACGCTCTCCGATGCGCAGGTGGCGGTGTATCCCGTGGACGCGGGCGGCCTCGCAACGAACCAGTCGCTCTCTGCGTCGCAAAACGTGCGTGTGCAGAATGGCCCGTCTCCCGGATGTAGTGTCCGGTCGCCCCGCTCCACGTGTAACTCGGCCGGCGATGGCGGACTATCGTCGCGCGTCGACCGGGAGACCTCCCTGCGCTTCCAATCGCAGGACACCATGAAGGAGCTGGCACAGGATACGGGAGGAAAGACCTGCACGAACGCCAACGACCTCTCTGCCTGCGTGAACGTGGCGCTCAAAGACGCATCGTCGTACTACGAGGTGGGCTTCTACCCGCAAAATATCAACTGGGACAGTAAGTTTCACAAAGTTGTCGTAAAGACCTCCCGGCCCGGCGTGAAGCTCTCCTACCGGCGCGGCTATTACGCCCTGGATTTGGCGGCTATCGCGAAGAAGCAGAATCCCGAGCGTGAGCTGCGCGACGCCTGCGGCGGGCTCCTGCCTGCAACTGCGATTCGCCTGGTCGCGTTTCCCGGAGCGCCGCGCGAACAGAACGATCCACCCGGCAGGTTGAACTATCAATTGATGATTGCCCCGGCTGACGTGACCCTGGCTCAGCAAGGCGGCGCGCGCAACCTGAGCATGGAGGTCGCAACCTGCGTGTTCGGGTCGAAGATGAATTCTTATTCGTTCAGCACGCAGGATATCGACATGGAAGTGTCCGACGATGCGCTGCGCAGCTGGCAATCGACCGGCATTCCTGACCGCCTCGCGGTGTCCCCGGTTCAAGATACGCAGCGGGTGCGCTTCGTGGTGCTCGATCTGCCTTCAGGGGTCTCGGGGGCCGTAGATATCCCCGTTCGGCCCCAGGACATCGACGCGGCGAAACAACCCCCAGCGCCCGCGGCTAAAGTAGCGGTACCCACCATCGTGGACATTCCCGACAAGGGCTCGCCCGCATTGGTGGCCGATACCCTGAAATTCAGCGCCCCGTCCGGCCACACGGGCTCGCTCAACTGGAAAGCCGATGCGCTGGTCTATGGTGGGGATCTGCCCCTCGCAGTGAGCGCGCCAGCATTCTTCAACTATGCTTTCGGGGCAAAGTTCCGTTGCCAGTCTGCAAAACTGATGCCGGTCGATCCGGCGGGAAGCGATGCAAAATTGCAGGCGACGTTCCGCGCACAGAATGGCAAGCAGGCCACCGTAGACCTCAAGGGCGCCGAACCGGAGTACTCGGGCGATCTTGCAGTCGACTCCTCGGCGAAGGAGTTTTTCGATCAGGTGTGGAAGCTGGCGCACTGCCGGTAGAACGCCGCCGAATCAGGGTGCGGACCCGGAAGATTTTTATTGCAGCGCCTTCTCGATGGCCGCCTCGGCCACCGGGGCCATCAGCGCGAAGCCGCGATCGTTGGGATGCAGCCCGTCATCGGAAAAACCTTCTTTGAACATGCCCTTATCGTCCACCACCGCCGAGAAGTAGTCGGCGTAGGTTGCTCCGGCGCTGGCGGCGTAGGCCTTCATCCAGGCGTCGAGTTGCAGAATCTGGTCCGGTGGCCGCTGGACGGAGCGAATCTGGGGGGTTGGCGCGGGCGGCGCTGTCCAGCCGCCAGCGGCTCCCGGGCCCGAGCGCATGACGCGACGTGCGGGCACCATCGTGTAATTGCTGATGGGCATCACCGAGCAGAGGATCACCTTGATCCCATGCCGCTGGGCGAGTTCGGTGATGGCCATCATATTTTCCTCGACCATGGTGAGCGTCTCGGGGCCGGTGTTCTGCGCGATGTCGTTCGTGCCCGCGAGGATAATGACTGCCGCCGGTTTCAGGTCGATCACGTCCGGGTACAGGCGCACGAGCATTTGAGGGGTGGTCTGGCCGCCGATTCCACGGTTGACGTAGGGCTTGCCGGGGAAGTACTGATCGAGAGCCCAGCCTTCCGTGATGGAGTCGCCCAGGAACACGACGCGTCCGGCAGCCGCGGGCTGCTTCTTGATTTCTTCGTCAGCGGTGTGGAAGCGGCCTAGCTGGTTCCAGTCGAGCATTTGATCGGAAAGATTCCTGGCGGTGGCCGCCCAGCAGCAGGTGGTCTTGGGAGGGTTGTAATCGTCCACGAGCTGCGCCCGGGCGGATGAACTCATCAGCATGGCAACAAACACGGCAAGAAAAAGAATTCGACGCATGTGGCGGCTCCCCTTGGTAATCCCGGATTTTCGGCAGCACTACTGGCAACGACGTTAGGTAACACCAGGAATTTCCGATTGCAAGGGGAACTTTATCTGCGGGCAGAGAGGAGTCGGATCGGGAACGCCTCGTAGACGACGAAGAGGAAAGAAGCGGGAGACGGGCCCGAAGGCCCGTCCCCTGTTGGCGAATTGAGTCTACTTCTCGAAGACTTTTTCGACCTGCCCGACTTTCTTCTGCACCTTTCCGCTGATCTTCTCGTCCTGTCCTTCGACTTCGAGGTCGGGATTGTTGGTGGCTCGTCCGACCTTTTCCTTCACTTTCCCTTTTACCTCATGAAACTTGCCCCTTACTTCGTCTTTTGTTCCTTGAGTCATGGCGTATCTCCTTTTTGCCGAAATCCGCTGCGGAGCAGCGGTTGAATGGAAAATGTCCTCACTCTCCTAATGAATTCCGCCCAGCAAGTAAACCACCAGCACGATCAGAAGCACCGTTCCTAAAACTCCGAGACCGCCGCCTGTTCCCCAGCGCGAATAGCCGTAATAACCGCCACCACCGCCGAACAGCAAAATAAGAAGGATGATGAGGAGTAACATTGTTCCCCTTTCTCTGCGCCGGAAGGCGCGATTACACGATGCAACGATAAGCCGGCGCTGGGCCGTCGGCCATCGTCTTTAAACCTCACGAATGCCGGTAAAAACCGGTATGGGCCGCCCTTCATGGAGCTGAAGTGAAGAAAGGCTGCTAAGCGGGCCTACAGCTTCCGTACCGGTTCCGCGTCGTACCATTACCCTTTTCCCCCGATAGGAACCCTGCCCAGCTGGCGCATCATGGAGGCGGCTCGAAAGAGAGGCCCCGAACAATGCGCACACTTATCGTTGACGACCATGCCGCAGTACGCCGGGGAGTCCGCTCGGCGATCGAGGATTGTGACGACGTGGAGATTGTGGGAGAAGCCTCCGATGGGGAGGACGCCGTAAGACAGACCGCCACCCTCGCTCCGGAACTCATCATCATGGACCTGAGCATGCCCGTGTTAGACGGGTTGAGAGCAGCCGAAATTATTAAAACTTATTACCCCGAAACGCGGATTCTGATGTTCTCCATGCACAAGGTGCGCCACCTCATCGAGATCGCAAAAAACCTGGGGCTGAACGGATACGTTTCCAAGGAAGACGACGGACCGTCTCTGCGGAGAGCTGTCGACGCCGTTCAGCACAACCAGGACTATTTCCCCAGCTAGACCCGGTCCGGGCAGCCCCCTCTGAGTGACCTCTCGAGTCCGAGACGGGGGATCAGATGTTTATTCATCCGCGACAAATGCGCGCGCAGCCCTTTCGTACTATTCCGGGAAGCGGTGCGGTGGGATAGCCTTCAGAAGAGGATATCCGCATTTATGGGCAATCACAGCAAGGGCAACGCAGCTGAAAAATCCACACGAACCCAGGAGCGGCGTCGCAAGAGCCGTACGCTTGTCTCCACCCCCGTTCGCGTGCGCGGCGTCGAAGGTTCCGGCCGCAAGCTGGATGAGAGCACCACCACCGTGAATTTATCTTCCTCCGGAATTTTGATCGAGACCAACAGCGCCATCTATACGCGGAATATGAAGGTTCTGGTAACGATCGTCGGCGGAGCCGCGCAAACAGAAAGAGAAGGGCACGTCGTGCGCATCACCGACGTGCGCGAAGGGCGCCGCTCGGTGGCGATAGCCCTGGCTCACGCAGTTGTCGAACAGACGTCGCCGCGCACCCAGGATTCACTCTTACCGCTCGTATTGGTGCTCGAGTCGGAGACCGCCGCCAGCGATTTCATGAGGTCTTACCTGACTTCCGAGGGCTATGAAGTGGTAACCGTGGAAACCGTTGCGGAAGCGCGAAGCGTGCTGGAACAGCGCACGCCTTCGCTCCTGATTGCCGAAATCGAGGGCGAGGGCATGCCGGGGTATTCCCTGTGTTCCCACTGCAAGGAAACGCCGCGGCTCAAGCCCATACCGATCATGCTGATGACGAGTTCGGCCTACCCCAGCGATTACGCCAAGGCGCATTCGATGGGCGCGGTGGTCTGTATGGCGAAGCCCTTCAAGCGAGAACGGCTCGGCCACGTCGTGAAGCTTCTTGCTCCGCCCCCTAACGCCAGTCAGGCCGCGCCGCCCCGTGCGGCAGATCCTTCGCGCCATTCCCCCGCAAAGCAATCCAAGACGCCCGCGCCTGTCTCCGCGCGCCGCTTTAGCTTGCCGTCGGTTTTCGGCCGCTAGCTGTTAAGCTTTCAGCGGAGACTCCCTGGCCAGCACCTGCTTGATGGTGTCGTGCAAATCTTCAACGACGTTGCCCTTGTGGACGCAAGCATCCGCCCCAATCTTGTCCGCGTGCCGGACAAGCGCGTCATCCACTGTGAGAATCACGATCTTCGTCGAGGGCGAGATTTCCCGTATCTTTTGCAGGGTTTCCGCGCCGCTCATCCCCGGCATCATGTAATCCATCAACACCAGATCGGGCTTGAGCTGCAGGACCTTCTGAATGGCTTCTTCGCCGTTGGAGGCTTCTCCGCAAACGTCCCGCGTGGGGCCGTCCAAAAGCTGCCGGATGCCCTTGCGGACGATTTCATGGTCATCGACGAGGAGAATTCGCGGCCTCATTTGTCACCCCCAGGGCAAAAAACGATGCAAAGAATCACGCAACGCTCCGTTCAGAATGGATTGGTGTGAGAACTTTGTCGAGCCGCCATGCGCCTCGACCTGGAAAAATGCTAACCGTATTGGACCGGCAACGCAACCATCTCTGCGGCCGCTAGAATCCACGCCTCGGTCAGAATTGGGTGGTAAGCCGAAGCGCGTAGCTGCGGGGCGGGGCGACGGCGGTGCCGGAGAACAGGCCCGCGAAATCGATCACATTCAGGCGGTTGGTAAGATTCTGCAGGTCGGCTTGCAGGCGCACCGAGCGCTTGTCCTGTTTCCAGATGTCCGCTCCCACCGATGCGTCCAGCGACAGCGAGGGGAGCACCCGACCGCGCGCAAAGTTGACGCGGTTGTAGATGGGCAGCCCGTATTCATCGATCACATCCTGTGGCGTGCCGGTGAATTCGGTGGGAAGGCCGCTGCCGTAACCCCCGCCGAAGCCAAGCCATATTCTTGACGTCACCTGATAACGGAAGCGGGCGCTCACGGTATTGCGCTCGTCCTGCGAAACCGGGAACTTGCCGGTGTTGGCAAGAGCACCCGCCACGTCGTCCCCGAGAAACAGGCCGCCGGTCACCGGCGTGTAACCCACCCCCAGCATGTAGGAATAGCTCAGGTATCCCGATGCCCTGCCCCAATGCGGAATTTCGAGCTTGGCTTCGGCTCCGTAAATCTCGGCCTTGCGAAAGGCAATCGGGAAACTGACTCCCGTATTCAGCAGGAGATCGTCGTCCGCGTAGTTGGAAAAGCTGCGGCTGTAGGAATTGAGGTCGAGCCGCAGATTGCCCAGAATTCCTTTGGTGACACCCACTTCGAAAAAATTACCGAGAGACGGCTTTACAGGCAACCGCAGCACTTCCGGGCTCAAAGCGGCGATGTCGCTCGAACTCGAAAGCAGAATGTTCTCGAAGGCAGGAGTCTGAAAGATGCGGTCGTAGGACGCGTGAAAGACTGCATTCATCCGCGGCCAGTACCAGGAAACACCAAGGCGCGGGCTCACGGCGTTCTGATCGACGAGCAAATGGTAGTGATCCCAGCGCA
>CAZRKW010000023.1:7414-28213 GCA_964600355.1 uncultured Acidobacteriaceae bacterium
AGGCGCGGGCTCACGGCGTTCTGATCGACGAGCAAATGGTAGTGATCCCAGCGCAGGCCCGCGCTGACCGTCCATCGGCCGAGCCGCACCAGATCCTGCACGAATGCAGCCTGCTCGCGGTCGGGCGCATGGCCGAGAAAATTGAACTCCGGCGGCGTGCCGGGATCGAATTGCGTGGGATCGGTGATCAGATAGCTGAAATTCTCGCGGACAGAGGCGAAGTCCGCCTCGACGCCCGTCTTGATCTCGTTCCGGCCATGATGCACCGAAACGCTGCCTTTCACGTATCCCTCGCGAAACCCGCGGTTCTGCGCGGCAATAATTGGCGTGGAAAGAGCATTCGATGACAGCGTCGCGGTGAGATCGCGCACCATTCCACGGACATCGGCGAGAACGTCGGAAGAGAAAACGTGCTGGTAGGAAGCGATCCCGTCCGTTTCATAACTCGTGCGATCCTGCCGCTGGCCCGCCGCCTGCTGAAGATTCTCGTTGGGAACCTCAAAGCGCGCCTGGTCGTGGAGAATCACGAGGTTCAGCCGGTCGCGGGCCGTGAAGTCCCGCGAATAGGACCCGCCGAAATTCCCGGTCGTGGCTCTGTTGGTGAAATTACCCAGCACGGGAGGATCGAGATAGCGGTTCGTGAAGGCTCCGCCAATATCGGCGCCGAGGGTGTTGTGACCCCAGCCGTATTGCGCCGAAGCCACGCCGTCGGCGGTGCCGAAGCTGCCGCCGGACGCGATCACTTCCCCGTGCAGCCCCTTGGCAAAATCCTTGAACGTGTTGACCTCCACCACGCCGCCGAGCTTTCGGCCGTATTCCGCCGGGTAGTCCGCGGTCATGATGGAGACGGAGTCCACTTCACCTGCTTCCATTTCCGGCGCGAAGGCGGGCGAGCGATTGTCGGTGAACGGAATGCCATCCACCACGAATTGAGTCTGATATTCGGAGCCGCGCGGGTGCAATACGCCATTGGCTTCGAGCAGCCAGCCCGGTTCGGAATTCACCAAGTCAATGACAGAGCGTCCGGGAAGCGAGATGGCGCTGTGCTCTATGGTGTCCTCATCAACGCGATTCACCGTGCCGGTGCGGTGCGGATCGACCAGCGTTTCGGTGTCCTTCACAACCACCGAAGTGTTCACCGGCGCCACGCTAAGCGACACATGCAGGTCGACCGGAATCGCGGAGCGAATCTCGAGGGCCTGCGACACCGGCGCAAAATTCGCGCGCCGCACCTCGATTCGGTAAACGCCGAAGGGCAGGAGCCTGGCGACCAGGTTTCCCGTTTCGTCGGTTGCCAGGCTCTCGCGAACGTGATTGGCATCGCTCACGAGATTGACCGAGCTTTGCAGGCCGAGCCCGCTCGGGTCCGTCACTTTCAGGCGCAATTCGCCGCTGTTGCTCTGCGCGAAAACCGACACCCCTCCGAGAAAGAAAAACACGGCCAGAAGACGCCTGGATGCTGCGCGGGCTTTAGGGTGTCGCTTCATCCCGAGACTCAGAATAGACGCTGATGAAATGCTAGCAGGTTTCAGCTTCGGATGAACCGCGAGGTTTGGCCGCCTTCGGGTTGTAGTCGGCCCAGGGAACAACCAGGCTCAGACGATATAAAGGGAACTTTTAGGACCGGCCGTGGTAAGACATAGAGTGAGCCCGAGAGGAAGGATGCTGGCCTGCCTTGACCTGACCTGTGGATGAATCCATTCAGATACGAATCGAAAAAGCAAGGGTGACGCAAAATTATCCTGGAAAAACGATGCTTTATGTTGCTAGTGCAAATGCACCCAGCCGGGTGAAAATGGAAGACATGACTATTCTGTATTGCCGTCGCCGGTTGAAGATCTCTCACCTGGGAAGCGTGGTGCTCGGTTTTCTCATCTTTGTTTGTTCGTCCTGGGCTCAGCAAAACCAAGCTCCGGCTCACACTCAGAGTCCGGATACATCTTCTTCCTCTTCGCCATCCGTGGAACAACAGCAGGACGAACGAGAAACAGGGACGCAGGACCAAATCGCCCCGAAGAACGACCGTCTTTTCGGGGTGATACCCAACTACACAACCGTGGAAAATCAGGACCGTTTCAGCCCGCTTTCGGCCAAGGGCAAGTTCAAACTTGCAGCGGACAGTTCCTTCGACCCATATACGTTCCCGTTCATCGGTTTTATTGCCTTGATCGGCCAGGCGGAAAACTCAGAACCAGCTTTTGGGCAGGGTTTTGAGGGCTACGGGAAGCGGTATGGAACGTCCTACGGCGACGCGATCATCGGCACGTTCATGACTACCGCGGTGTTCCCTTCCCTGCTTCACCAGGACCCGCGCTATTATCAATTGGGTGAAGGAAGTTTCGTTCATCGCAGCGAGTATGCCGTCAGCCGGATATTCGTTACCCGCAGCGATTCCAGAAAGCGCGAGTTCAATACCTCCGAGATCGCCGGGAATCTTGTGGCGGCGGGCATTTCCAACATCTACCATCCTGCGGAGGACCGCACTATTGCGAACACGCTGAGCGTTTGGGGAACCGACATCATGTGGGACACGGTGGCAAACGTCGCGAAAGAATTCTGGCCCGATATTCGCGCGAGGATTACCCACAAGCGTCCGGCCGAATCCGACACGCCATAAGTAGATAATCAGCGCATAACCTGCCGCTTCGATCTTCTTCTCTGACAGCTTCGGGACCTTGCCCTGAGACAAAGACAAAATTAATTCAGGACGGGGTCGAAACGTGATACAACTCACGATTCGGCTCCAGCGTCTTTCTTCCGAGCGTTGCCGAAAGCGCTGCCGAAAGCAGCTACCGAAAGCGAAGACCCGGCACACATGGCGAGCACGCCCAAGCCTCCATCCCAACCGCCCCGAGATGAAAGCGAAAAAAGCAGCGCGCAGTCGGCGATCCTGCTGGCGGGTGCCGTGCTTCTGGTGGCGGCATTCAGCATTCTGTTCGGGCTCCAGACGCTGGTATGGTTCAACACCAAGCGCTGGACGTCGCAGAATCCCTGGCTCGCCGACGCGCCGCAGCCTCTGGCGGCCGCCGCCACCGCTCCGCCTGATGCGTTCGCGCCCCCGGCGGCAAAAAACGGAAAGACGGCAAAGCCTGCGCAGTTGAAAGCCTACGACTACGAGTTCACCGCGCCCTGGCATGCAAACGTGAAGACCGTTCCTGGTCTGAACAACGTCCAATTCCATTTCGATTCTGGCCAGGTGATCGTGTTCTTCGATCCCGAATCGCAGTTGGACACCGTCCGCCAGATGAAATCCGGCGAAACCACGCAGTACCAGCAATTCCAGAATATCTTCGGCGACCAGGCCCCCAACACCAATTATGAGCTGTACAAGACGGTCTATTCGGCTTCCCCGGCTCAGGTTTCCCCGCTCATGCACAGCCAGGACGCCTTTCGCATCAACGTGCTTCTCCTGTGGAAGCTTTCGTTCGGCTTCGACGCCCAGCCCGGCATTCATTCCTTCGAGTTGGGGAAGAACCGCGGATTCGAATTTGGCGACGCCGCCAACGGCGGCCCTGTAGCGCTCCGCCTGTTCGATGAAAAGGACGGGCAGTTTCGACTGATATTCACGACGGCTGCCGGATCGAGCGGGGCCTTCACGCAGGACGACATCAACGTCGCCGCGGGTTCGCTTCGGTCGATACCTATCCTCGAACGGTAAACAGAAAAGCGCCGTCATTCTGAGCGCGGGTTCAGCGCGGAGAATCTCTCTTCGACTTTGAATCAAGCTTTCTTCTGAAATCCTTCGTGCATTTTTATCTGGCCGCACTGGCGACCGCGCCCACGGAATTCAGAACCTTCCGGTAATACGCTTCGTAGAGCGGGATCACATCGTTCGCGCAATATTTGCTGCGGGCGCTCTTGCGCGCCTGCTGGCCCATCAGGCGTCCGCGGTCCGGCAGCGAGAGAATGTCGATCGCATACTTCGCCGCCGTGGCCACATCGCGCGGCGGCGCGAGATACCCGTCGACGCCGTGCGTCACCACCTCCGGAATCCCTCCCACATCGCTGGCCACCACCGGAACCTCGCAGGCCATCGCTTCCAGCGCGGCCAGGCCAAACGATTCCATGTCGCTCGGGAGCAGAAACAAGTCGGCCAGGCCCAATTTTTCCTGCACCCGGTCCTGCTTGCCGATAAAGAACACGTCCTTCGAGAGGCGCTTCTTCCGCACGATAAATTCCGCCGCGCCGCGGTCCGGCCCATCCCCCATCATCACGAGCTTCGCCGGCATCTTTTCGCGCACCAGCGCGAATATTTCCACCACGTCGGTGATGCGCTTCACGGGACGGAAATTCGAGAGGTGCATCAGGATCGGCTCGCCGTGGGGCGCCCAGCGCAAGCGGGCGTCCTGATTCTCCGCGCGCATGTACACATCGCAGTTCACGAAGTTCGGGATGATTTCAATCGGCCGCTTGATGTCGAATTCCTGTAGCGTGCGATCCCGCAGCTGATTGGAGATCGTGGTGACTCCGTCACTCTGCTCGATCGAGAATCGCGTGATGGGAAGATAGCTGCGGTCGTTGCCCACCAGGGTGATGTCGGTGCCGTGCAGCGTGGTGATAAAAGGCAGGCGCAGCGGCGCGGCCATCTGGCGGGCGAGAAGCGCGCTCACCGAATGCGGAATCGCGTAGTGAACGTGCAGCAGATCGAGCGAGGCGGATTCGCCGACTTCCAGCATTTTGCTGGCGAGCGCAAGAGTGTACGGCGGGTGATCGAACAGCGGGTAGGTGGTCATCTCCACTTCGTGGTAAAAAATCCGCTCCGCCGCAGCTCCGCTGAGGCGAATGGGCATCGAGTAGCTGATGAAATGGACCTCGTGCCCGCGGGCAGCGAGTTCGATGCCGAGTTCCGTCGCGACCACGCCCGACCCGCCGTACGTCGGATAGCATGTGATTCCGATTTTCACGCCGCCCCCTCTTTGTTGACGCTGCTGTCCGAACGCGCGACCCGATTGCCGGGCGCGAATGCCCTGATGGACGCCATTTACCCGCCACGAGACCTAGTGATTAGACGACGCAAGAGGCCCGCAGGGTTCGAGGAGTTTTGCGGGGACGGGGGCGCCTACCTGCTAGCGGTTCGACGATTGGGCAGGAGCCGCAATCGAGCGCGCCCCATTCTTTCCCACGGCGCGAACGGCGAAGAAATGGTTGTCGGTCGAGACTCCCTTCAGCACCGCTTGCCCGGCCGCCTCCACAAAATCGTAAACCTCCCAGCGAGGACTCGTCGTCTCGCGCCACAGGATTTCGAAACCGGCGCGGCTGGCATCGTCATTCGCAGTCCACGCAAGCCTGGCGTCTGGCGTCACGCCGCCAGACAGCTTCACATCCGCGGGCGGCGCGGGCGCAAGCGCCAGTTGGCGCAAGGCCTCCGCATTGTCGCGAGCTACATTTCCCATGAACTGGTAATTCAGATACTTCGGATCGTCGCCATACTCGACGCTGTCTTCCGTGCGAGGAGTCTGGTGCTCGTGATGATAATCCTCGAGCGGCTCGGTGAAGCGGACGGCCGGCAGCCCCGCCTCGTAGAACGGAAGATGATCCCCGCCACGGCCCAGCCGGTCGCTGTAAAAGACCAGCCGGATCGCCGCGATGCCGTCGATCTCTTCGATGGCGCGCGCGAGTTCGCGCGAGGGCGAGTCGGCGTCAACGCTCGGGCCCGCGCCCGAAAATAACCTCACGCGATGCGGCCCGCCGGGGGCGAAATCGGCGCCCACGATATCGTTGTCGAGCATTCCACCGACCGTGTACCCGTGCAGCTTCGTCCATTCCAGCAGATGAGTCGATCCGAGCAATCCTTGTTCTTCGCCTGAAACCGCTGCGAAGAGAAGAGTCGCACGAAACGGGCCGCGGCCCTCGGTGCCAGTGCGGGTGAGCAGGCGCGCGCACTCGACGCTCACCGCCGTGCCCGACGCATCGTCATCGGCGCCCGGGGCGTCCAGCTCGGAATTCATTACGTCGCTGGGGATGCTGTCAAAGTGTCCGGAGACGATGAACAGCGTCTTCGAGAGCGTCTCGTCCGATCCGGGAAGGATTCCGTAGACGTTCTCGAGGTGCGCCGGCATGTCGTGCGTGCGATGCGCCGTCGCCTCGAAAGGATCGACGACCACCTGCAGCTTGCCTCCTGACGCCGCGGCAATTTCGTTCATCCGCGACAGGACGGCGTCACGCCCGCAGCCGATGCCGCGCGCGGGATCGGTCCAGGAGGAAAGCGTGTGGCGCGTCTTGCATGCCACGAGCGATTCCACAAGCTTGCCGATGCCGACCTCGTCGACGTCGGCGTGCGAAATGGCGTTATTGGGGCTCGGCACAGCCGTAGAAACCGCGTGCGGCTCCGCAGGCTCTGCGGGGTCCAGCGTGCGATCGCCTTGCGGCGCGCCGAAAAGCGCGCACACCGGCAGAGCAAGAAACAGAAGCGAGGCACAGTGCAGTTTCGCGAGAAGTCGCATCGTAAAATCTCCCGGCTTCAAAAACTCACGGCGGTCGGCATCACCCGAACTGTACATTCAGCCGCATTTCGAGTCGAGCGCGGTCTTTTGGAGCACTGAAGGCGTTTCAGAAACGCGCAGGTCTGCGTGACTGTTTCGCGTGACATGTTCCGTAAAGTGCCGATTTCGATAGCGCATTGCTCTCAATTGTGCTATCCATTTTATGTGCATCGCAAATTTCATCCGCGTTCGTTTCAATTTCTTGTCTCCACTCATGAGTTTTTTCGGCTCCTGAGCTACACCGCCAGCTATTTCTAACTGAAAACGCCTTTACAGCGCTCTTACGTCTACGGGTGTTTTCATTTTCAAATTGAAGCGAGGAGGCAACATGAGCACCACGGTAGTGAGTTCCACCGCAACGGCGATCGCGAGCCCCGTATCTTCTTTCCTGAAGCATCACTTCCGCCACTTCAACGCGGCCACGCTGATCGACGCGGCGGAGGCCTACACGACCCATTTGGCCCAGGGCGGAAAGATGTTCGTGACGCTCGCGGGCGCCATGAGCACGGCCGAACTGGGAATCTCGCTGGCCGAAATGATTCGGCAGGACAAAGTCCACGGCATCTGCTGCACGGGCGCCAATCTCGAGGAAGACGTCTACAATCTGGTCGCCCACGATCACTACAAGCGCGTGCCCCACTATCGCCAGCTGACGCCCCAGCAGGAAGTGGAACTCCTCGAAAGCCATTTGAATCGCGTCACCGATACGTGCATCCCCGAAGAAGAGGCCATGCGGCGCATCGAGCGAATCGTCGTCGAGGAGTGGTACGCGGCGGACCGCACCGGGCAGCGCTTCCTGCCGCATGAATTTCTGTACAAAGTGCTCAAGTGCGGAAAGCTCAAGCAGCACTACCAGATCGATCCGCAGGACAGCTGGATGCTGGCGGCCGCCGAAAAGAATCTGCCGCTGTTCGTTCCAGGCTGGGAGGATTCCACGCTGGGAAACATGTTCGCGGCGCAGGTGATCAGCGGCAACGTGAAGAACGCCACCACCATTCGCGGCGGCGTGGAATACATGATGGCGCTCGCGGATTGGTACATGAAGGTGGCCCGAAAAACTCCCCTGGGCTTTTTCCAGATCGGCGGCGGCATCGCCGGGGATTTCCCGATCTGCGTGGTCCCCATGCTGCATCAGGATCTGCGGCGGGAAAATGTTCCGCTGTGGGGCTATTTCTGCCAGATCAGCGATTCGACGACCAGCTACGGGTCTTATTCCGGCGCAGTACCCAACGAAAAAATCACCTGGGGGAAATTAAGCGTCGATACGCCGCGGTTCATCATAGAGTCCGACGCGACCATCGTGGCGCCGCTGATCTTTGCCTGCGTCCTCGGCTGGTAGCCCCCGGCGAGCCGCACAGGCGTCCCCGTAAGGCCCCCCGCGTTCCATACCACGCGAAGTCCACCCTTCCATTCGGCCGCGCCCGTTGCTAATGTGGCCTTCGGCAGCACGAAAAACGAGGCGAAAAAGTGACCCAAAACGCGCCAGTTCACTCGACACACATGGACGAACGGAATCACAGGTATCTCACTGAAAAAAAAAGAAAATAGCACAGGCTCACTCGACACTCTTAACGCATCCTGCGCACACCGAAACGGAGGGTAGATGAAGCTCGATCTGCTGGCGATTGCGCCGCACCCGGATGACGTGGAACTCACCTGCGGCGGCACCATGATCAAAATGGCCCAGGCCGGTTATCGAACCGGCATCGTCGACCTCACCCAGGGCGAAACAGGCACGCGGGGCACGCCTGAGACCCGCCTTCGCGAGGCGGCACGCGCCGGAAAAATCATGGGCGTGCAAATTCGCCGGAATCTCGGACTTCCGGACGCCCATCTCCATGTTTGCGAAGAATATAAGATGGCCATTGCGGAAACGATCCGCGAACTCGAGCCTCGCACGGTGATACTCCCCTATTGGGAGGGCCGCCATCCCGATCATTACACCGCCGCGATCCTGGGCTACGAAGCCTGCTTCATCGCCGGATTAAAGAACTACTCGCTCAGCGGCGAGGCTTTCCGGCCGTTCAAGATCATCTACGCTGCCGCCTATCATAGCGTCGTGCCCACTTTTGCAGTCGATATCACCAGGCAATACGAACGCCGCAAGCGCGCGATTCTGGCCTACCAGTCGCAATTCCGCGCGCCGAAGAACGAGAAGAAATCCAAGAAAGTGGTGCTGCCGCTGGATGAACTCGAGGAGCGCATGACGCTCACCGCCGGTTCCTACGGGCGGATGATCGGAGTGAAATACGCCGAGGGCTTTGTTACCAAGGAGATCCTGCGCGTGGACGACGTCGTTACCATGCCGGTCCGGTCGATGTGAGGAGATCGATGTGAGGAGCAGTTGCCACGGGGGCAGGAATTAGAACTCGTCGGATTGCTGGGCAAAGCTGAAGCCCGGCAGGGTCTGGGCCGCACCGGAATGCGACACCTTCACTCGTACGGGAGGCTCGGTCTCCGCTCCCGCCCGGCGGAGCACGGCGTAGGTGGCCAGCGCCTCGCTGTAAACCTTAGTAATCAAAAAGGATTCGCCGCCCTGGTCCCGCTTCCACACCTGACCCACCTGAATCTTCTTCACCGGCATAGATTGAATTTAGACAGATTCGGCGAGACCGTCAATACAGGCCAGCCCGCAGGATGCTCCCAGGCAACCCGGCCGCACGCCGGAAAGCACAAATTCGTAGCCGGCGAAGATAACTCTTTCGGTGTGGGCGCCATCCAAAGCAATTATCGATGGACTCGTGTCTACGGGGTGTATACTTGGCCGAGCCGTCCCGGAGGTGCCCGATGAAGAAGTCATCTTTTGCGACGCAATGGTTCGCGGCGCTGATGGCTGTTTCGCTCTTGACGGTTCCCGGGGTCGCGCTCCCGCAGAGCCAGCAATCGGGTCAATCGGGCCAGACACCTCAGACGTCTCCGCCCGCCGCAACGACACCGGCGACAACGACGCCGGCAACCTCCTCCTCCAATCAGACAGTGCCGCAGCAGGATAATCCCAACGTCAAGGCGGGCAGCAAGCAGGATGTGAACGCGATCGGCAACCGCAACGTGGGCAAGGGCCTGGACTTCTATTCGATCGAGAGAGAGATCGCGCTGGGCAAGAGCCTCGCGCAGGAAGTCGAAAAAAGCGCGAAGTTTATTGACGATCCGGTCGTCACGGAATACGTGAATCGCGTCGGGCAGAACTTGGTGCGCAATTCAGACGCGCAGGTGCCCTTCACCATCAAGGTGATCGACTCGGACGTTGTGAACGCGTTCGCCCTTCCCGGCGGATTCTTCTACGTCAACAGCGGGCTGATTCTGCATGCCGACGAGGAATCGGAACTGGCGGGCGTGATGGCGCATGAGATTGCCCACGTCTGCGCGCGGCACGGCACGAAACAAGCGACCAAGGGCGAAATCGTACAGCTCGCCTCGATCCCGGCGATGATTTTCATCCCCTATTCGTGGGCCGGGTACGCCCTCTACCAGGGCATGAATTTCATGATCCCGGTTACCTTCCTGAAGTTCTCCCGTGACGCGGAGCGCGAGGCGGATTATCTCGGATTGCAATACATGTATAAGGCCGGCTACGACCCGAACGCCTTCGTGGCGTTCTTCGAAAAGGTGCAAGCTGACGAGAAGAAGCAGCCCGGAACGATTCCCAAGGTTTTCTCCACGCACCCCCCGACACCGGACCGCATCGAGGCGACGCAAAAAGAAATCGCGACGATCCTTCCCTCGCGCGACGAATACATCGTCACCACCTCGGAATTTGACAGCGTGAAGCACCGCTTGGAAATGATCGAGTCCAACGTGAAGGTGAAGAACGCGAATCCCAACAAGCCCACCCTGCGCAAGAGAACCGATCAGAACAAGGGCGGCTCCACGTCCTCCGGCGGGCAGGATCCCAACAGCACCAGCACCTCCGCTCCCGCCGATACGAGTTCAGACGACGGCGACCGTCCGACGCTGAAGCGGCGCAGCGACGACAGCCAGTAAACGACCGTAGGCGCCACTCAGGAGATTGGCGTTCCCGGGGGCGACGCCTGGGTGCGCCGAGGCTTTGACAGGCGGGAGCCCCTGACAGCGACACAAGAAGCAGGTCCCTCACCCATCCGCGCTTCGCGCGTATGGGCTCAGGATGACAATCAAAGACAAAGGCTTAAGAGAGATTCCTCGCGAAAAATACGGCGCTCAGCATGACTGCGTTGTAAATGCGGATGAGAAAATCAGGAATGCGCGTGGACTTCGGCGACGCCCATGCGTTTGAGGCCTTCGGCGTAATACTTGCGGTAGAGAATATCCCACTCTTCGCTGCCTTCGAGGATTTCCTTCTTCTGTGAGGCGATTTTCGCGCGCACGTCGGCGTCCACCTGCTCTTCGAGCTTTAGCAGGGAGGTGAGGATGTTCACGATCTCGGTGCGGATCGTGTCGCGGTCTTCGACAAATTCCACGTCGTTGCTGGAAACGAGAAAATCGATGATGCGATGGGAGAGACGAACCGTCTTTTCGCGGCTCAAGCGCATGTCAGCGGAGGATTAATTTCCTTTCGCGGGCGAGCTGGCCCTTCACCTTCTTGTACATCTCCTGATAGGAAACTCCGGTGCGCCGCATTTCGTCGGAATACTTGCTGAGGATTTCACGGACCTCTTCGTTGATGCGGTCTTCGATGGTCACTTCGTCCGCCATCACCTGGCGAACCTGTTGGGTGAGGTTATCCACATGCTTGGTTTCAATCATCTTGCCGGCCACCAGGCGCTTTACCACTTCTTTCGCCATGTATCCGACGTAATCCCGAGAGAGAAGCATTCAGCAGGCTCCACAGCCGCAACTCGAACAAATTCAGTCTACTGGTGGACCTGAGGAGTGTCAAGGTTAGCCAAATGGGCGGCCAAAATGGACCGATGAAACGCCCGTAAAATGCACACACAGCAACAAGCGATTCATTTCCCCGGCACACCCGTTCTGGTATTCTGGCGAAACCTGATACTTGCGTCGCTAAACCTTCCTAAAGGGGATTTGCCATCGTGAATACGACACTAGCAGACCGCACCGTAAAGCGAGCTTTCAATTTCAACGCCGGGCCTGCCGCACTGCCCTTGCCCGTACTGGAACGCATCCGCGAAGAGCTGCTCGACTTCGCCGGGACAGGAATGTCGGTGATGGAGTTAAGCCACCGTTCGCCCGAATTTGAGGCGGTCAACAACAAGGCCGAGGAAGCGCTGCGCCGCGAGCTGGCGATTCCCGAGGATTACTCGGTGCTGTTTCTGCAAGGCGGCGGCAGCATGCAGTTCGCCATGGTGCCGCTGAACCTGTTCGTTGCGGGAAAACCCGTCGACATGATCCACACCGGGGCCTGGACAGCCAAGGCTATCGAAGAACTCAAGAAACTCGCCGAAATGCGCATGGCGGCCTCCACCGAAGCGGATAAGTTCACGCGCGTGCCGCGCCCGGATGAAATCAAGCTTTCGCCAGACGCCTCGTATGTGCACATGTGCACGAACAACACGATTGAAGGAACGCAATTCACGGAGATGCCGCAAACGGGCGCGGTGCCGCTGGTGGCCGATATGTCGTCCGACATTCTCTCCCGCCCGCTCGATGTAAAGCGCTTTGGACTGATTTTTGCCGGCGCGCAGAAGAACCTGGGACCCTCGGGAGTAACAGTGGTGATCGCGCGAAAGGATTTGATTGAGCGCGGAAGCGACAAAATCGCCAAGATCCTGCAATACCGGACTCATGCCAAGGAAAAATCTCTCTACAACACGCCGCCGACGTTTGCGGTGTACGTGCTGGGCCTGGTGGCCGAATGGGTGGCGCAGCAGGGCGGCGTCACGGGCATCGAAAAGGTCAATTCAGCCAAAGCCAGGCTGCTCTATGACGCAATCGACGCAACCGGCTACTACAAATGCCCGGTCGAGAAGGAATCGCGCTCGAAGATGAACGTGGTGTTTCGCGTGGCGGGCGGCGATGAGGCCGTGGAAAAGAAGTTTGCGAAAGAGGGAGAGGCGGCCGGGCTCATTGGGATCAAGGGCCACCGGTCGGTCGGCGGAATGCGCGCTTCGGTCTACAACGCCGTCCCGCTGGCTGCTGTGGAATCGCTTGTGAGCTTCATGCGCGAGTTCGAACGCAAGAATGGGTGAGGCGCCCTGTCGGCTCCGTGACACGGAAGTGTGGCAATTGCGCAACACCTTTGCTTGACTTGTCCTAAGGCCCTCGATATCGTGGTTTTTCCATGAAACGAGCCCATTCGACCGCGTTTTCGCCCAATAACGCAATGAGTGTGGCTCAACCTCGCGCCCCGCAGCACGCCAACACCGGGAAGCAGTTCTGCAGGACTCGCGAGCCTTTGTGCCAGGAGTGCCCGCTCGGGCCGCATCTCGAGGAGGGCAGCTAGCGTGAAAGGGTCCAACTGGAAGCGGGCGTGGCTGACGATCGCCGGCGTAACGGTGGTGCTGTTGACGGCGGCTGTCTTCACGCTGGGCTCGCTCCGGATCCCGCTCCACCCCGAAGAAGAAAATTCCCTGCTCATTCTGTTCGCGCTCTCCACGTTCATCGCCGCGGCACTGCTCGTTTTCACTCTGATTCTGAGCCGCAGCCTGCTGCGTCTATGGGCGGAACGGCGCAGCGGGCAACTGGGATCGCGCTTCAAAGGAAAGATGGTGGTCGGCGCCATGGGCATTTCGCTGCTGCCTGTGGTTTTTCTTTTCTTTTTCAGCTACGCGCTGGTCAACCGGACGCTGAATCTCTGGTTCCCGCGTCCGCTGGAAATTGCCAACGAGCAGAGCCAGAAACTGATCGGCGATTTTTCGAAGCGCGAGTTCGAGCGCCTGCGAATTTACGCGGCCGCGGAAGCTGAGGCTCTCAGCGGACGTCGCAGCGGGAAGGAAAACAGTTTCCTGCCGGGCAGCGATCCCCCGGTCTACTGGATCGTGACTTCCAGCGGCAAGACTCAATTCATCAATGAGAACTCGCTTGGGGGAACCTCCTCCACTGGCGCCTCACCGTCGGGCGGCGACCCGAAGTTCGTGCAAACTCTGGCGGGCGGGGCTGAAATATGGAAGTCGTCGCAGGACTACTACCTGGGGGCCAGCGCGCCCTATAATGGCGGTCTCGTGGTGATCGCACGGCGGCTGCCGCCTGACTTCATGCAGCGATACTACGATATCGAGTCGCAAACGGCGACCTACGCGCGGCAGAAGCAGAATCTCAGGGCGTACAAGCGCGAAATCGTTCTGGCGCTCTTTTTGATCACGCTGCTGCTGCTGTTCACGACAACGTGGGTGGCGCTATTCCTCTCCAAGCAGGTGACGGTGCCAATTCAAGCGCTCGCCGAAGCGACCCGCGAGATATCTCACGGAAATTTCGATTACCGGATCGAAGTGCAGGCGCAGGACGAACTGGGAACACTCGTTCGCTCGTTCAACCGCATGACCGTGCAGCTCGGCGAAGGGCGGCGGCAAATCAACGAGTTCACGCAGAGCCTCGAACAAGCCATCGAAGAGCGCGAGCGGCGGCGCAAGCTGATGGAGGCGATCCTTGAAAATATTCCCACGGGCGTCGTTTCGCTGAATGCGTCGGGCGAGATCGCGCGGGTGAACTCCGCGGTGGTGATGATCCTCGGCGAGTACGCGCGGGAAGCGAAAAGTCTTCAGGACCTTCTGGGCGAGGACGCCGCCCGCGCCGTGCTGCACCTGATGCGGCGATCGCTGCGCATGGGCGCGGCTTCCCGCGAGATCGAAATCGCCACGGGCGGGCGTCTGGTGCGTACGGCGGTGACCGTGAGTTCGCTGGGGCCGCGGCGGTCGAATCCGGGATTCGTGGTGGTGATTGACGACTTGACCGATCTTCTGCGCGCGCAAAAGGCCAGCGCCTGGCAGGAAGTGGCGCAGCGAATCGCGCACGAGATCAAAAATCCGCTGACGCCGATCCAGATTTCAGCTCAAAGGCTTCTGCGCCGATTAGACCGCTCCGCGGAGGAAAATCCGAGAGTGCCTCGCACCGACTTTGAGAAGCTGGCGGCCGAATGCGCGACGCTGATCGAGCGCGAGGTGCAGACGCTGAAATCGCTGGTGGACCAGTTCTCGCAGTTCGCGCGGTTCCCTGCCGCGCGCCTCGCGCCCGCGGATATGAATTCGATTGTGGAGAGCGCGCTCGCCCTTTTCCACGGTCGCCTTGACGGCGTCACCGTGAAAACCGATCTGGCCGCTTCCCTGCCGCAGGTGAAGGCCGACCCCGAGCTCATGCGGCGCGTGCTGGCCAACCTGATCGACAACGCGGCGGAGGCCATGGAAAATTCGACGGTGCGCCAGCTGCGTGTGGCGACGCGAACCGAAAGCGACGGCGACGCCGTGGAGGTAGAAATCTCCGACAGCGGCCACGGAATTTCTCCCGAAGACAAGCTCAAATTGTTTCTGCCGCATTTTTCGACGAAAGAACGCGGCACGGGGCTGGGCCTCGCCATCGCCAGCCGCATCGTTGCCGAACACAACGGGACGATTCGAGCGGAGGACAATCTGCCCACCGGTGCCCGCTTCGTGTTGCGCTTCCCGGCAGCCGAGATGCCTGTCGTGGCCGCCACAGCCGGGGACTCCGTCGTTTCATGAGCCTGGTGAACCTGAACACACCCCCCAGAAAAAGTGAACGGAACATGCAAGCATCGATCCTGATCGTTGACGACGAAGAAGGCATCCGCGAATCGCTCGGCGCACTGCTGCGCGACGAAGGCTATGAAGTGGAGTCGGTGGCTTCGGGCGAAGAGTGCCTCGAACGAATGGACCGGAAGCACTTCAACCTGGTTCTGCTCGATGTGTGGCTGAAGAAAATCGACGGCCTGGAGACGCTCGCTCAAATCCAGTCGCGGGACACCGCGCCGATCGTGGTGATGATTTCCGGACACGGAAACATCGAGACGGCGGTGCGCGCGACAAAGCTGGGTGCGTTCGATTTCATCGAAAAGCCGCTTTCGCTAGGGAAGTTCATTCTCGTGGTGCGCAACGCTCTCGAATACATGCGCCTGGAGGCCGAGAATCAGCGGCTGCGCGCACAGCTCGAAGAAAGACACCAGATTCTCGGCACCAGCATCCCGATGAAGGCGCTGCGCCAGCAGATTGCGCTCACGGCGCCCACCAACGGCCGCGTGCTGATTTATGGCGAAAGCGGTACGGGCAAAGAGTTGGTCGCGCGAGCGCTCCACGGCAGCAGCGCGCGAAGCTCCATGCCATTTGTGGAAGTCAACTGCGCGGCGATTCCGGAGGAGTTGATCGAGTCGGAAATGTTCGGCCACCGCAAAGGCAGTTTCACGGGCGCAAGCGAAGACAAAGTCGGAAAGTTTCAGAAAGCGGATGGCGGCACGCTCTTTCTCGACGAAATTGGCGACATGAGCATGAAGACGCAGTCCAAAGTGCTGCGCGTGCTGGAGGAGCAGCGCGTGGAGCCGCTCGGGTCCAATCAACCGGTGAACGTGGACGTGCGCGTGCTGGCGGCAACCAACAAAAAACTCGAAGACGAAATCGGGCGCAATGCTTTTCGCGAGGATTTGTTTTACCGGCTGAACGTGATTCCCTTCTACGTCCCGGCACTGCGCGAGCGCACCGAGGATATTCCCATTCTCGCGTCACATTTTCTGGAGGCGTTCTCGGCGGAGTATGGAAAGAAACCGAGGGAATTCAGCGCCTCGGCGATGGAAGTGCTGCTTGCGTATCCCTGGCCGGGGAATGTGCGAGAGCTGAAAAATCTGGTCGAGCGCCTGGTGATCATGTGCCCTGCGGCGAAAATCGAGCCGCATCACCTGCCTCCCGAGGTGTTCCGGGGCGCGTCGAAGAGCCCGCAGAAACCTTACGAGAGCCTGCAGGAAGCGCGCTCGGCCTACGAGCGGGAGTTTGTGCTGCGCAAGCTCGAAGAAAATCGCTGGAACATGACGAAGGCCGCCGAGGCGCTGGGCCTCGAGCGCAGCCACTTGTACCGCAAGATGCGCTCGCTGGGGATTGCGCCGTCGAAGGCGAGCTAACGATTCGCGTGAGACCGCGCGGAGAAGGCGGGCCGAAAAGCTTAGCCCTCTTGTGTTCCTTCTTGGAATTGGCTGAGCTGTTCGAGCTGGCGGTGCCAATCTAACTGGCGGACGATTCCGGCGTTCTGGCGCCAGTTGGGCTGTACCTTCACGAAAAGCTCCAGAAAGATGCGCGTGCCGAGGATTGTTTCGAGTTCCTTGCGCGCTTCGGTGCCGATTTTTTTCATGGTGGCGCCGCCCTTGCCGATCAGAATGCCCTTCTGACCTTCGCGCTCGACGTATAGCGTGGCGCGGATGCGGACCAGATCTTTCTTCTCTTCGAAGTTATCCAGAAGCACGGCGATGGCGTAGGGGACTTCTTCGCGCGTGGTGAGGATGGCTTTTTCGCGAATCAACTCCGCGGCGAGAAAACGCTCGGGCTGGTCGGTGAACTGGTCGAGCGGGAAATAGGGCGGGGCTTCGGGCAGCCGGTCGATCCAGGCTTTCACGAGGTCCGCGCAGCCCTCGCCGGTGAGCGCGGAAATCGGGAAAACCTCCGCGAAATCGAATTCCTGGCGGTAGTGGTCGATCAGGGGCAGAAGCTGCTGCTTCTTGATGCAGTCGACCTTATTCAGCAGGAGGAACACGGGGCCGTGGAAGCGCTTGATCCAGTCGATGGAGAACTTGTCGCCGCGCCCGATGGAGGCGGAGGCGTCGACGATCAGGCAGAGGGCGTCGATGCCTTCGAGGGCGTGCTGGAGCTCGTCCATCATCTGGCGGCTGAGGACGTTCTGGGCTTTGTGGATGCCGGGCGTATCGATCAGGACGATTTGCGCGTCGTCGCGATTCAGGATTCCCTGAATGCGGTTGCGCGTGGTTTGCGGCTTGGGCGAAACGATGGCTACTTTGCGGCCGACAAGGGTGTTGACGAGCGTCGATTTGCCCGCGTTGGGGCGGCCTACTATGGCTACGAATCCGGATTTGAAGGGCATCGTTGGAATTGTACGCCAGATGGGTGATCCGCGCGGGTAAAGGACGAAGAAAGCTACTCCGTTGCTGGCGTGGCTTGCGCGCGCGGCTGCTGATCGGGAGGCAAGCCTGCGGCGACCAGGTCGTGGACTCGCGCGAGCAGCTCGGCGCGCCGCGTGATGGGATACTGCGACGCGTCCACCGCGGGGCCGTAGCGGACGAAAACGTCGCCGGGGCGGATGGCCCATTCGCCCTTGCGCATCAGTTTTTGCGCGCCGCCGATCGAGACCGGAACGATCGGGACGCCTGCCTGAATCGCCAAAACGAAAGCGCCCTTTTTGAAGGGCAGCAAGCGACCGTCCGGGCTGCGCGTGCCTTCGGGATACACGGCGAAGGATAGGCCCTCTTTTAAGTAGCGCACCGACGTCTTCAGACTATCGACGGCGCCTTCTCGCGAAGCGCGGTCCACCGACACGAATTTTGCCATGAGCATTCCGGGGCCAAGAATGGGGATGCGGTAGAGTTCTTTTTTCAGCGCTACGGAGACGCGGCGCGGAATGAACGGGACGAAGGCTAGAGGATCCACGTAGGAAGCGTGATTCGCTGCAAGAATGCACGGGCCCGGCGGAATATTTTCAAGACCTTCCAAATGCACTCGTACGCCGGCGATGCGGAGCCCGATTTTCACCGCGTTCATCGAGGACCAGTACATCAGGTCCTGAGTGCGGGTGAGCAGGCTCCAGAGAATCAGCCAGGGCAGGAAGAAGACGATCGCGAAGGCGAACCAGATTCCGACGATTGCGGTGCGAATCATGCGGAGCATCTGGCTGCGGGTGTTTTCGGGAGAGGACGTTTATGGAAGTCTTCACTCATCCGTTTTACCGTGAAGGAAGCCTTCCCGGATGCGCCGCTGCTGCTCCGAGGGATGCGGCAATTCGGTTATGGAATACTGGCGGTCCTCGCGCGAGCCGACCAGGAACGAAATGTCGGATTCCTGGGCGTCCCGGCGGATGCGCAGAGTGACAGGATCGCCCGCGGAACGCGCGCGCAGCCACGCTGCAACGTCCGGCGGCGAGGATTTGCCGTTCGACGCGAGGATCACGTCTCCATTGCGCAGGCCGGAGGCTTCGGCGGCGCTTCCTGCTTCCAGGCTCGACACCGTTACGCTTTTCCCGGAACTGGTTTCGGGCCAGAAGCCGAGATCGGAACTCACTACGGTTTCCACTTTCACTTGCAGGCCCGCGAGGCTGAGAAAATCGTCGTACGAGATTGCGGCGGTGCCGGAAACGAAGCGATGGAAGAAATCGGCGTAGGGCTTGCCGGCCACTTCTTCGACAGCGCGCTCGATACCCTCGCTTTCATCATAAAACTTCCCTTGCTTCGCGTATTCGTCGTTCATCCGGCGCAACACATCGTCGAGCGATTTGCGGTTGGCGGTGGCATCGCGGACGGAAAGATCGAGAAGCACGCCGAGCAGCTGCCCCTTGTTGTAATACGAGATGCTGCGGCCGGGGGAATTGTAGTCATCGTATTTCTCGAGCCAGGCGTCGAGGCTCGATTCCTCGACGCTCTGCCACTTGCGGGCGGGGCGGGATTCCAGGTCGCCAATCTGCATGGCGAGGTCTTCGTAGAACTGGGTCTTGGTCCAAAGGCCGGAGCGCTCCAGCGCAAAAGCCGCATAAGTGCTGGTGACGCCCTCGGCGAACCACAGGGCGCGCGTTTTCTGCTCCTTCGTGTAATCGACGGGCTCAAGAGCCTGCGGGCGAATGCGCTTGACGTTCCAGGCATGGAAGAATTCGTGAGCCGCAACCGACGCCGCGCTTTCCACGGACGTTGCCGCAATCGCGGTCGAATTCGAATGCTCCATGCCACCGCCGCCGACGTCCGCATACGCGCCGATGTGGAAGAAAAAGGTGTATTCCTTGAACGGAGCGCCGCCCATCAGGCGGATTTCATAGCTCGTGATGCGCCGGAGATCGTCTTCGAGGCGGCCTTTGTTCCACTCGGTGCCGTCGACGATCGTGCGAAAATGCGCGCCTTCGCTGTCAAACGCGAAATCCGCAAATTTTCCCGCTTCCACCGGGGCGTCGACGAGCGCGTCGTAACTTTCCGCCTGGAAGGATTGCGCTACGTGCCCTACCGCAAGCTCGGAGACCAGCTTCCAGCCCGGCGGGAGATCGCTGAACGCGATTTCGACATCTTCGCTGCGCCGGTCGGGGACGTACATGAGTATTTCCGCGAAGTTGATGAAAGCGTGGCGATCGTTCAGCTGGGAGTTGAAGGGGCCGGGATCGTCCCATTGAATCGAGTAGCGGAGCAGGAAACTTGTTTGGCTTTTGGAAGCCGCGGGATTCTGGGGCGTCTCGATTTCCCACGTCTGCTTATCCAAGGGCCGGAATTCGACTGCTGAACCGGCTCCCCTGGCGGAGTCCAGCACCGAGGCCTTGGGGCTGCGTATGCGATACGCAAAGTCGCGCACTTGATAGAGCGCGTTCCATGCGGGCATCGCAACTTGTACCGCACGTCCCTGGCTCGGAATTTCCATCTCGATCTGGAAAACATGCTCATTGCTCTGTGCGAGTGAAACGCGATACCGGATGGTCGCCGAGGCAGGGCGCGGCGCGAACGGGAACGACAGGACGCCGAGGATCAGCAGCGCGCGAAACGTTGGCATCCTGCGGAAGGTCACCCGCGGGCTCCGGCGAGAGGCTTCAGCTTTTCGAGGAGTTTCGAGCACAGGCCGTCGAAGCTTCCGTTCGACATCACCAGGACGAGATCGCCTGGATTGGCATTTTCAGCAAGGTAATCCGCGATGGCCGCGGCTGAAGGAAACGCCTTCGCCGCACGGCCATGCGCTCGCAAGGACTCGGCAATGGCATCGGGCGACAGGCGGTCTTCATCCGAAAGCAGCTGCGCACGATTTACCGGGCCGATCAGCACGCCGTCGGCAATAGCCAGCGATTCAGGCAGCGCATCCTGGAAAACCTTGCGGCGCATGGTGTTCGAGCGCGGCTCGATGGCTGCCCAGATCCTGCGCCCGGGCCAGCGCGTGCGGGCAGCCTCGAGCGTGAGGCGGATCGCGGTGGGATGATGCGCAAAATCCTCAACCACCAGGATACCGTTGGCCTCGCCCTTAATTTCCATGCGCCGCCGCACGCTTTGGAAAGTGGCAAAGGCGCGCTCGATGGCCTCGCATTCGACGCCCCGGCCGTACGCCAGCGCAATCGCGGCAAGCGCATCGAGCACGTTGTGGCGTCCGGCAATCGGCATGCGGATTCGCGTGACTTCGCTGCCTCGATAGGCGACGCGAAACTCAGTGGCGTCGTCCTGCCAGAGAATATCGCCTGCATACCAGTCGCAGTCAGCGGTCAATCCAAA